>NZ_WFIY01000004.1:1173300-1511066 GCF_009729545.1 Acidianus infernus
GATTTAATAAGAATAAAGGTTAGCTATTCCATGAAAGCGTTAAACTACATGGACTTTGACGAGTATTCTTGTTGCCTTCTTTAGAATGTTTAACGCACCATTCAAATCGCTGTGAAGTTTATGCCCCTTGGGGCAAATAACTACTCCTCTTGGGTTCCTCTTAACTTCCACGCCATGATAAGCACAGTACTTTGACGTATTGTACTCAACGACTTCATACACTTTCATACCATATTCTATGGATTCCATTAACTTATGGTAAGACCACATATTCAGTGTGAACTTATTACCCTTCTCCTTCACAATATTGAATGGGTAACCTAAGTAAATTGTCGATACTCCTAGTTCGTAGAGTGTTTTAATAAGGTGAGAGGCTAAGTTACGGTAGAGGTGAAGAAGGCGTCTTGTTAGTTTCTTAAACAACCTCCTCTTCTCCCTTAACAATTCCAGATATGCTTCACCCTCGCCAATGTTTCTGGTTCTGTCAGCTAACGATTGAACTTCTGCAATTAGTATTAGCTTTCTTTTCCTTGCTTCTCTGTCCTTCCAGTATATAGGCGGAGAAACGCGGTTCATGTGTGGTGGTTTTCCCTCCTTCTTCAGTTTTAACAAGGAGAAGAATGATGACCAAGCTTCATTATTCTTCTGAAGGACAGCTTGAGCATTAACGCCCAATTTGTCCTTATACTTCTCGTAGTACTTGTTCCACGTTCCCTTAAAGTCTACTTTCCCTTCGTGAAAGAATTGTTGTCTTCTTTCATAGTTAACTTCGTTGAAGAGCTTTGCAGAGAGATTAGCTAATCTCCTCAGTTTTCTTTCTTGAAAACCATTTGGAAGAAGACGGACTACGTTTGCCCTCTTTTCTGAGTATTTAACTTCGTAGACACCCTCCTCCGGTATTGCGGGAGTAGAACTTGGCTACCGCTCCTCATAAAGTTGACCAGAGGAGGGTGCAATGACGAATAGTCATTGTTGAAGGTTAAATAGCTTTACCCCGTCCCTAGAAGGGGCGAGGTTTGTCGTTCATTTTATTACTAAACCAATCTTAACGCCTTTTATAGAGCGTTAAATAGTTTAGAGGATTTTCAATTAAATATAATAGCCATATAACAATTATTTGAATATAACATTTATTTATTCAATTATTCTTATGCAGTATACTATATAAGCTTTACGTAATTCTTATGCAGTATACTGCATAAGCTTATAAATAACAAGGAGAATTATATACTGTGAGTGAAATAAAACAAGTGTTGGTAGACCAGAGAGCTAGACTAGAAAGAAAATTTGAAAATGAAAGAATTATAGAGAGAGATGTTCCAAATTTGAAAAAATATCTTTCTCACCCCAACGTCCTTGCGATACTTGGAGTTAGGAGGAGTGGAAAGTCAACATTGGCTGAAATGTTATTAAGAGGAGAAAATTTTGGGTACATAAACTTTGACGATGATAGACTAGCTGGAATTAAAGTTGAGGATTTACATAAAGTGGAAAAGGCTATTTACGAGTTATTTGGTGAGGTAGAATATTTCCTTTTTGACGAAATTCAAAACGTGGAAGGCTGGGAATTGTTTGTAAATAGGCTGAGGGAAGAAGGAAAGAGGATAATAATAACTGGGAGTAATTCAAAACTCCTTTCTGGAGAACTGGCAACTGCCTTAACTGGAAGGCATATAAACTTCACTTTATTCCCCTTTTCCTTTTCCGAATATCTGAGGTTTAAAGGAGTTAAAATCGAAAGAATAAAAGATACATTTACCACGCCATCAGAGGGAGTTATTAAAAGGGAGTTAGAAAATTATATGAGAGTTGGAGGCTTTCCTGAAGTACTAAAGATCTCTGAGGACTTCATTTTCTCAATATTTTCAGACATTGTGTATAAGGACGTTGTGCAAAGGTTAAGGATTAAGAGGATAGAACTATTCAAAGCCTTTGCCGTTAACGTAATAAAGTATTATTCTAACGAAATTTCATTGTCCAAACTATCTAAAACACTAAAACTTAGCAACAACACAGTGGAGGAATGGTTTAATGGTCTTGTAAACGCTTACGTAATAATAACATCCGAAAGGTTCACAAACAAACCTAGGGAAGGTATTACTTCGCCAAAGAAAGTCTACGTTGTAGACCCAGGGTTCATATCTTCAATTGCACTCGACAGTTCAAAGGGAAGGATAATGGAGAACCTTGTTGCCTTAAAATTATCTAGGATGGGAGAAAATCTCTTTTATTTTAAAGGGGATAACTACGAAATAGATTTTTTCACAAGGGATAAAGCAATCCAAGTTACTTACGCCTCTGGAAAGGACGAAATTCCTAAAAGGGAAATTGAAGGGCTAAACAAGGTCAAGGCTAGGGACAAGATCGTAATAACTTGGGACTATGAGGACAAGATAAGAGAGATAAATTTTATACCAATATGGAAATTTTTACTAGATAGTAACGATTAATATAAATTACAATAAAAATCCGTTTTAACTTCAAGCCCCACGATTTTGGTAAATAAAGCTCTTATAGCTAGAATGTTAACTCGAATGTTGTTTAAACATTGAATTATTAATATTGTGTTATTTTTTTTAAAAAAATTACTTAAATTTATATATAAAATACGATATTCCAATCGTCTTTATTACGTCTCCAATAATCACTATTATCCATAGATCAAATAAAAATAATGGCAGACTAGCTGTAAATATTACTTCACAATAGAGGAAAAAGTAGACTTACTTTTTAATGTAAGAAAAATTGAAATTACTACAATTAGCTCGAACAAATATCCAAAAACTATGAGTTCTATGCTCGTGAATTTTCCAAAGGATAAGAAAATTAACTTAAAGTAATAACGATTGCTATTAAGCCCGAATACTTTAGAATTCCCCTTTTTCTAATGCTATGTATATCTCCTCAGATTCTCTGGGAGAAACTTTGTTCTCTGAACTCCTCCCCGCCCTGGAAGGGCGAGGTTTGTCCTTCATTTTATCAACTCTTTTAAATGCCTCAGCTAACTCGGGTTCTTGATCTTCCTTTAAGGATAAAATGAAAATAAAGGCTAGCCCTTTCATGAAGATATTAAATAAGTTGGGCACTACTTTTAAACATGCAATTGGGTTTTATTTCTAATCAAATAACATCAGCCATTATACAAGGGACTTCAATAGTATGGTTTCCTGTGCCAAAATTTGATTCTCCATCTATCTTTGCTAAATTGCTAGATGAGGACGGAGGAGAATTCTCAATACTCCCTGAGAAAATAGAAAGTATTAAAAAATATTATGAACATCCACTAGTTTTAACTACTGAAGTAAAAACAGAAAGGGGCGGTTCGCTAAAGGTTACCGATTTACTTCCTCTTGGCGAGACTGTAATAATAAGGAAAGTGGAGAGCGATGTGCCATTTACAGTGGTTTTCAAACCGGCTTTTAAGTACGCCCTTTATAGGCCAATAATATTAGGGGATAGGTTCGTTAACCCTAAGGGAAGAGATTGCGTAGCTTTCTTGTATAAATGGGACGGAAAAGTTAGTAGAGAAAGTTCATTCACTTGGAGGTTTTCTGAAGGAAAAGGATTCTTAGTAGCGAATTACGCAACTGATAAGGAGCACGGAGCGTTTAGCGAGAGAGGGAAAGCTCTGCAAATGGACTTTGAGAAACCTTTCGAAAAGACCATAAAATATTGGGAAAGCTTTAACGTTAGATCTAAGGTATACGAAGACCTCTATAGATCTTCAGTCTACGTACTTTTAGGTTCCATTTATTCTCCTTCTGGAGCATCAATTGCCTCCCCTACAACCTCTTTGCCGGAAGTTGTTGGAGGCTCTAGAAATTGGGATTACAGATTTGCTTGGATAAGAGATTCTTCAATTACTGCTGAAGCTTTAATTAATGCAGGATTTATAGTAGAAGCTAGAAGGATACTCAACTTCCTTTTATCCTTGGTTAATTTTACTTCAAAACCTTTCTATTATCCCCTATACACTGTGGAGGGTACAATTCCTCCGCCAGAAGTGAAATTAATGTGGTTATCTGGGTATAAAAATTCAAAACCAGTGAGGGTAGGTAATGCAGCATCAAAGCAAATACAACTCGACGTTGAAGGATTCTTCATGAATGCTCTTTACAAGTACTTTGAAAAGACCGGAGATACAGTACTTATTAAAGATGTTTTTGATAAGATTGAACATATTGCTGATTGGATTTCAGAAAATTGGCTAATTAAGGACTCCGGAATATGGGAAGATAGAGGAGAGCCTAAGCATTATACTCATTCTAAGATAATGATGTGGGTTGCGTTAGATAGGGCAGGAAAACTAGCAGAGTATATAGGCAAAGAAGATAGGTGGAAGGAAAGTAAAGAGAAAATCAGAAAATGGGTTTTAGAAAATTGCGTTTCTAACGGTTACCTTGCAAGGTTTGCGGGTAGCGAAGATATAGATTCATCAATACTTTCTGCACCTCTTTACGGCTTCATAAGCGAAAAGGATGGATTGTTCCTAAACACTCTTTCCAAAATAGAGAAAGAACTAAAGGTGGGGAATTTTGTAAAAAGATATAAGGGAGACTTTATGGGAGAGGCGAAGCATCCTTTCCTTTTAACTACTTTATGGCTTGCTAGGGTCTACGTAAGGCTAGGAAGGACTGAGGAAGTTAAGGAAATTATATCCGACATTGAACGAATTGCGGGAAGCCTTCATTTAGTTGGAGAGCACGTTGACGTAGAAAAGAAGGAATTTACTGGTAATTTCCCTCAAGTTTTTGTTCATGCCGAAATCGTTAACTTAGTTAAGGAAATAGAAGGAGTAACTTGAAGGAATGGACGCGTTCTTTTTTATTAAGACGAGTTAATATTTATGTAGTATCTCTAGACTTAAGAAACTTTAACTAGTCTTTTTATTATAAATTTCTAGGATCTTCTCTTAGCCTAAAGTTCTAACAATCTCATTTAGAATTTTCTCCTTTAGTGAATCCCTATTTTCCTCAGTAACTATGTAAGTTTTACCGTCAACGTTAAGTTTTACATTCCTGTGGACTACGGCAATTAAAGGTTTATCAAGCTTTAGTACTTCGTCTATTAAGCTTTTTATTAAAGGCATAGACAACTCCATGGGGCCTATTTCGTCTATAGCTATAACTTGAGCTTTAGGTAGAGAATCTTTAACGTCCTTAACCACCTCCTCAGCCTCATCTTGCACTGCATATTTTCCTACCTTAATTTTGCCTTCTCCAACTTTGGCTAACCATCTTTCCTTCCCTGTAGGAATGCTGACTATCTTAAATCCTATCCTCCTTCCCCCTTCCCTTACTTCCGGACAATAAAATCCTACAACCGTGTAGTTTCTTTTAATTAATTCTTTTACTACGTATATTAAAATAGTGGTCTTTCCAACTCCAGGTTTTCCGGTTATGAAAAATCTCATGAATAAATTAAAGGAATAAAGTTTAAGATTATTTGCTTCGACTATTTTGTATGAAGATTCAAGAAATAGAACCAATCGTGTTAACTTCTAAAGAGAAAGGAGGAGCAACCTGGGCTTCAACAATGATTTTAGTCAGAGTTACAACATCTAACGGTGCAGTAGGCTATGGAGAAGCTGTTCCTACGCTGAGGGTAATTTCGGTATATAACGCAATAAAACAAGTTTCAAAGACGTTTATAGGAAAAGAAGTGGAGGAAGTCGAGAAAAATTACCACGAATGGTATAAACAAGATTTTTACTTGGCTAGGTCTTTTGAATCCGCAACAGCAGTTTCTGCAATAGATATTGCCTCATGGGACATTTTAGGTAAGGAGTTGGGTTCTCCTATTTACAAGCTTTTGGGAGGAAAGTTTAGAGACAAAGTTTTAGTTTACGCTAACGGCTGGTATTCAGATTGCGTTACCCCAGAGGACTTCGCAAACAAAGCAAAGGAGGTTGTAAAAATGGGTTATAAAGGGCTAAAGTTTGATCCCTTTGGCCAATATTACGATTGGATAGACGAGAAAGGATTAAGAGAAGCAGAGGAAAGGGTTAAGGCTGTAAGGGAAGCTGTAGGAGACGAAGTTTACATCATGATTGAACATCACGGTAGGTTTAACGCTAATTCTGCAATAAAAATTGCGCATGTACTGGAAAAATACAATCCACTCTTCATGGAAGAGCCTGTTCATCACGAGGACATTGAAGGTTATAAAAAGTATCGTTCATCAACTAAGGTTACAGTAGCCCTAGGAGAGAGGTTAATAAGCCTAAAGGAGGCTATGTTCTACATAGATAATAGGCTAGCTGACGTTTTACAGCCAGACATTACAAACATTGGTGGAGTTACAATTGCAAGGAAAGTGGTAGCTTTAGCTGAGGCAAACGACGTAGAAATTGCATTCCATAACGCTTTTGGTTCTATACAGAACGCTGTCTCTATTCAGTTAAGTGCAGTTATTCCTAACCTCTTAATCCTGGAGAACTTTTACGATTGGTTCCCTCAATGGAAGAGAGACCTGGTCTATAACGGGACTCCAGTAGAAGACGGTTACGTAAAAGTTCCGGAAAAGCCGGGTATAGGAGTTGACGTTAACGAGAAGCTCTTGGAAGAACTTAAGGCCGAACCAATTCCTTTAGAAGTTGGAGAAGAACCGGTTTGGGTGGTTAAAAACACTTGGAGGGGATACTAAATGGAGATTATAGTTCCTATTCTAACTCCTTTTAATGAAAAAGGAGAAATCGACGGAGAGAAAGTTAAGACTCACGTGGAGAACTTGTTAAGGAAAGGAGTTGATATAATCTTCGTTAACGGCACAACTGGTGTAGGTCCTGCGTTATCTAAAGATGAGAAAAGGAAAATGTTGGACTACGTTCTCGACGTTACTAATAAGGTAATATTCCAAGTGGGTTCCCTTAATATGAAGGAAGTTTTGGAGTTAGTAAATTATGCTAATGAGAAGGATTTAATTGCAGTTGCCTCTTATCCTCCTTTTTATTTTTCAATTCCAAAGGATTTCATAGTAAAGTACTTCAAGGAAATATGTAAAGCGAGCAAGCACCCCGTTTACCTTTATAATTATCCTGGGGCAACTGGTAAGGACGTTGATGTAAACCTTGCTAAGGAAATAGACTGTATAAAAGGCGTTAAGGATACTAATCCTGATTTTGCTCACACAATAAGGTACAAGGAATTAGGAATAAAGACGTACAACGGTTTAGAAAATCTCGCAATTGCTTCACTTAGCATTCTAGACGGCACAGTAGTAGGTGCAGGGAATTACATGCCAGAATTATTCTCTCAGTTGAGAGAATACATAAAGGCTGGAGACATGAGAAAAGCACTGGATTTGCAGTTAAAGATAGACGAAATTGATGGAACTACGATTCCCTACGGTAAGATCTCCTCAATGTACTACCTAGTGAAAGAACTTCAAGGCTATGACGTTGGAGTACCTAGACCTCCAATGTACCCATTAGAGGAAAATAAAGCGAAAGAATTGGTAGAAAAGGTTAGAAAAATATGGAATAAATCTGAGTAAAGAGGATAGAATAGGAGAAATAAAATTATGGATGTTGAGATGTATTTAGAAAAACACCAATTACTTTAGTTTATTTTTCAGCCCATCAAGACAGGCTTTACAACAAGCGTAATAAGTTTTCCTACCTTTTTTAAGAATTAAAGGAGACCCCCTAATTACTCCACCACAATAATCACACCTCATCTCAACTCTAACGTTGATTTTACCAACCTTTTTATGCGAGAGAAATAAGTACTTCTTCTCATCATTTATCTTTTTGAGTTCCTCCTCGAGCTCGTTTAAATCCCTAGCATGAATAACTGCCATTATATTTCCGTCTATCAGTTCAAAGCATTCAGCATTTTGAGGACATTTACTCGTTACCACAAAGGCTGTTACTCCTTCGTTATATTCTACAGTAAATTTTATTCCCTTTTCTTGGAGAGAAGTAATAATCCTAGATACTGTAGATCTACTCACTTTGAGCTTCTTTGCAATTTCACTTACTGGTATTCTAGAGTTCTCCTTCAACAGTTGTAACACTCTGTATTCAAGATCCCCAAGTTTTACTTCATTTGTTTCATAGTTCACGTAAGTCATTTTACATTTTGAACCTAATATTTCTTTCTCTTTTTTACTATTTGTTAAAAATAAAATATTAAAAGAGACGAAAGTATATATAAAATTATGATAGACCCGGTTTGCGGAATGGAAGTAGATGAAAACTCTAAGTATAAGACAATGTATAAAGGTAAGGTGTATTACTTTTGTTCACCCCATTGCATGAAAGCCTTCCAGAAAGATCCTGAGAAGTACTTAAAGGAAGGGCCTAAGGGAATGCCCAATGAGTAAAGAGGAGGGTGAAAAATTAAGGATAAAGAAAGAGGAGGAATTGAAAGTAGTCGGAATGCATTGTGCTACTTGCGTAAGTACTGTATCTAAATCAATTAAGAGCGTAAAAGGAGTAAAAGACGCAAACGTAAATCTCGCTTCTGGAATTGCTAGAGTAGAAATTGAGAACGCAAGACTTAAGGACATAGTTGAGGCAATAAAGAAGGCGGGCTATGACGTTGTTACACAGAAAATCAGCTTTAAGGTAGACATTAACCCTGAGGATGCAAGGAAGATTGAGGAAAAAGTTGAGGAGATAAAAGGAGTAATAAAAGCCAGCGTTAACCCAACTAACGGTTACGTAATAGTGGAGTTCAATCCTTACTCCATAACCTCAGACGAGTTGGCTGAAGAAATCTACAAAAAGACTGGGCACAAAGTGACCAAGGTTAAGAGCGAAGTAACTAACAAGAGTGAAGTTAAAGAAATGCTTGAGAGACTCATTATAGCATGGATTTTTACAATTCCTACATTATATTTCCAATACTCCGGATTACTTTTCATAGCATTCCTTACCTCAATTCCTGTTCAATTCTACGCAGGATTAAGGTATCATTTAGGAGCGTATAGGGCATTAAAGAATAAAACTGCAAACATGGATACTTTAGTTTCCCTCTCAACTAACGTAGCTTGGTTTTACAGCGTTTATGCCCTAATAGTTCATCAGCAAGTGTTCTTTGACGTTGCCTCTCTCTTAATCTCTTTCATATTAATAGGAAAAACTCTGGAAGCTTACTTGAAGGAAAGGATATCAGTGCAAATAACTTCACTAAAGGAAGTGAAAGCAACGTTAGCTGACGGAAGAATAGTTAAAGCAAGCGAGTTAAAAGTAGGAGACGAGATTATAGTTAAGTCAGGAGAAGTAATACCCGCAGATGGAATAGTTGATGAAGGTAGTGGAGAAGTTAATGAATCCATAGTAAACGGTGAAAGTTTACCGGTAAAGAAAAAGAAAGGAGATGCAGTAATAGGAGGTTCGACTTTAATTTCCGGTTACCTAAAGGTTTACGTTACTAGGGCAGGAGAGAGGACTTACATTTCACAAGTTGTTGAGGCAGTAAACCAAGCACAAACTGCAAGGTTACCTATACAAAACTTGGTAGATAAGGTTGCGTCAATATTTACTCCCTTAATAATAGGAATATCGGCAATAGTGTTCGTAGTTTGGAGATTTATACTAGGATATAGCACAGAGGAATCCTTGTTATTCTCTGTAGCAACTTTGGCCTCAGCTTGCCCTTGCCCATTTGGTTTAGCTACACCACTTGCTGTATTAACTTCCGTAAATAGGTTGGCAAAAAAGGGGATAATAGTGAGGAACGGCGAAAGTTTAGAAACGCTGAAAAAAGTCGATACTTTCATTTTTGATAAGACTGGGACTATTACTGAAGGTAAGATAAGTGTAAGGGCTGAAGGAGATAAAGACGCAATATCTTACGCCTCTGCTTTAGAAAAAATGAGCAACCACACCGTAGCTAAGGCAATATCTTCGATTTCTAACGGGTCATTTGAGGTTAAGGATTTTACAGAATTTCCTGGCTCTGGAGTTTATGGTAAAGTTAACGGTCATGACGTTATTGTAGGCAAAAGGGAGTTCGTATTGCAGAACTGTGAAGGAGAAGGTAAAGGAGACGTATTAGTTTGCGTTGACGGTAAAGTTTCAGCGTCTTTTTACTTGGAAGATAAAATAAGGGAAGATGCAGTCAAAGTTATAGAGCACTTGAAGAGAATGGGGAAGAGGATAATTATTGCCACAGGAGATACAAGCGAAAATGCTGA
This sequence comes from Acidianus infernus, assembly GCF_009729545.1. Taxonomy (NCBI): domain Archaea; kingdom Thermoproteati; phylum Thermoproteota; class Thermoprotei; order Sulfolobales; family Sulfolobaceae; genus Acidianus; species Acidianus infernus. Next base: position 1,183,444 of record NZ_WFIY01000004.1, read on the forward strand.
AAAAGTTGGTAAAGAACTTGGAGTTGAGGTCATAAAGGGATTATCTGCAGACGAAAAAGCGGAGTTGGTTAAAAGTGAAGTTAATAAAGGGAGGATAGTTGCCTTTATAGGAGATGGAGTGAACGACGCAATTGCTCTTAAAGAAGCTAATGTTGGAATCGCTATTTCCTCAGGAACTGACATTGCAAAATATGCTGGAGATATTATTATTCCTAAGGTAGGAGATTTACTCACGTTACTAGAGTACTCCAAGTTAACTGTGAGGAAAATAAAGGAAAACTTAGCCTGGGCATTTGGTTATAATTCTATACTAGTGCCGATAGCTGCAGGGATACTTTATCCTACGTTATATTTACCTCCAGAATATGCAGCATTGGCAATGTCCATGGATAGCGTAGCAGTATCATTATGGTCTCTAGTTAAGATTTGAAAGTTAGTTAAACTAAGAGTTTTTGAGGCAATAAATGAGTTAGGAAAAGTATTTGATGAAGCACAATACCTAAGTGTAGATGTTAAACCCCTTTTAGCTCACGCATACTCACGGGAAGCGAAGTAGGTTTGCTACACGATTTCATAGGTATAAACGATCCAAGTTAGGACTTTTATGGTAGGTATTACATAAGCGTTGGATTAAAGCCTTTCGACCTTGTAGGCAGGTTTTAAGGAGTTAGGATTAAAGATTCAGTGTTAGATAAAGCTGTCTCTGAACTTGACGGTATAGGTAGGTTGGTTGATGTATTTAGGTAAGTTATATTTAGAGAAAGGGGAGGAAGCAATTGATGAGGTAAAGTCATTGAGTTCTAAAATCGTGAAGAAGGAATTAGATGAGGCTTTCTCTAGAAGCCCGCATTACGCATTAAAATAGCCAATTTAGGTAAGGCTAGTGGAAGAATATTCTGACTTCCTCCCCGCCCTAAAGGGCGAGGCTTTCGCTCCCTTAATCCCTGCTTTTTGTAAATTACGTTATTGTTCAGAAAGGGAAGAACAACGTCTACCATCTCTAGAGATTTAAAGAATTTACTTAAAATGGATTTTATAGAAAAAGAACGAGTATAAGATTGCAGACCCAATAGTGAGGTACATGTTATTATTAGAAGAATATTAGATTCACAAATAATATATGATTAAGTATATTTTACTCTTAACTGGTGGCTATTACAACCAGTTTTCTAACATCTTCTTTCAATTTTATAACTTCTTTCTCATTTAGACTAATTTCATGAAATCCCTCAACATGAAGAGTCCACGCGTTTTTCCATTGAATTGCAATTTCGGGATATTTATTTCGTAACAATCTAGAAGCTTTAAATAAGCTTTCACTTTCCCATCTTCCCTTATTTTCAACCTCTTTAATTATTTCTTTTAGGTTATTTTCTATAACCAGGAGCTTTATTGCTTCCTCAGCAGCCTTATAATACTTCTCACAAGCTTGAACAAGGTCACCCTTTGAAAGTAATTCTTCTGCCTCCTCGTAGTATACTTCAGCACTTATAGTTATGCTCATCCTATATTAGTTAAGAAAGATTAGTATTTAATCTTTCACTAAAAGAAAAGTGAAACCTTAAAAATACACAAAAATAATTTTGTGCGAAATCTAAGAAAGCCTATCGTAATCATTTTTAGGAATTTTCGTAGTTTACGCATTGCTAGAGCTGCTAGCTGACTTCCTCTTGGTTCCCTCCAAAGGGCTGAGTCCTTTTTCATGTTAATAGAAAACTTTTTATATTCGTTTATAATGCTTTTGTCGATAAAAAGATGATCTCTCACGCCGATGTGGGCTATGCCCAAAAGGGTGGGAGGGATTACGGAGATGTGAGCCCCGTGCCGTTGGGCTCTAAGGAGTCCCATGACCCACCTAAAAGGTGGTTGAGGGCTAAGTCCCTACACTTGATCATGATTGAAGATAAAATGAATGAAATGAAAGTGTAGGGACAAACGGGTAGTCAAGAGGGTCAGAGAACCATTTGAGGGGACTTTCATACTCTCGCCCTTCACTCGAGCTGGGGAGTTACTAAAAACTTTCTTGGGTTATCCATCCCTTTCATCCCTTAATCCCATTTTTGTAATATGAGGTTTGCTAATTGCTTCCAGCATCATAATGAGAAGTTTTCATCCGCAAGACTGTAACACTTTTACGAATCGTTATTTTTAATCATTTCTAAATACCGTTTTGAACAATTATATTGTTATGTCTATATAATATTACACTGTATTTTTACTAATGATCTCCCAACTGATGACTGCTCACAATGGTGGTGGTGTTTCCCTCGGAGGGTGTATGATCCATTAAGCCCGTGAGAAGTTACGTCACGGGTAAACACTACCAAGGTTCTTTGCTTTTACTTTTTACGCATTGTATAACTTTATCTACATCTACCTCAATTCCATAAGTAGAAATGAATTTCTTAAACTTCTGTAGCACTTTTTCCAGTCTTTTTATAACCGCGTCGCTTATCCCAGGCCAGTCTATGTATTCCGGTTTTATTCCCACAATATACGCCTCTTTAGGCCTGTTATTAGCTCTTGCAGATAAAGATAATACTTGTAACGGAGTTAATCTATGCGGGTCTGTTATCTCTACGAAATCGGCTTCGTCTAAATTGACCTTAAATATTCCTTCCTCTTCATCCATTTGCACAATGTCTATAAAAAATACTATGTCCCCATTTTCTATTGCCGAAAGAGCTTGAAAGCCATTAGCACCAGCATCAAATGCAGGTAACCCCAATTCTTCCATGCAGGCAGCAGTTAGTGAACCAACTGCGTCGTCTCCGTAAAGTCTATTTCCTAGACCTATGATTTTAACAGCCAATTTACCTTCTCCTCCACCTTGGCATTAAGCTTTGCGATATTTTCGTCATTATAATCTCCCCTAAAATATAAGGCGTATACTTTGTTCACCACAGAGAAGATTAGAAGACCGTAAGCTACGTCTTCTAAATAATACCTGCCGTCTAATCCAGGTCTTAATAATTCTAACATTTCCCACTTATCTTTAGTCTCAAGAATTATTTCCTTTTCACTTATACCTTCTGGGGCATATCTACTACTTCCTACTAATAATACTTTTTCTGGGGATAACTTTCTTACTTCCTCCGCCGCGGCTATAGGATCCATACCGAGGTCTAGGACAAAATCCTTATCTTTCCACATCTCGTAAACTTTCTCTACAACTAATCCATCCGGTGTAGCAGAAAAGGGAATAAAACCTACAACTAACTTCATTTATTACCAGCCCGTATTTTTCTTATCAAATCTAGGAGATCTTTCGCCTCATATTCCTTAAGCATTCTATCCAAATTAACCTCCTCAGGGGTTGTCTTTATGTCGTAAATTGCTGAGAGTAATTCTTGTTTTATTGGTCTCGTTATTTCCTCTTTAATTGCGTCCTTAAAGGCTAGCAATTCTTGGACAAGCTTTATTATTTCGCTCATTTTTCATCACTAGCATATTCTAGGTACGATATCTCCTGTGGGCATTTCTAATATTTTTGCTCCCCCTACTGCAGTCTTTGCAATAACTATCCCTTTCTCGCTTTTAGGTTCAACTACATATCCAATACTTGCAGGCTCAAATCCTAAGCTTTTTAAAGTTTCCAGAACTTCATCCTCAACTTTACTATCCACTGCTAGTACACCAACGCCTTCACTGGCTAGATTTAACGGATCCAGTCCGGTAATTTCGGTTATGGCTTTAACTTCCTCTAATACTGGGACTTTTGCTTCTTCAATTACTATTACGTTACCTGTTAACTGTGCCCACTCATTTAATGTAGCGGCTAATCCGCCTCTTGTAGGGTCTCTTGCAGCGTGAATATAGCCTTTAAACTTGTTAAATACCTCAAGTAATTCGAACAATGGTCTTACATCGCTTTTAAGGTTTGTAGATATATTATATTGCATTGCAGCGATTACTGCACCGTGAACTCCTACAGGCCCGGTAACAATTATTTTATCTCCAGGTTTTATAGCGTCTACTATAGGACTTCCAGTTTCGACAACTCCTAGGCCTACTGTGTTTATAATGATAGAATTCTTCATAGCCGTTTCTTCGATTACCTTAAAGTCTCCACCCACCAGAGGAATATTATATTTTTTTAATAATTCTATCATAGATCCAGTAATCTTTTCAAGGTCATCAATTGGAAATCCTTCAGAAACTACAATTGAGTCCAACATGGCTATTGGTTTTGCTCCCATCATTATTACGTCATTTAAGGTACCGGAGACGGCAAGGTATCCTATATCTCCACCCGGAAAGAAATAGGGATTTACAGTGTGAGAATCTGTGGCAACTACAAGGTTATTTTGGAGAACTGCTCCATCGTCTGGATAATCTATTCCCACACCTCCTTTTACCCTCTTTAGCTCTAGTGGAAGTCTAGAAAAGAAGAGCCTCTGTAATAGTTGCTGAGTTTCTTTACCTCCATTACCATGAGAAATCTGTATTTTATTATATGACATTCTTCATCAACTCTCTAAAATTTTCATAGCTTCTTTGAAGAACTCATCAGCGGCCTTTTTCGCTTCCTCTTCAGATTTGCCCATGATTTCCTCAGTTCTCTGGATTTCTTCTGCTATGAATTTTAAATTCTCTATAACTCCTTCCTTAGATAATTTTTCTATTATAACTCCAGCGTGAACCATTACATAATCTCCAGGTTTAAGGTTATCCACACCTATTGCAACCTTCTTTATAGTTCCTCCACCTAAATCTACTTCAGCTATCACATCTGAATCAATAGCTACTACCTTTGCGGGAACTGCCCAACACATCTTATTTCACCTCCGAAACAATTTTAGTAATCCTTTCCGTAGAACCGAATCTGGCCCAAACGGCACATGCTCCTTCCATGGACACCATACACGGTCCCCAAGGTCTTGCAGGAGTACAGGCTTTCATAAACATAGGACAGTCTGTAGGGTATGCAATACCTAAGGTTACCTCATTACATCTGCATCCAGGAGGCAAATCATAATCCCACGGCTTCTCTTTTATTCCTAATTGTTCCCTTGCATTATACATGGAATATTCCTCTCTTAAATCCAAACCGCTCTTCGGTATGGAACCTATGCCTCTCCATATGGCATCAACTGGTTTGAAGACCTTATTTATTTCAACTTGTGCAAACACATTTCCTTGGTATTTTACTACTCTTTTATATTCCAAGTTCGTGTAAGTTATCTCTCCTGAATGCAAGTCTTGGAGTATTTTTAGAACTCCAGCTAAGACATCTATTGGTTCGAAACCAGTAACTACTGCTGGTATTTTATATTCCCTAGGGAAAAAGTCCCAGCTAATGGCACCAATTATGCTAGAAACGTGACCGGGACCAATAACTCCAGAAACAGGTACTAAGCCCTTGCTCTTGTGTAACCTAACAGCAAATTCGGCTGCAGGTGCTGTGAGTTTTAACGAAGAATAAAAGAGTAGGTTTTTAGGAACTTTTTCTTTCTCAAACAATACTGCATAGCTAGGAGTAGTAGTTTCGAATCCTATACCGAAAAATACTGAAGGCTTTCCGGACTTTTTAGCGTCTTCTATTGCGTCAACAAAACTGTAAACTATTCTTACATCAGCCCCCAAAGCTCTGGCAGCAGCTAAGCTACCTACCTCGTCCTTCTTATAATGTTTAACTGTAGGTAACTTGAATACATCCCCAAAAGTATAAACCGTATAACCTTCCATGGCTAATTTTATTACGTTCTCAATGTCACTGGACGGAGTAACACAAACTGGGCACCCAGGTCCTGGTATTAATTCTACTGTTTCTGGCATTAGAGCTCTTAATCCATAATGAGTAGTTACCCACTCATGTGACCCACAAAAATTCATTATCTTAATTTTTTCTCTGTCAATTTCTTTTGAAACTATCGGAGCTAATTTATGAATTTGCTCTGTAATAGATTTTGCGAGTTCGCTATTCTCTCTAAATAATGCATCAATCTGTTTTGGTAACTCCATAGCTACCACCTAATTAGTAATTTTCCGTCTTTAAAAATCTTTATTATAAATGAATTTATACTCTCCATTTCAGCTCTTAATGACTGTACTATTTTTGAGATCTCCTCATAACTGCCCCTATAGTAAATAGATATTAGAAATCTCGGATTTGCGTCATTAATCCTTGTGAAGCTGACTAGAGTATAGTTCCTATCTTCAACCCTACCTTTAGATATATTGAAGCCTCTAACGTCCCAGTCTTCGATCTTTGGCAAATTCAAGTCAAAATTCTTTTCATAATTTACGTTTAATTCTGCATAATCAACTCCAATATTTCCACTCTCTCTTAAAGCTCTCACCAATTCTCCCGCAGACAACTGAAAGTTTCCGAACTCGTGAGATACAACGGTAAAAGTCCTTGGTTGATAATATATGTCAGCGAAGTTCTTCTTAGCAAAACTGCCGTCTTCCAGCGGTATTATAACATATCCAGTAGCGCCGCTTAATCTTATCTGGCAGACTGAATATCCCAGTCCAGCTAACCTTCCTGCCATAGCATACAAATCTGGTTCATTATTTAGTCTAACTGTAAAATATCCTGTAAATCCTGAAGCGCTTATTTCACTCATATATTATCACCTCATCCCCTTTTACTTCTACATGATAAGTTTTCAAATCCCTCTTTGCAGGCCCGTCTACTACTTTCCCAGTTTTTATATCAAAAACACTACCATGCCACGGGCACACTACCCTACCATCGTCGGTAAGGAATCCATCTTCTAGAGACAAGCCTGCATGAGAACAAAAAGCTTCAATTGCAAAAAAAGATCCCTTATAATTTATAACTAGTACCGGTTTTCTCTCCCAAGGTTTTTGAGCAGGAAAGTAGTATTCTACCATGGACATTGGCGGAATTTCGTCTTTTTTTACGACTATTTTTTGTTGCGTAAGCATTTTAGTCATCAACTATTACACACTGGAGTTATTATATGTTCTAGCTTCTTATTCCTCCCTTTAATCTCGAAGTGGGCAGCACATACTAGACATGGGTCGAAACTTCTTATTGCTCTAAGGAAATCATATCCTACCCACTGATCTGGCGGAACTTCTTCCATTATTTTTGTGTTTATCACTGCCATTTCGAAAGGTCCTATTGCTTGTCCGTTTATGCACCATGGACCATTGCAATTATTATCTCTTGGACTGACATTAGCTGTAGTTGGAGCGTGATACTGATAATTGGCTATAGTATAATCTTTAACTACCATCCAATGTCTAGAGGTACCTCTAGGTACTTCGTATTGCCCAACGCCTAAAGAGAATGATGGCTGTTTCCACGGCCTAGAAGTTTGAGGGTTAGACTGATTCTTCATATAAACTTCTAGAGCATACTCTAGATTGTCCCATGCAGTAAATATTGCAGCAGCCATATCTACAGCTCTACCAAGAATTCTGGACAAGGTACTGGAGTAGTCTGGCGGCATCCATTCTACAGTCCAGGCTGGCCCTGCACCACTCGGTAAATCTGAGGGTAATTCAGATATTGTAGGTAACTCTATGGATATTTCACCGTTCTTTACAATCGGGCTATGTGGATGGTATTTTGCTACAGCGTGTAATCTTGCCCAAGGTCCTGTTTCGTAGGCCCACATCCCGCCATCTTTCCACACAAGTCTTGGTTCTGCGTCCCAGCTATACTTATCCATAAAGTTCGGAGCCATGGGGTTAGGTATTGTAGTCTTATTCCATGGATGATACATATACAGATTAACTCCATCAGAGTCTTGGAGTCCCCAAGCTAATGTATTTCCTATAGGGTCTGTTTCTGTGAACGGCGAAGTTATCTTAGCCCAATCGTGATAGAATGAAGAGTTAACGAACTCCAACTGGGATACATTAAGGTCTATAAAGCTATTGCTCAGAAATTCTCCATCCCTAACTATTGTGGCTCTGAATACAGTTTGAGGTCCTTCCTCGGCAGTGTTTGCCAAACTATCATAATTCTTGTATATGTCTTGGTAATTATCTCCTAGATTACTGTAGAGTACTGGACTTTCGAAACCGTAACTGCTTATGTATGTTGGCGCTGCATAAGTTAATCCTTGTTTCTCATAGTCGCAATTATCTATTAAGAAGTTTGCCAGATCCATCCACGCTGCTATAACTACTTTAGTCCACGCTGTTAATTTGGTTAGCCTATACATGTACTGTGTGAATAACGATTCTCCCACCGATAAATCTGTACCTATTCCGCCAGGTATTAGCATTGGTGGATGGGAATGTCTTCCGTATATTAGTACTCCTGCTTCTCTAGCTATTATCTGATATTTTACAGACTTTTGCCATAACCAACCAGTAAATGGATTTAGTGCAGTCATTATATCCGCTATTGTAGAAAATCCGTGAATATCTGAGTATTCAGCCTGTGTCTGCTGCGCTGCTTGCCAGCAAGATGGATAGTATTGTTGCATTACTTCAGCAGAAAAGTCTGGTCCTTCTAACACGTTCAAGATGATAGAATGGTCATAAATCGTGTCTGTCATTGCATAGGCTAAGTTCCTTAGAGCTTGACCTAGTGGATAAGGTACTGCACCTAAGGCCATATCGTTTGCTCTAACTGATGCATTAGCGTGCGCTGCGCCACAGACCCCGCATGATCTCGAAGTTATATGAACTGCATCTGGTGGTTGTCTTCCTCTTAGGAATACCTCGAATCCTCTGAACATCGTTACGTATGTGTATGCTTGATTATTTATAACTTGCCTTGTATTTGGATCTACAGTTGCAGTCAAACCTAAATGTCCTGCAACCCTTGTAATTGGATCTATTTTCATAGTTAAGGGATTAGACATGTGGATTCACCTCATTTACAGAATATGGGAAATAAGTAAGAAAGGAAAAAACGTAAATCACTTTTTAGTCACCTTTATTCTATCTGCTAATAGTTCTATAATGTGATTAACCTTAGCGTTAGCGTGATAATAGTCTATGGAAAATCCTATAGACTCTATGCAAACGGGACAACCGGTTAGTACCTCTGAAGCTTTTATCTTATTTATTTCATTAACCTTGATTTTACCTGCCTTTATTAACGGCTCTAGTGTTGAATCCAAGAACTTTTTATCCTTCTCGCTAATAGGTATACCTATAACCTTAGCCATGTTCTCGACCATACTTGGCAATCCACAACCTCCTCCACCTCTACTACAACAGAAGCTATTAACGCCGTGGCTTGGTAGTTCCTTAAAATTCTTAGATAAAGCTTTCATTAAAACTCTTGGGGCTTCAAATACTCCTCCTCTTCTTCCCAATTGACAGGGGTCATGCCAAGTTATTACTTCATCTATGGGTTCTATCTCGAATTCTTTCGCTTCATACCACTTTGCAAGAAGTTCAGTAACGTGAACTACTTCGTACTTTGGTTGCACTTTAAGAACTTCATGCATCGTATACCTTAGAGCTGGATACTCAAATCCTCCTGCAGTAAGCATAACATACTTTGGAGACATCTCAGTGAAATAAGCATAAACCTTCTTCATTACGTTCAATGCTCCTTCCTTATCTCCAATTACTAATCCTACCGGCGGTCTTATGCCTAAAGGTTTAGACATGAAAGTCCAATCCTTACCCAACATATCCAAAATCTTTGCAACCTTTACTAATACGTCTGGGTACACCATTGCTTCATAAATGCTTGCATAAAACAGTACCTCCGAATTCTTTTTGTCTAGCGGAATATCTTTCCCTATCACCTCTTTCATTTTCAATATTAAATTATTCCACGCGTCCCTAAACACTGGAATGTCCCAATATTTGCCTGAAACCTCTAGTTGTTCTATATCAGTATATATCTTCGGAGCCATTCCTGCCCTGAAGGCAACTTGCCTTAATAGGTCTATCAAGGCACCGCTATCAATAGCCATAGGACATACGAACATGCAAGCTCCACAATTAGTGCAGTGCCATACATAATCTGCCATAGTTTCCGCTTCTTCCAAGTTAAGGTATTTCTTACTTCCTCCAATTATCCTTCCAATAGTTTTACCCCAGACTGTAAACCTAGATCTATATAACTGCCTTGCTATCTCTGCCTTATTTACTGGAGAGTATTTTAAAGAGGTCGGCGTGAATGGACATGCGGCCTCACATGCCTTACAATTTACGCATGATTGCAAATAGTATAATATTGTAGAATCTATCTGAGAATAGAACACGTCATCTATAGCTCTCTTTAATGCATCTAAGTTAATTGACTCTTGTCCCATCGTTACTGACATTTATTTCTCACCCCTCCTATATACCATGAAATACCATTCTCTAACCTTACCTAAGTAAAATTCGAACATATGGAATCCTCTTGTGAAAGGCAGAGTTGCTATTATAATCTCAGCAACTAATATATGTGCTCCAAGTAAGTTATCGTACCAATAGACGTTGCTAGGTATGTGCGCAGTAGCGAAAAATCCTAGCAATATATCAATGTATAACAAAACGAAGAACCACCAATCTCCTGCCCTCAGAGATAATCCTTCTATTGCCAACAGTAGCTTATGACCTAGATAAATTCCTAAGAAGATTATAAGGAAGAATGTTAAGAATTGTCCATTAAGTATAACCGTTAATGGACCCCATATATCATGAACGAACTCCGTAATTGAGGCATGGTTTGGAGTTGTCAATGCTAATAGTCCGTCCTCAGAGCTTTCCGGAATTGCTAAGGGAAATAATGCACTATATGGAGGAATATAATATGCCCAAAATACCATGTGCTGAGCTAACAAAAATATTATTAAGACTAAGGCAATGTGGAACAATAAACCTACACCAGTAGTTACAGGCTTTCTCTTTATCCCAACCCTGCTAGAATTTGCAAAAGTATTTACTAAATTTGCTATTTTATTCCAGCTACTCACTTGTCTCAGTTCAGAGCTTGGGTAAGGAATGAAAGGTTTTTGATAAGTAACTAAATATCTGAATACCCTATATGAAGCCCCTAAGAAGAAAAAGAACACTGTAGGAACGAAGAGATCTAAAGCTAATGGATATAATGAATTACCTACCGGGTATGTAGCATAAGGGATCTGCATTATGATCCCCTCAATTTTCCTTTTTGAACAATCTTTTTCTCTGCTATGCCTGCAACCGCACCTATAGCGATACCTCCTGCTATTAATCCAGCCGTTGTGAGCGTTGACGATGGTACTGGAACTTGTAACGGCTTATAGAAAGGCTCATATAAATCGCTGAACCCTGGCATTGTACAGCCTATACAGACTGCACCAGTCCTTGTAGGCCCACCTATTCCTCCTACCCAGCCATATTTATTCCATGGGCAATTTGATACTGGTCCTTTACATCCTACTTCAAATAGGCAAGCTGAAGTAGGTTGGCCGGGCTGTGTTCTAAAGTCTCCTGCTGCATACCAAGCGGCTCTAGGACACTGCTCATGTACAGTATATTTAAAGAAGTATAGCGGTCTCCAATATTGGTCTAATTCAGGAAGAGGAGCTAATCCGCCAGCCCATAGTACTAGATTTGCTAAAGTTCTCATTATTCCGTTACCGTTTGCAGGACACCCTGGAACAGCTATTGCTGGCTTAACCGAAGCTGAGGGTGAAGGAGTTATATCCAAATAAGCATTAGGATTCTTTACAAATGTATAGAACGGTGCAGCCCCTGCTTGTGCATTTAGGTAGTTATCTTCATAGAATCTGCTTAATAATCCCTTATATCCTCTTAAAGGATCATCGAAAAAGCCAATAGCTCCAGTGGGAGACGGAGACCAAGAAGGAGTTATGAACTTTGGCGGAGGTTGGTAAACTTTATCGGCTATTAGCCCCCCATAAGATGCACAATTACCTACTGCTAATACTGCAACAGCGTTAGGTAATAATTCTGCTACCCATTGGTTTAACGTCTTTGGTCCCAGCATTCCGAAATATCCAGGGTTATTGGGGTTGTATTGTTGTGCAGTTGTTTCGTCCGGAAAACTACCTTCTAATACAAGAACGTATGGATTGTAATTCCCGGCTATTACGTCTTCTAAAATTTGTACTGCTTGCTCACCTTGTTGAGGCATAATAGACGGCCAGAAGGATATTTTAACGCTACCGGGACCTACTAACGGACTTGCTCCAAATAATACTTCCACTACTGAAGGGTCAGTAGCTTGTATTATAGCTGTTGTATTTCCTTCACAAGCTTGAGCTTCGAACCATACTATGTTCACATCGCCATTTTTTATCATATCAACTGCTTTAGCAACAGCCTTATCCCATTCCGGAGCAGTAAGCATTGTCGCAGTTAGTGCTAGCTTGAGGAAATCCCTTCTGGATATTTTGAACGACATGTCATATTTGATTCACTGCCCCTACTTAAATAGTTTTTGCACGAAAGTCTTTATTACACAAAATTAACTTTGTTAATTTGATTCTAAATTAACGGGGTATTACATTATACTAATTAAACTTTTCTAGTTAACGGGGTTAACCTATACTTTGCTAAATATTTCGCTGATGTATAATACATTACAACTAAAAGTAAAGAATAGAATTATCATTAATGAGTTAATAGACCTTATCTTCGTCTTTCTTAAACAGAAAAAGTTTATAAATTACTCAAGAGAGATTAAATTTAAAGGTGTAGGATATGATTGGTAATCCGTCGGATTGGGTCATAATAATAATAGTGGCTCTCATATTGTTCTTCGGCACAAGTAAAATCCCAGAATTATTTAGATCAATGGGTAGAGCGATAGGAGAGTTTAAAAAAGGTAGACTAGAAGCTGAAATGGAGATGCAACAAATGCAGCAACCAAGCAATGCAGCAGTAACGCAACAAGGAGATAAAGTTGCAGAGCTTCAGAAGCAAATTGAAGAATTACAGAAGCAGTTAGAGCAACTAAAAAAGCAACAAGAAGTACAAACCCAGAAGCAACAATAATAAAAAAGGTAAAGATTGGAAATAATAAGATATCAATTTTATTACTATTATTATAATTTTTGTTTTGGTGATTGATTATGATGGGGAATATATCCGATACGCTAGTATTAGTATTAGTAGCCATACTACTGCTGTCGGGCCAAAAGGACGTAGCCGATACTGTACGAAATCTCGGAAAAACAATTGAGGAGTTTAGGAGAAAACAAAACGAATTCAAGACTGAGTTATTGAGAGAGTTAAACGAAACTAACGAAATACCTAAAAGCATAGCAAGGGAAATTTCATCAGAGGATTACTATAATAGATACTTAAAAAAACCTACACAAGCTTCTAACGAAAAAATAAGGGAACTAGAAGAACAAATAGCCAAATTAAGGTTAGAATTAGAGAGGATGAAGAAAGGTGACGGAAAGAACTGAACTACGTAAGGATGAAGAGAAGCCTCTTTTGTCGCACATCGCAGAATTAGCAATGAGACTAAGGAGAGGACTTATAAGTCTTTTTTTAGCATTCATAATATTTTTTGCCTTTGGATATACTACTATAAATATTGACGGATATACCATTCCCATCTTATATCCTAGTTTATTCCACAGCTTAGCAGACAGTCTAATGTTATTTTTCATCCACCATGAGCTACCAAAAGGGATGAAATTACTTAACTTAAATCCATTCGATCCTTTATATGCCTCTGCATATACTTCATTCTATTTAGCATTGTTTATTTCCCTTCCGATAATTTTCAGAGAACTATGGGGTTTTGTTTCTCCAGGGTTATATGAACACGAGAAAAAGCTGGTTAAATATATAGTATTCCCTGCTGCATTGCTTTTTGTTTCTGGTTCTCTTTTTGCTTATTTTATAATAGTTCCTTTAATGATGAAGTTCGTGGTTTTATATACTACAGCCTTGGGTGTTGAGCCAACGCTTAGTTTAAGGGCTTTTGTATCAACAGTAGTCTCACTAATGATGGTTACCGGAATTGCTTTCGAATACCCTTTGGTAATGTCAATACTAACTTACATCGGAATGGTTAAGGCTGATAGTTGGAGAAAGAATTGGAGATGGGGCGTTTTGGGAGCTTTTATCATAGCTTGGATAATATCTCCAGGAACAACGGGAGGAGTAATTGAAACAACTATAGGAGTTATACTCTCAGTATTATATTTCGTAGGTGTAACCTCAGCAAAAATAATAGAAAAAAGAAGATCAGAAAGGAATGAACAAACAATACAAAGGTAAATATTTTTAAATCTCTCTTTTGGTTTTTCTTTAATAACATTTTTTATTTTTATCTCATATTTACTCATATGAGTGACATAGATATTAAGATTAATGAGTACAAAAGGCTAATTAAAATAGAACCGAATAATGCATGGCATCACTTTCATTTAGGAGAGGCATTAGAAGAGAAGGGCGAACTAAATGAGGCAATAGAGGAATACTCAAGAGCAGTAGAACTAGATCCAACTTTTCCAGATTTTCATTTTAAGAAGGCAGAAATTCTACTAAGACTATCTAAGTTCCAAGAGGCAGTTCAAGTATACGATAACGCTATAAGAAAGGATCCTAAGAATGCGCACCTTTACCATTACTTTAAAGGAGAGATCTACGAAAAATTAGGTAAATATGAAGACGCGTTAAAAGAATATAATAGGGCAATAGAATGGTCTCCTAATAACTCTTGGTATAGGCAAGCGAAGATATACCTTTTAGAAAAAATGAACAGACTTGAGGACGCCCTCAAAGAAATAGACGAGTTGATTAAGATAGACAATTCAGTCGTTAACCTTGAACTGAGAAAAGAGATCCTGGCTAAGCTAAAGAATAACAATGACATTAAAGTTTAATTTATTAATTTTCTACATTTTTCTGTTAAATTTTTTATAGTTCTCTTTATTATCTATCTTCATGTCCTTTGAAGTAACACTGAAGGTAAGGAGGTATTCTAAAGAAAAGGGAAGTTGGTGGCAGGAATACAAACTAAAGGTGGATAGATTTACTACAGTTGTGGAGGCATTAAGGAGAATAAAAACAGAACAGGACCCAACGTTGTCCTTTAGAGCTTCATGTCACATGGGAGTTTGCGGTAGTTGCGGGATGAAAATAAACGGAAAGCCCAAGTTAGCTTGTAAAACACTCATAGTGAATGAGGGGAGAAAGGAAATTACTATAGAACCCATGGATAACTTTCCTGTAATTAAAGATCTGATAGTCGACCTCGACTCTGTTTATAGAAAAATGAACAAGATCATACCAAGAGTTACACCCCCGGAGGAAGTAATTCAAGGTAGGGCAGAAACTAGACTAAAACCAGAAGACCAAAAAGAACTCTGGAGTTTCGCACAATGCATAATTTGCGGTCTCTGCTATTCTGCTTGTCCAGTAGTTGAAACAAACAAGGACTTCTTGGGTCCTGCAGTACTCGCTATGGCCTATAGGTTTTCAGCCGATCCTAGGGACACCCTAGGAAAGAAAAGACTGGAAATAATAGACAATCCTATAATAGGCATATGGAATTGTAGAGTTGCAGGTTCCTGCTCAGTTGTATGCCCTAGAAATGTTGATCCTTCTTTGGCAATACAGAGATTGAAGGAGATGAGCATGAAATGATCTGGTTTTCAAAGTTAAATATTGAAAGACTTTTGGCATTACTTCAAAAGATAACAGGCTGGACTCTTCTAGGTTACCTAATAGTCCACGTAATCTTTGTAAATAGATTAGCTCATGGAGAATTAACAGAGCCAGAGATCTTCAAATACTTTCTAGTATTAATAGGCAGTATAGTCGTATTTCACGCAATGAACGGCATACGTATAATATTAATAGAAACTGGACATCTAATTCCCAAGCATCACATGGAAGAGCCTTGGATTTATTATAAGACTCACAGAATTTATATATGGGTGACAATAATAATTACAATACTGTCGTTCTTCATAGGACTTTACATGGTGATAAGATGAGAGAATCCAAATTAAGGTTTTGGGGAGTATATATCACTGGGATAGTGACGCTTATCTTACTCTCAATACACTTCTTTATGTTATTCGCAAATAACCTTAATTTCGATAATAGAATCTCGACACCAGTTGTTGACGAATATTTAAGTAATAGAGTATATTACTCTTTACTGGGCTTACTCTTAGTCGTGGCTTTCATTCACGGCTTGTTAGGAGTTAGAAGAAGTTTATATGACTTTGGACTTAAAAAAGGTGTTAAAGACGTTATAATTGGCGGAATAATAATACTACTGATATTACTATTTTTTTACTTTACCACCTAATGCTATTCTAGTGAACAGCTTAGGAGGTATTAAAGGTTTCACTTTTGATAAGAATATTATTTCCTTTACTTCTTTGTTCAATAAATGGGGCTAAGGTGGCGGAAAGGGATGAATAGTCCAAGAAAGTTTTTAGTGACTTTAATGACACTCCTCTCCAGCATTTATAGATGAAAGTTCTCTCAAATGGTGATCTCTGGACTAGAATTGATGATGGGAACTATGAGCCCCTTTGGATGGAACCCTTCCAGGAGGAAGTCAGTTACCAAAGCGAGCATTATACCAGCATAAGTAAGAAGAATCCCTTCTACTCATAAAATTGCTTTTAGTATATATTTCTTGTTATACATAATATTATATAGTAAAA
The DNA here is from genome assembly GCF_009729545.1 of Acidianus infernus. Lineage (NCBI taxonomy): Archaea > Thermoproteati > Thermoproteota > Thermoprotei > Sulfolobales > Sulfolobaceae > Acidianus > Acidianus infernus. The sequence goes on from NZ_WFIY01000004.1 coordinate 1,199,979, forward strand.
TTTATGCCTTCCTCTTGACGTGGATAAGAATTATTAACTATCGTGAAAAGTATTAAATGATGATATCTAGAAATTTATTTAAGGGAAATTTAGTAAGCATGATTGCATCAATATTTATCTTATATCTTCTTATTTTATTAGATATTTATGGCATAAATTATGCCTTTTCGAGGATCGTCCAAATAATAATGTGGATAATATGGATTCTTTCGTTTCCTTCTTATCTTTCCTATAATTCATCGTTATTGGAAAAAAGAAAAATTCTTGAGTATTTAGCCCCTATAGCAATTATTATCACTTTAATAGGATTAATTTTCTTAGCCCTTGGAAAATTCATAGGCATAGAACTTATAGTTTTTGGGTATATATTTGAACCTATTGCGGGGATCTCCATTTTTCTTACTCTAAAGAAGATAAGTGTGCTTTTTTCTTCATTATTCTTTTACGGTGCAATAATCTTTACAGCTGGTTTGCCTCTATTTTTATTTAATCTAGGGATAATATCTATTATAGGAGATATAATAAAGATGGTCGGATTATCGTATTTTATATATAAATTTAAATAAATTTATATTTTTTGAATATTAACATGATATTAATAATGTAATGTTTAAGCAATAAGCCTATTATTTAAATACGAAATAACATTCTAGATATAAAGAACTTTATTTAGTGAAATCAAGAAAAGATTATGACAAAAAGATTTGATATTAAAATTGAAGATGATAGGCTTATCGTATATAACTTGCATACAGAACCTCTATATATTAAGGAGATCACCATATCTTACGAGGTTGAAGTCATTACTCCTACTGGAGAAAAAGGAATAAAGAAGGTTAAACAAACAATACCAATAGAAAAGAAGGTAGTTAAAGTCCTTGATATACCAGTTGTCTCTAGAGAAATTTCAGAAGTTAGAGTATCTTACGTATTTAATAATGAAAAAGCTGAAGAAATTCATCATCTTTAACACTTATTTTTTATAACTGCGTATTCTTTTACGTTCTCAAAAGGTCTTCCTTCGCATTCACAGAATTTTCCGCCCAATTCGTATAAATTAAGTCTGATAGCTTGTATTACTGCGACAAAACCTTCTAAGCCTATTACTAGTATATTTCCTATGATTAAGATAATTAATGACACGGGATTACTTAAGATTCTCCAAGTATCTAAAGTTCCCGCCAGCATAACAGCAATAAAGGAGAAAGCGTAAAGAATGTAATAATGAGATAAACCTAAGACTAAAAGCCTTATGAAAGATATAACGTTAGATATGACAAGCAGAAGAGGAGAAAAGAAACCTTCTATAAAGCCCTTAAGTAAGGCGTTCTTTAAGCCTTCCCTAATGTTAATGTAAATGTGTGAGATCCAGCCGTATATTTCGCCTATAAAAAATATTATTATAGATATAAAGGAAACTAAATAATAGCCGTAAAATATTGGACTATATAGATGCATTACTGTATAAAGCAACGCTCCTAGCAAGTTATATGTATTGATAAAGTACTTATAAGGGTTATAAAATCCATAAATGAAAATAATTGTAGGAGACAAGTAAACTATAAAGTTAGGTATCCTATTATACAGAATGTCTTCCTTAGCGTTTTTAAGGTGTGAATTATAAATTCCGAGGCTATTAGCTATCAACGTTAAAATTATACCGATAAGTATGGATATAATTATTGCGTTCTGAATTCCGTACAAGGGTTGAGAATATTGACCGAAAGGTATTATGGAAGAAAATATCTTAGAAACGTCTGGAGGGACTGGCCAATAATAGTAAAGCGGGCCTATTGTAGATTCGTTTGATTGAGGTACTAACTCTTTTGTTCCCTCCACGAATAGCGGTCCGAATAATTCTCTCAATAGCATTCCTATCATCATTGACAATGCACTTGAATAAGCCAAAACAATGGATATGTCCTTAAGTTGCTGATTATTTCTATTTTTAGCATATCTATAGAATAAAACGGAAAAAAGTAATAATACTAGTCCGTCTCCGGCGTCAGGAAACATGAGAGCAAAAAATAACGGAAAGGTTATTGCGAAAAGGAATGTAGGATCTACCTCCCAATAAGAAGGTGTGCCATAAATGCCTACTAGGCTTTCAAACGGTCTCATAAAGTGAGGGACTGAAGAATAAGTAGGAGGAATTTCCTTACTTCCGAACCTCTTTGGCCTCTCAAAAACAACTAATGCATATTTAGAAATAATCTTAATGAATTCGTCCTTTTTCTTTTCCCTTATATAACCCTCTAGATAAGCGTAGTATTTGCTAAACCTTACTGATGTGAGTATTTTAAGGATCTCTTTTAAGGTAAGTAACTTATTGTAATCCTCCATTATTCTCTTCTCTATGACCTTCCTTTCTGCGTTAAGCTCTTTGTGTAGCTCACTAATTTCTCGAAGTACTTTGTCTAGCTCTATCAATTTCTCTTCAGATCTAGTTTCTTCAATTTCGTCGTAAAGTCTAGCTCTATCGTCCAAGTATTTACTGTAAGTTTGGATTTTTTGATATACCGAGTCTATGAACTTTCCTTCGTCTTTTTTAAAATCTTCAAGATTTTTCTCTATTCCGTTAAATTCTACGATTCCTTCTTTTTTATAACCTATGTTAAAGAAATTTATAATCTTGGATATCTCGTCAAGCATTCCATTTACAAAGGAAACTTGTTCAATATATGATGTTCTTTCAAAATATTTTCCTTCTTCTGGTTGAAAATCCCCAAGCTTTACAATACAAGCTGAAATTTGCTCTCTAAGATCGTTGGGAAAGAGCATATAGACCTTTAACATTGGTTCTGGAATTATCACATATTATCATTTAACTTTAAAGAATAAAAACGAATATACTGCTGTATTTTATGTTACATAAATTAATTATTATAATTATAAAACAGTAGTTATACTCTAAACCTACCTTAAATATGCATTTAAATATGCAAATTAACAAAGTTAATGACATTTTATATAAGACCATATAAGTGAAGCTTTTTAAATAGACAGCATAGAAATCCGTATGAATGAAGTTAAGGTATCTAATGAGGAACTTCAGAGGATATATAATGACCTCCCGAAGTTTTACGATAGAGCTAATGCAATGATCTCCTTCTTTCAAGACGTAAAATGGAGGGCAGAACTAATAAAAACTGTTAAAAGTTATTGTAATAATCCTAAAAGAATACTTGATGTTGCCAGCGGAAAAGGAGAACTTTCGTACGTAATTTCCAAGTTAATAAAGACCGATATAGTAATGGTAGATTATGCTGAAAACATGTTAAAATCAAGTTTAATTGAAGGAGATAAAGTACTAGCATCATTCTATAATTTACCTTTTAGAGACAACGTATTTGATGCAGTAGTAAGCAGTTTTGCTCTTCATGCGGCAGACGATATAGGAGCGGTAGTAAAAGAGATGACCAGAGTATCAAGAAAAGTAGTTGGAGTAATCGCCATGGGTAAATCTGATAACTGGTTGCTTAGAAATTACGTTGCGTTCTATCTTAGGTTTATCCAACCTTATTTAGCCGCACTTGTAGGAGCTAAGCCTTTGGATTACAAATATATTTATTATATTTACAGAAAGATACCTACTAATTCACAATTAAAGAGTATTATTAGCAAAATATTCGATCTAAAGGTCTTTAAAGTTAAAGCTTTGGGTTCTGTTTACATTTTTGTAGGCTTAAAGAAAAGAGAACAAGGAAAAGAGGGAGAAAAAAGTATAAAAGAAGAAAAAATTGTTTAGCTTTCAGCTTGAACTTCTATTTCCCATTTTTGCCCATATGCAGCATTAGCTCCATTAGCATCGTAGACTTTTACTATGTAAGTCCCAGGAGGGATATGGAACGGCATATTGAGCATGACAGTAGCATTTTGACCAAGCGGAACGCACAACGCGAATCCAGTACTGTGAGCAGGGTGTAAGGAAAACTCATTATGAATATCGCTCTTCGGAATGTGCCCAAGTTGATTTGCATTCCATTGATAAACTACAGTACCGTTAGGATATAATACTTGAACTAACACGATAAATCCTCCATAGGTATCTGGCCCGTCAACTCTAGATATTTGTAGGAATAACGTACCGTTAGTAAATAGCTTTGTCCCTTCTAGACAATAGCCTACGGTTTTAGACCAATTTGTTAGATGACCTAAGCCTTGGAAGTCTATTTGATAAAGCCCTAGTGTCATTCCTGTGGCAATTAAAAATGCCAATAATGCAACAATTGCCTCTTTCTCCATTTTCATCACCATAGCGGAATATAATACTTCCAGATTTTAATTCCTTTATTATATTTTTTGTATAAAAGTTGATCTATTGAGAGCCATCTACTGCCAGTAAAGACGAACATAAACGCTGCTGCACCTTCCATCGAGGCTATTTGCCACTCATCAACGCACGTACTCCCTAGCCATCCTCCTCCAAATCCTATACCCCATGCTAATCCAGCTAGAACGAGTCCAGAAAGCCTAGTTAAAAGTCCAAGCATCATTAATAGACCAAATATTGCTTCTAGTGCAGTAAACATTATTAAGAAAGTGTACAATAATGGAGGATTTTGCAACAGCCATATTAGAACTCCTTTTACTGGTCCCCATGCATGAGGTAGGAACGTTATCAATTTTCCTCCTACATAGGCTGAAGAATGTGGATTAAGTTTTGCTGGAACATTTATAGTCCTTCTAACAAATGCCGAGAAAAACATCCAACCCAAAGTTATCCTAAGTATTGGCAAGTACTTTTGTGTAGTTTCTACACTAGTCTGAGCCATACAAAGATTTTTGTATATAATTCTAAGTTTTAACCGTTTCTTTCTAATAAATCTTAAAAGTACGTTAAGCTTTGTTAAACTTAATGTATTTTTATTAAAACTTTTAAAAACAATTTTTTAGATTTATAATCAGTTTTTCTAAGTTGATGGCATATACTTTAACTTAACAATTTTACTTAACATAAGCTTCCTAACTAGCTCAGTTAAAGTTACTAATTTAAGTATTATATCTTTTATCAAAATTATATCGAAATTAACTCTGTTAAAATTAGAGATCAAACATTTTATGAATAAAAAGATTTATCAGGAAAGTTAATAGTATCTCACATGGAAAGCGAAAAGTCAAAGAACGAATTAAGAATATCTAGAAGGGACTTTCTTAAAGTTTCTGCTATAACTGCAGCAGCTGCGGCTGCAGGATATGCTGCATCAAAGAACTTTGTATTTGATATCTTCTCTCCACCAGTAGACGAGGAGCAATTGCAGCCTGGGTATCAATATTCTTATGCCCCCAATATGTGCGGAATTTGTTCTTCAGTCTGTGATATTCTAGTTAACGTGGAGCAAAAGGGTAATTACATAAGGGCAATAGAAATAGACGGAAATCCTTTATCTACTCTTAATTATGGTAAGCTCTGTGCTAGAGGTAGAAGCGGAACGCTAATTACCTACAATAAAGATAGGCTAAAGAAACCGTTAATAAGGACTGGTCCAAAGGGTACATGGGCTTTTAAAGAGGCAGAATGGGATGAAGCTATACAATATATATTACAAAAATTCCAAGAATTAAACGTGCAACCTTGGGAAATGGTCTTGGGTGGAGGTGCAATACCATGTGCAAACTATAGGCCGGAATTTATACCTTTCACTTTTGCTTCGCAAATACCAACTATAGCCGGTAGCCCTATGCAACCCTGCTTATTCGGAGAGCATCTAGGAATGAACTTAACAATAGGCACTTTCGATATTCACGGCGACGAGTTGGCAGACGACTTTCAGCATTCGTCGCTTATAGTAATCTGGGGGAATAACGGCAATCCTGCTGGAATTTTTGTAAATAAAGGTTCGAGACTAGGTAAGGGATTAGCTAATGATGCGTTTGTAATAGTTCTGGATCCAAGGCAAAGCGAAGCCGCTTCAAAAGCCGATTTGTGGATTCCGGTAAAGCCCGGAAGCGATCTGGCAATAGCTATGGGTTTAATAAAGTATTTAATAGATAATAATTACTACGATGACTACTTTGTTAGATACCATACCAATGCCCCGTTCTTAGTATATCAAGAAAACGGCGTATATGTACCATATACGGCGAACTATGAAGACGGAACAGTACAAGCTTTCTACGTTTACGACGAGATAAGTCAAAGCATTGTCCAAGTCCCACCTTATACTAATACAAATATGTATTCAGTTGACGGAAAAACTATTAGGCCAGCGCTGAGAGTTCAGAACTTAGCGACCCCAGATGGAAAGCAATTGATAACAGTTTTCCAGGCTTTAGAGCAGGCGGTTTCTCAATTTACAATAGACTATGTGACACAAATTGCTGACGTCGATAAATCGTTAATTGAAGAATTCTACTTCAGAGTAGGTACTATGAGGCCTATAGATATTGCTACCGGCCAAAAGGGACAAGAAGGATCTTACACGACAATGTGGAGGAAAGCCATAGGCATAATTATGGCCCTTACTGGTAATATTGACGTCAGAGGAGGTTGGATATACAGCGGAGATCATAGAGAAGGGGCAATTCAGTTATTCCAGACTTATAATTCAATGGTGAACTCTGGGCAAGTTAAGCCCGGAATTCTAATACAAAGACCCCAAGTGTTAATGTCAGTTCCAGTACTTAATTTGCCAGGACAGATGATGCAATACGTAGCTACTGCCCTAGCTTACTGTAATCCGTCGTTCTGGCAGCACGGACATCCGGCTGTTTGGTGTGCTTATAATAATACGTTAACTTCCCAAGGTCTTAAACCGGCAGCTGCGTTTTCGCTATTTCCAGATACTGGAGTTTATGAAGCCATGCAAGGTCAAGTACAATGGAATGGACAACCCTATAATATTAAGGTTATAATGACTTGCTGTGTAAATCCGGCCAAGAACATGCAGGAATCAGAGTGGAAACAAATTTTACAAAATGCGTTTGTAATTATGATAGACATATTCCCAACAGATACTGCATTATATGCTGACGTAATTTTACCAGATGCCACTTACATTGAAAGGGAAGAGCCTATAACTAGTAGGGGTGCCACTCCAGATTCTGGATACAGAAGAAGGTGGCAAGCTATTCCTAGAGTCTATCCGTATACTATTCCAGAATTAGATTTGTTCGTCCTTCTCTCATACAAGCTAGGATTCTTCGAGCAGTATATCACTTGGATGGCAAACTCAGTTGGATTACCTGCGGATCAGTTACTACAAGCAATGCAAAAAGAAATGATGCCATTTGTTCAATACCTTGAGAAATATGGCACTTATCCAAGATGGGGAGAATTTGTAGGTAAGGCGTTTGCTGATGTTCAGTCTCAAATCATTGCGCAACAGCTCAATACTACTCCTGACGACGTTCTTAGCAAGTTAAGAACTGAAGGTGTAATAACTGTGAAGACTTTCGAAGATTATGTCCAGAATAATGAGAGAATTCCGTGGAATATTCCTGCAGGACTTCCAACCGGTAGAATAGAAATATACTCGACAATACTATACTATTATGTAATTAAGAACTTCGGTTATGACCCTACATGGGATCCAATACTTGCATATGTCCCTCCCAATTGGAACGCAGGATATGCCGTGACTCCTGGTCAATTCGTTCAACCGCAACCACCATATAACGATCCAACATTTAAGCCTACTCCTCCAGAAATGTTCTATATAGAGTTCAAAATACCTCCAATAGCCTACACTTTCACTACTAATGTACCCACCTTGGAGGCAATAACTTCAAACAGTTATCACACTAACATTTACCAGTTTGCCTGGATAAACAAAGAGACCGCTCAGAGGCTGGGAATAAATGAAGGAGATTGGATAGCGATAATAAGTAAACTAAACGGAGCAAAGTTAATAGTGAGAGCACATTTAACAGAGTGGATAAGGCCTGACACCATAGGAGTTCCAGAACCGTGGGGTCAAAATAATCCCGCTTTAACTTATTCAACTAGGTCTTTAAAGAACTTTGGAAATAGAGCAGTGACTAGTATATGGCCTCAAAGTTATGACCCGCTTACTGGTCATAGAATGGCACAACAATTCACGGTACTCGTAAGGAAAGCCACTCCAGACGAGATAAGCGAATATACTCAGTTAGCACAAGTTCAGACTCCAGATACTCTTCCTTCCCAGGAGAACATTCCTGGGAATTATACAACTTAAGGTGGTGATAAAAAATGACTGAAAATCCGTATTTAGCATTTGGGAATAATAGATCTTGTAAGAAATGGGGATTCGTAGTTAGAGTAGATCAATGCCTAGGTTGCATGGCTTGTATGGCAGCTTGTGCAATCGAAAATCAGACACCGTTCTGGGAGGAATTATGGAGAACGCACGTAGAAGACTTAGAAGTGGGCGAATTTCCTAACTCTCAAAGAATGTTTGTACCAAGATTGTGCATGCAATGCGAAAATCCTCCATGCTATTACGTATGCCCTACTGGAGCTACGCAGATAGTTGATGGCGGTATAGTCGTTGTAGACGAATACAAATGCATGGGATGTCTGTACTGCGTAGAAGCTTGCCCATTCGGAGCCAGATACTTTTACACTTACGATGATATACAAAAAGCCAAGGAATACTATGGGGATAATCTAATACACGTAGTCCCTCATGTAGATAAATGTACGTTCTGCTACGGTACAGCTCCAGGTGGTACATATACTCCAGCATGCGTAAGGACTTGTGTTGGCGGAGCTAGAGTTTTCGGATGTCTTGATGATCCCAATAGCGAAGTTTCAGTTCTAGTAAATACTGGACAAGCTGTCGTTCTAAATCCTCAGCTCAATGTTCAACCTAAGGTATTTTATGTTTTTAATAAGCAATCTGGAAGATATGCACAAGGAGGTGATAACTCATGAACGTCAAACTATGGGTCTGGACTATAGTCTTTATCTTAATAGGAGGAGGTATAATGTTTTATGGAATGAGTTATAATCCTCTAGCGTGGGCTCAAGGGTTTGTAAGTTTTACTGAGCCTAACGATGAACCTATACCTTGGGGTTTACTTGTAATAGGTTATATATTCTTCGGAGTCATAGGTACTGGAGTTAGTACATATAATTCCCTCTACGAATTGTTTAATAAGAATCATAAAGAGAGAAATCCATTCGATAAGATAAAGCTCAGGAATGAGTGGTTGGCTTTAGCAGTACTTATACCAGGATGGATAATGGTTTTCGCATCCACATATAAACCTGCCGAAGCGTTATTCATATACTTGAGCTTTAGAAGCACTTCAAGGATAGCATGGAACGGCGTTCTGTATGCGTTAGTCGGGATAGGGATAATTGCTGAAATACTTGCATTAATAGGAGAAAAAATCAAGGAAGAAGGAAAAAGAGGAATACTTGATAGGTTTTTAGCATGGTTATCTAGTAAAACAACTTTCGAAATACCCGGAATGCTAAAACTCGTAGTTGACATTGACGCGTTAATAGTAGGTTATGCAATATTAGCTGAACTTATACTTGACGCTAACTTAGGCTCGGTGTTCGGGTATCTGTCAACGTGGGTATACGAATTTGGACCATTTATGTCAATCCTATTGGTAGTAGCATCTTTCTATGCAGGAATAGCAATGATATCATTCATAACGCCACTATATTCATGGTTAAGAAGACCGACTGCAATAACTCCCACACCTGCAAAGCCCATAGCTACTCATATCAGCGGTAGTGGGAGCATTGATCCAGAAGAAGATAATACAGTATTTAAGGTCTTAGCTAGAGACGGACTTTTAGCGACAATAGGAATAGGCTTCTTAGTATTATGGTGGGTGTGGCTTACTGCGACAAACCAAGAGACATTGCCTTGGGCTGAATTATTAATTAATGGAAGTTGGAGCTTGGTTTTCTGGATAGGCTTGGTGCTGATCGGCATAATAATTCCTATAATATTATATTCTATAGCGTACAAAAAGGAAAGCAAAGGCTGGTTATTCGCGTCCTCAATATTTGTACTACTAGGCTGGTTTGTATTAATAACTTTGGCAGATGTAATTCCTCAAGCTATAAGCTGGTATTATTCAGTTTCTCCCGTAAGTCCGCCTGGATCTACATGGGCTTACGAATTAAGAAGTAACTTTAATGGAGTATCTCAATACACCCAATTACCTTTTGCAATAAGCCAGTACGACCTAGTATGGTTTGCAGGCTCTGTATTATTCCTACTCGGCGTCTACACATTGGGAGTATTACTATTACCTCTGGAAGAAGAAGAAAAGCCAAAGCACTGGTTCTTTAAGTGATAAAAATGGAAAATAATTTTTTATCCACACCTTTAATAAAAATTAAGGTAGACGTTTTTTATCACTCTTGTCCCCATAACGTCACCTCTGGATTCTACTCTTGTGATCCCGAAGAGATAGCCTCTAAACTTAAGGGAATGAAAGCAGTTGTAATTGTAGGCAAATACGACGAAGAGCACATTAAATTGTATAAAGAGGCCGCATTGAGAGCGGGTATAAATCCCCTACTTGTGAGAGTAGTTGACGCTACTTGGGGAGAAAATAGCATTGAGGAAAATAAGAAAATCTTGGAAAATGGGTGGGTAGCTGAGTTAGCATTAGTAGAGGAGAAAGGACTGCCGGTAAGTAGAAGAGAACTAATCAAGGGAGAATTAAAAATAGCTAAGGATAGGATAGATAAGCCCGTTTGGATTTCAGATATGTGTAGATTATATAGGGCTTGTACGCTGTGTCAAGATTCTTGTCCTTATAACGCCATAAAGGTTGATAAGAAGAATGGCGTCATTATAGATTATAATAAGTGTGTAGCTTGTGGTCTTTGCGTAGCAAGTTGTCCGATGAGCGCACTTCAGTTTCCGTCGTTTTCGCAACAAGCAATATTCGAACTCAGCAAGATCAAAGGAGATAAGAGAATTTCTTGTTATAAGGACACAGGGAATTCAATAAAACTGCCATGCATTGGAATGCTATCTGCAGTAGATTTAGTAATGCTTAGATCATCGGGCAAGGTTGAGCTATATTGTCCAGGATGCGAACTTTCTAAGAACTTGGACGGGCTTAAGAGTACAGTTGAAGATTTAAACAATGCCGTGGGAGGATTTTCTTTAACTGTGCCTGGATATAATATACAACCTAAAGAAGTGGAGAAAAATATAAAAATTGAGCAGTTCTCATTCCTCGCAAACAAGGCAGAAGGAAGGCAAAATATCATCAAGAATAATAATCTGCCAGATATTTCCTATGAGGTTCAAATTAACGAGAAAATTTGTACTATGTGCGAGAGTTGTGCAAAATGGTGCCCAACAAATGCGCTAACAATAGAATATTCTAATGATTCAGAAAAATTATTATTTAACCCTGATAAATGTATAGGTTGTAAAATTTGTATTAACGTTTGTCCTGAAGGAGATAACGGTTGCTCTTCTGGAAGTAAAGCAATAAAAGTATTTACTGCAAAGGAAGTTAAGCACGAGATTAAGACTTTAATGAAAGATGAAATAGTAAGGTGTAGAGTTTGTGGCGCAATTGTAGGATCTAGAAAGAGTCTTAATTTAGTTAAGAAGGTCATGAAAGAGAGAGGATTAGAGTGCGAGGATGAATGGCTCGAAAGATGTCCAACTCATAGGGCAGAATATTCATACAAAAAATTCTTTGGCAAGGAAGTAAGATTTAAGCCCAGGAGGGGTCCAAATGATTTGGGAAGAGTTTAAGCTATTTTCCTATCTTTTTATGGGAGTTAAATACAACGAAAAAGTAAAGGAACTATTGGATAAAGTAAAAGATAGAAAATATTATGAAAATGTAAAGAAAATTACTGAAATGATAGACTCTGGAAATAAAGATCAGCTTGCTACAGAATTCACTAGATGCTTTATCAATGACTATAAACACTTAAAATGTCCTCCATATGAATCTTGGTATAGAGAAAGAACAATATACGGTAAGGTTGTGGCTGAATTGTACGACATTTACTCAAAATACGGTATTCAGCCCATGAAAGAATTACCCGATCACATATCCACTGAAATGGAATTCCTAGCTTATGTCTTCTATCTAGGTAAGGAAGACGAAGGTAAAAAATTTCTAGTCGAACATATATTTAAATGGGTACCGCAATTCATTAATGATATAGAAAAATATCATTACGGAGAGTATACAAAACTTTTAGGAAACTCATTAAAATTATTCCTTGAAGAACTGTCATTGGAATTAAATAAATAATATTTTTATTAATTACTGGATAGGCATTATATTATTATATATCTGGTTTAATAAGATCATAAAATAAAAATTTTCCTAAGAATTAATACTAGGCTGGAAATTAGGCAATAAACCACCGCGTACCATCATAGCAATATCCCCACCATAAGCCTGGTACATCTATAACGTTATAATCTTAATATATTCCTCCGGCAGAAATACCGAATATAGGTATTGAGTCACACATTGCAACTATGGACATCGTTGTAGGTTTAATTGGCAAACCGTAGGATATAATTTTTCCTAGCTTACCTATAGCTATTGGGGTCTTATCAGTAGCGTCAACTGAGGTACCTCCAGTCACTATTACTGCCTCTGCTCCATTGTTTACAAAAAGGACGGAAAAGGGATGGATAGCCCAAGAAAGTTTAAAAACCTTTTTTCCTATTAATATCCAATAGCTAGAAGGGTAATCATAAAAGAGTAATACAGTTATTAATAATATGAATTTATTTGATAATCTTATTATTAAATAATTATTACATTCTGATAAATTTCAAATTAAGCGAAATATTGTGGAAATAAACAATATAAATCTACCTTTATTATTTTATATTAAAATATATTTTAAGATAAAACTGGAATAACTAACAATTTAAAAATGTTGAAATAAACGAAATATTTAAAAGTATGTATGCAAGATAATATTATTGGATAAAGATATGAGTTCTCTTAAGATCTATAAGGAGTTGGATTTAACTAGTCCGTCTTGTGTAGGTCCTATAGGTGAGTTATCTAGTGTTGTTGATGAGTTAAGGGAGGGTGAGGCTGTTAAGGTGATTTTAGCTGATGAGGCTACTAAGAAGAATATAACATTATGGGTTAAGAAGAGGGGTTTGAAGCTGATACAAGAGTCAAAAGAAGGAGACAAATACATACTATTAATAGGAAAATAAAGCGGGTAGATGGTGTAAATGAAAACCGGTATAATAGTGAGCTCTAATGAGAGGTCTAGGTTAACATGCGCTGCAATGACTTCCGTAATAATATCGTCTATGAGGGATGAAGTTTACGTTTTTTTAACAACGGATGTAGTAGATGAGAAGAAAATAGAGGATACAGTAGGTGAAGAATAATATGAAGAAAATTGTTATTTTAGGAGGGGGTATTGGAGGTACAATACTTGCAAATAGGCTAGCAAAGAAATTATCGAGTGAAATAAATAAGGGTAATGTAGAAATAACAGTTCTAGATAAGAGAGATTATCACGTTTACCAGCCTTCTCAATTGTTAGTCGCACTAGGAATAGAAGACTACGACCAGCTAATAAGACCGGAAAGATCGCTTTTAGAACCTAGCATTAAGTTTTATAGTGGAAACAAAGGTGATGTAAGAAAAATAGATCTAGCTAACCATAAGGTTATTTCTGCAGACGGTACTGAGTACAATTATGACTATTTAATAATTTCAACTGGATCCCACCTAGCGTGGAACGAGATTAAGGGTTATAGAGAACACGCGCTTTCTGTATGGTATTTAGACGACGTTCTTAAAATTAAGCAGGCAATAGATTCATTTAAAGGAGGAACAATAGTAATTAACGTTGCAAGGTTACCTATAAAATGTCCCGTGGCACCAGTAGAATTAACTTTAATATTACACGATTTGTTGAGGAAGAAAGGAATTAGAGATAAATCCAGGATTATTTATACGTATCCTGCTCCAGGGGTTTTCGGAATTAAACAAGCTAATGATTTATTTACCGAGATGTTTAAAGAAAGAGGAATAGAAATAGTTTCCAATTATGTAGTAGATTATGTAGAAAATAATACCTTGGTTTCGCAAAGTGGAGAAAAAATAAAATTTGACCTATTGTTAGGAGTGCCTCCCCACAAAGGAGCAGACGTATTAAGCGGACTGGAAATAGCAGATAGAAGAAATTGGATAGACGTAGACAAATACACGTTAAATGTAAAAGGTTACGATAACGTTTACGCAATAGGTGATGCAACTAGTTTACCTATTTCAAAATCAGGTTCAGTTGCACATTTCGAGAGCGGTCCAGTTGCGGAGAATATAGTTCATGATATTTTAGGTACCAGCGGAAAAGTACTTTACGATGGCTCAGTATTTTGCTTCTGTGTAGGAGGTATAGGGACATCAAGTTATATTAGATATAATTACGATTATGTCTTACCAGTGGTAACTCCTACTAAAACAATATGGTGGATGAAACTCATGTATGACCGTATGTATTGGAGTTTGACAGCAAGGGCAGTGATCTAAATGTCCGACGAATATCTGAATCAAATTATAACTAAATTGAAAGAAGATAAAGTAATTGATAGTATTGTAGAGTACCTATATATTCTAAAGATGGTTAGAGACATATGGCTTAATGACGAGGTAATAAAAGACCTAGGAAGTTTATTAAATTCTATATTGGCATTGGTGCCAATCATAGAGAAGTTATCTGAATTCCTTTCTGATCCAGAAGTTGTAAAAATTATAAATACAATTGCTAGCGAAGATACAATAAAAATTATTCAAAACCCTGAGAAGATGAGCTTAACTAAACTGTTATCAGAAATGAGGAACGAAAACTTCCAGAGAGGATTAGGCTTACTGGTAAAGATAATAGAAAAAATTGGGGAAGCCACCGAGGGCAAATAGGCAAGGAGGAAAGACTCGTATTTTAAAGGTAATTTTTATTTAAACGATCTAATTATAAAAATAAATAAACTTGAATTTAAAAGGTTGTATAAATTTATTCTATTCAAGTTAAATAAAGATTTACTGCAAACCACATCCACGCTATAAACGATAAAATTACTCCCCCTGGAGCAGTAACTATGGAAAACAAGAGTATAGCTGATATTCCCATTAAGTAAATAGAATAGGAAACTCCCTTAATCTTAGTGAATACAGTTAATGGAGTGACGCTCTTTATTAAATATACTGCACTAACAATGTAAAAAATTCCAGAAAGAACATAAGTGTAAACTATTACTGCAAGGCTAAATACTGAAGATGGAGGCAAAATTACAAAGAATTTACTAAATCCAAAAGAAATGTACATTCCTATGGAAAAGCTTACGAATGAGAGAAAAAGCATTGACATAGCTAAATAAAGGAATTTTCCTAACTCTTTCTCCCTTTTATATTCTACGTAAAGTAATCTTATATACGACGTTACAAGATAGATTCCCACGGCTGAAGTTACAATGCCCATGAGATTTAGGAAAAATGATACTGAAATTAATATTGCTCCAATTACAGGGTAAACTTTTTGCATATTTAAATATTTATAATCATCACATTTAAATGTTTTAGTAGTCGCTTTATTCTAGACTATAATTAACAATGTTAATTTCTTGCAGTTAAAATATAAGTTTTCCTATAATTAGACACATATCTTTCTTTTTTTATATTATTTAAAAATCTTAGGTAAAGATAAAACGAGTATTTTCAAGTAATTAAGCAAGGGAAAGCTTTTATACATAAGATATAATATTTGGTATTATGGCGCTGAAAGCAAAATTAAAGCACAAAAATGTTTTAACAGTGAGCGGAGAAGAAATAGTCAAGAATATTAAATCACAAATTGCAAAGTATCGAGTAATTGTTGTTACAGAAGGGAATAAAATTATAGGATATTTAACCAATGATGAGATTGAAAATGCAAATGAGAACGAAAGATTAAAAGATATAATTAAAAAGGAAAAGAGTGTTCTAACAATAACCGGAAAAGAAGATCCTTTGGAAATCTTAAACTTGATGGTAAGAAGTCGTATAGATTATTTAATAATTGTAGATGAAAAAGGAAGGGTTAAAGGAGCTTTAAGTATAGATGACGCTTTAGAAAACGTAAAAAGAATGATAAAAAACACGATTAATTCTTGTTAGTATATCCAAGCTTTATCGCTGTTTTAACTCCTTGTTTATATCCATAAATTCCGAATATGACAACGGTGAGTATGACTAGGAAAAATCCTATACCTAACGAATGAAGGTTATGAACTTTTATAGGCGTTATTATATTGTACGTTAATAATGGTGGATAAAGTAATATAGCAATCCCTCCAATTATAAACGCTAATCCGCCATATTCTAATACAGTCTTAGTTATGGTTTTTCCTACTACTGCTATTCCTTGGTATGTTAAATTCTTCATTCTAGTTAACCAGGTTGCAAATATTGTACCAAACATTACTTGTGCAGTCATAGTTCCAAGCCCGAATAAAGCTCCAGGTAACCATCCGATGTACATATTAGGCATCGTAGGTGCTAGTACAGTATAAACTATTAGAGCGAATGCACCAAATCCAAATCCTGCAATGAATCCATGTAAAAATGCAAGCTTTACTGGAACTGGCTTAGTGAGATCTTGTTCATTAACATAGGCTGGGTTTATTTTATGCTCAAGTTCTTCCTGTTGTAATTGACTTCCTTTCTTATGGATTCCTGTAGCTTCTCCTAATTTTTTCTCTAAATAATGCCAATGTAAATATCCGCCTTTTCTAGAAATGTATATACCAGCACCAAACATTGCTATGCCTACGAAAATGTACGTTATTCCGAACGCTGCAGTAGTCATGAAAATTCCTGCTAATGCTAAATAAGCTAGCTCTGATAAAATTGATCTTTGAATTGTGAAACCTGATGAAAATATTAATCCTGTTTTAGCTCCACCTTTACTGCTAAAAGTCCCTACTGAATAGGAAAAAGTTATTGGCCATGTATGCTCGTCTGGTGTTACGCCGTGAACTATTCCAAGTAAGTAAGCTATTACTAAAGCACTAGCAACATCAACGTTTTGCGGATTCCATAAATTTATAATCAACCAGCCAATCATATAGGTCACAAAATATTAGGTATACCCTAAAGTTTATAAATCTTTCTAAGTGGCTAATAATAAGCCGCTCCTTCTCAAGTAATCCATAAATAGGGCATTCTGTGAGACTTCTTTTTCGTCGAAGCTCACTTTACCAATATATTCAGTTATCCTTGTACAGTCATACCTAGTTCCCGAATACTTTAAAGTGCACTTAAAATCTGGTGGAAGAATATTTTTGTTCATGGGCAATTTTATAACTTTTTTCCTGCCTAGAGCTTCTGCCATTATTTCAAAGAATCTATCGAAATTTACCAACTCGCACTCGTGAGCATACATATAAACTCCTCTAGGTTTAGCCTCAGCTAATACTCTCACTATTTCCGCAATACGGTTAGCACTAATTGTCGAGAGAGAAATTCCCATGGACGGGACAATTCCAAATTTGGATAGCCAATACATTAATACAAAATGCACGTGCGCACCGTACTTACCGTAAATAAACGTAGGCCTAATTATGGCTAAAGGAAAACCTTTTTCCTTGGCTATTTTCATTACGGCTTTCTCTCCCTCGCATTTACTTATTTCATACGGAGTTTTTGGAGAAACGTTTTTACAATGCTCATCCTCTTCTTTAACCTCACCAGTTAAGCCTGTCGCAGCAGCAGAACTTACATGAATAAGAACTTGATTTTGAACGTTCTCCGCTACCTTCTTGGGTATTTCTACGTGTGCAGTCTCTACGTCTACGTTGCCAAATTTACCTATGGTGTTTATTATTACATCATTTGATTCTATAATTCTCTTTAACAAATCTAGATTGTTTAAAGGATCTAACTTAACAAAATTAACTCCCTTCTCCCTCAATAACTTGTAGTATACCTCTTTTACTCTCTCTAAAGACCTATAGGTTACGGTTACTTCTCCATACTTAGATATGTACTCTGCAATATGGGTGGAGAGAAATCCTAAACCTAAAATAAGGTACCTCATAGTCCTTTATAGCCAATACATGTATTTAAAAATTAACTAATTTCAACATAAAAAATGTTAATAAGATGTAATAGAGAAAAGATGTTAATAAATTTATAAATTAATTCTTTTTTAATAATACAATTTTGAGTATTATCCTTTCACAGAAAGTACTATTCCAGATTGCTGGGGTTTCTGACAAATAAACGACAAGCCTCGCCCCTTCTAGGGACGGGGTAAAGCCTTTTAAAACTATGGAATACTTTAAAATTTTGTGGAACTACGCAGGGAAGCCCACGATGGTGGGCGTATTAAGCGTGGCCTCTATAGGTGTCCCCGCATGAAAACGCAGACTTGAATGGTTCGAGGAATATCCTACATATCCCCGAGTCCCTAGGAGCTGGGAGCGGAGGGCGACTCCCGGTAAGGGATAGGGGTAATGGGCTGAAGGCCCAGCCCGCGGTCTACCGCTGGACTAATGGAGTGGGTGTCATCACCCACTAGCTATGAAGTGATGAAAATGAAGGCGGTAAACCGCAAACCAATGAATCGCCCTAAGGGAATCCTCGCCTTTAGGGCGGGGAGGAGGTCAGAAGGCTATTGAGAGAGTGAGAGCAGCACTAACAAAGTATAAGGACTTTTTGAAAAAACTTGGTATAGATGCAGATATAGAGGAAGTTGTTGAGTGTTTAAAAGAAAGGAAAGACACACCTTGGTAAGTCCCCTAGTGAATAGACCGAATCTTCATTTTTGGCTGAAAGTTTGGTAAAAGTCCTCCATGTCCCATTAGCGCTATGTCCTCTTTTTTAGGTATAACTCCTGCCATTAACCTTGTGAACATTACATCTATTGCGTTATAATCGCTATAATATATTCCTCCAGCAGAGATTGCAAATATAGGTATTGAATTCCACACTGCAACTATTGACATGGTAGTAGGTTTAATTGGCAATCCATAAGATATGACGTCAGCAATTTTCCTAATGGCAATGTAAGTTTTATCAGTAGGATCAACCGATGTGCCCCCAGTAACTATGACAGCCTCTGCACCGTTGTCCAAAGCTTTTTTTATTGCATTAATTATCTTATCCTCATCGTCTGGCACAATCTCCTTATATACTATACTCCACCCGTACTTGTCAGCCTTTGATTTTATTACAGGGTAATACTGGTCTTGTTTTCTCCCCTCATATATTTCAGTACCCGTGATTACTAGTCCTATTTTACTCTTCTTAAAAGGTGCAACATCTATTACCTTACCAAAATTTTTCAGCTTATCAACTTCTTCCTTTGTCATTTTGAAAGGAATAACCTCTACTACTCCCACTAGGTCTCCTTCAATTACCGGAGTGTAATTAAAGCGTGTTATTAACAAGACGTTCTGATTCAAGTTAAAATTGACAAGCCTTTCAACGTCAATGGTAATTACTCCTTTTACTTTTGAGAAGAGTAACGTTGAACCTTGCTTTCCAGGAGATATTGATATATTCTCGCCACAAATTCCTTGAGCGATTTGTGGAGTTATATCCCATTCATAAACGTAGTCGTCGCTCCCTTCGTCTATCCAAACATAATACACTCCAGAATCTTTTAAACGCTCTACATCTTCTTTAGTAATTACGTGCCCTCTAGGCAAAAGTGTTGTGGCACCATCTTTACCTACATATGTCGTATCATATCCTAAAATTTTTCCAACTGCTTCTTCAGTTTTAACTTGTTTCATAATCAAATATATACTACTATTCATATTTAAGTAATGTTGTTAGAATGACAATACTCCAAAAACTTGCGGAAAAGATTCTGGAGTACTCTGAGGGTTTTAAGGTAATTGACTACTGTGCATGCTTAAGGGCTACATATGTAATTGTGGAAGATAAAGAAGAAAGGAGGTTTTTAGGAATGTCACACATTGCTCACGAGAATTTGCATAATCAAGGGAAAATAATTGCCCCAAACGTTGATAACTTAACTGAACTAACGTCTTCAATAAATATAATTAATAGAAGTTTTGGGCTCTCATTAATAAACGCGATTTCTCAAAAATTCATCAAACCTACTCAAGAATTTCCAGAGATAAGGGATCCGGTCTGTATAGTAGGTAATATGAAACCGCTAGTGAAGGAGTTTTCTAACAGAAAGGTTTACGTGTTTGAAAAATCGACTGAACTAAGAGACGATGCGTTATCTGACGCGGAAGAAGAATTATTACTACAAGAATGTAAGACAGTTTTCATAACGGGGGTTACATTACTGAATTTCACATTAGAAAGAATCCTGGAAATATCTAAGGGTACGAATATTTTAATAGGGCCTAGCGCAAGTATTATTCCAGATTTAATGAGGGATTTTAATATACATTATATTCAATCAATGATATTCAATGACGTGGATAAAATAAGGGATCACCTAAGGTTAGGAAACTTTGTCTCATTAAAAATTAATAAAGAACTTGGGGTTAATTTCTCTGCTAAAGTAAATAGGAGTTTTGCATAGACGAAAATCGGCGTTAGGATAAATGTATATTGTTCATCCTCTTTCTGACTTCCTCCTGGAAGGGTTCCCTCCCAAGGGGCTCATCGATTCGGATAGCTCAGAGAACCACCCCAGAGGAATGCTGGAGAGGAGCGTCATTAATGTCACTAAAAGTTTGGCAAGTTTTTAAACTTTCTTGAGCTATCCATCCCTTTTGCCTCCTTAATCCCCATTTTTTGTAAAAGTCAAATGTATTAAAAATCTGAGTAAATTATTTTTAAAATGTTAGATATTTATAACCTCCTTCTTTAATAATAAGTAGTAAGAATTTAATCTAAAGTTTATATAGAAGCTTTAACACTGTTAATAAATTATATTTAAATTAATATATATTATTCCTTTTTAATCAGTTCTACCTATTTTCAGTTATGGGGATTGATTCTAGAATTTTAAGTGTCTTGTTATCTAAAACTAGTTTTGATGTAACACTTTACAGTATTGAGACTAATGTTACTTTAAAGTCAATAGATTTCTCTGCTTTAAGTAAGATACTTTTCAAATTTTTAAAGAAATATGATATAATAAACGTCCAGCTCGACTTCCAGCATGTCACTCTAACGTTCGCCAAAGGGAATAAGAGAGTATATATTACGATTAAGATGCATTGATTATAAGGCACATGTCGTTTAACAGGCTCTGCTCTTAAAAAGAGTAATATTAACTTTTGATCATTTAAGAATATAGTATAGCATGAGCTTTAGTTTAGACTTTTTAATAGCCCATACTTATTGGTCTTGACAGTTAACTAATAGGTGTAATTTGGAGTGCATACATTGCCTAGAGATGTCAGCCCCTAATGCATCTTATCCTGATGAATTGTCTCCCAAAGAGTCTCTAGATTTATGCAAAAAGATAGCGGACTTTGGAATTCCCTACGCAACACTATCTGGTGGAGAGCCTCTTCTTTATTCTGGTTTTTGGATGTTTTTCTTGTTTTAATGGTGTTGAGGTTAAAATTGAGAGTAATGGTAATTTGATTTCTGAGAGCGTTGCTGATAGAATAGCCAGGTTAGAACCTAGGTCAGTACAAATAAGTGTTAATGGGGCACACAAAAACTTACTCAACAATGAGACCAAGAGGAGTACTAGAAAAAGGCACTAAATACAATAAAATACCTTAGCGAGAGAGGAATATACATGGAGGCAGTTGTCGTACAAAGAATTTGGTGACGTTATAGACATTTTGTATTCGCTAGGCGTTAAGACTCTCTATACTGGAATTACAATGTATTTAGGTAGGGCTGTTAAGAACTGGAATATTGCAAATCCTACCAGAGAAGAATACAAGTAATGTAATAGACGTTGCAAGAAGTAAGGCAAGAGAAATATAAAGACATGAATATTGTATTATGTACCACAAAAAGTTTCAGAGCTTACTGCGTATGAGTTTGTGCTTACTGCTAGAAGGCCCTATGTCGACTTTGATTACTCTAAAGAAGATAGGAAAATTGCACTAGACGCACTAAAAGAGGTTGGAATGTTACAATTTAAGGATAGATTATTGACTGAGCTTAGTGGAGGACAGTTGCAAAAAATATACATTGCAAGAGCTTTAGCTTCTGGGGCAAATGTTTTGCTTTTTGACGAACCCACCTCAAATTTAGACCCAAAGGCATCATCGGAAGTAATGAGACTCTTAAAGAGAATAGGTCTGTACACTAATAAGGCAATTATTATTTCTATACATGGTCTAACATTGGCTTATAGGTACTCCGACATAAGGACGAAAAATTATGGCAATAGGCAAGACTGACGAAGTATTTACCACGGATATAATAAAACTTGTATATGAAATTGATGCAGAGGTTGATAAAAATAGGAAAATAGTTATTTTCTATTATTGACGTCTAAATGCCCTCTGTTAATTTTATATTTATACAAAATCCCAGATATAGCCCAAGTTATTGCAAAAGTCCCTATTATGAAATATCCTATAGTTTCCCAATACGCATTATTTAATGCAGCTACTTGATCCCAGAAGAATCCGCTCAAATTGTATTCACACGCTAATAGTCCCAACAATTCTATAGTACCTATGCCATAAGCTATAACAATTGAAATTAAGGTCATGGTTAAATTATACCATATTTTGCCTAACGCGTTTCTAAACGCCCAACCATAAGCTAGCCTCATGAATATTCCATCTGCTGTATCCACTAGCGACATACCAAGCGTGAATAATAATGGTAAAGCCAAGATAGTAGTCATCGGTATGCTTGCGAAAGCACCAGCTAACGTTGCAGAAATAGCCAAAATTGCCACTTCTGTGGCAGTGTCGAAACCTAAACCAAATAGGAAACCTATTATGTACATTTGATATTGCTTAGTGATAATTTTGAAAAGCTTACCAAAAAACCTATTCATAAAACCCCTCTTTAATAGTATCTCATTAAGTTTCTGATCATCAATAGTTTTTTCTTTTCTTACTGTCTTGTATATGTTATAAAGCTCTAATACTACCAATAAATTCAAAAATCCTATTATATAAAGGAAACCTCCACTCACTAATGTACCTATTATACTACCAATATTCTCTATATTAGTCAAATTATTTACCACATACCTAGTAGCGATCATTAACATTACACTTAAGAGAATTACTACTGTCGAGTGACCAAGAGAGAAGAAAGTACCAAGGAAGTACGGATCCTTACCCTCTTGCAATAACTTTCTTGTTGTATTATCTATTGCTGCAAGATGATCTGCGTCAACTGCATGTCTTAATCCGAAAGTATATGCTAAAACTCCTAACGTTATAAATGTACCTATAAGTTGCCCTGTATCCGTTTGTATCTTTATACTCATTTTAGGCAAGTTAAATAGAAAGTAAAAAAGGTAAGCTGTAAGAGCTATATTTATTGTATAGAATAAAACTATGAAAAACAAATTTTTATTACCTATGTTTTTTAACTGCATATCCCATCTTTTCATACCATTTCCCTTAATAATTCATACCAATATTTTTTAAGCGTTTTTAATATGAAAAGGACTTTATCATGTTAAACAATGTTAAATTTAACGTAATTTTACACAGATGTCGAGCGGAGAAGATAGAAAATAATTTAGATAAAAATCGACGTTAAGATTTCGGATGAAAGAAAGTAAATGGAAGAAGATAATTGAGACTTACGACATAATAGCCCCAGTATATGAAAGAGGAAATAAATTCGTTACATTGGGCAACATTGAACGGTGGAGAAAGGCGACGATAAAAATGCTACTGCAAGATTGTAAAGGTGTAAATAAGGTTTTAGACGCAGGATCTGGACCTGGTAACATGACTAAGACGTTGTTAAAATATAAAAATGTGAAGGTAGTGCTTCTGGATCAATCAGAAATTATGATAAAAGAGGCTAATTTACCAGCAGACAAAGTAATAGGAACCTTTGAGTATATGCCTTTTAGAGATAACTCGTTCGATGCGGTAATAATGGGTTTTTCCTTTCATGCATCTTCAAATATGAGAATGACTATAGAGGAATTGAATAGAATTTCGAGGTGCATTGGAATAGTAAGTATAGGTAAGCCCAAGAACATTATTAAAAAGAGTTTATTATATATTTACATGAAATATTTTATTCCAATTTTATCATTTTTATCTACAGGACCTAAATATTATAAAGGATATGCTAGAATATTTGATATATACACAAGCGTACCATATAATAGCGAGATAGGAAAAATTATATCTACTAAATTTAAAATAGCTAGGTTTAAGGAAGTAGGATTGGGTTCTGTGTATATTATTATAGGTTTTAAGTAGATTTGACTAGAACTTTTAATGTGTCCCCTAGAGAATCTAAATTACCTTCTTTTTCAACTAAATCACCATTTGAGAAATGAAACTTCACTATCTCATTACCATCCTCTATTATTACTACAACGTCTTTATCTATGCTATATGCAAGAGCTTTCTCTAGGATTTCATCTAATTCCGATTTTTTTATTTCTTTCTTTAGCAAAGTTCTCATCTCATAAATTTTTAACCCTTTAAGAGATACAGTATCAACTATTTTCTCACTATGATCTACTTCTTTTTTATCATAACACTTATTTTCTTCACAATACTTCTTTATGTCAGCATCTAAGCTAATGGCTAAAGTTTTATATGCTTCTTCCATTTCCTTTTTAGAAGTACCTTCTAATGGGCCATCATAAATGAATTCAAGCCTAACCTTAGTTGCGTTTCCTGCTGGTAAAATATACGTTTTTAAAACCATTTTAAATTTTGGCCAACCCAATGAATTTATTATAAACTCGCTCTCGTTATTACTTATTACTCTGGTTAGCTTAGATTTTACAGTTTTAAACCAATGAAGATATAATATCCATTCATCTGGTCCTATCTTCTCCAATTTTTTTGCAGGTTTAAAATACTTTACCCAATTTTCAGGATTGCTTAAGTATTCCATTAGCACACTTGGCTTTTCATGGTATTCAAATTCATAACTTACATCTATCATGATAGTTCACTACATGACATATATTATGTCCTTGCCTATTTAAGCCTTTTTTATATTTATAATCCTTAACTTAATATTGGACATATTTATTTTTTTACGAATTCTATTCTCATTAGTTTAACTTTAAACTATAATACCTTCAGAATTTTGAATAGAAAATTAGTTTTTAAACCTCAAATTTTCTTCTCTTACCTTAGATTAATTTCAACTGTAGTCCCGTTCTTTAACGTATCAGTTACTGGGCACCTTGTTTCGGTTTCTTCCACCAATTTCTCAATGACTTCTTTTGGGGCGTCAGCATCTACAGATAAGTTTACTTTTATCTTGTTAAGTGCAGCCCTCTTGTTCATGTCTTTACCCAAGAATTTATCTGTGTCCAATGTCCCAGTTATTTCTAGACTCACATTCCTAATTTTTATCCCCTTTTCTCTAGCGACTAGCTGAAGAGTTATACTAATACATCCAGCCAAGGCCGTAAGCAAATATTCTAAGGGATTAGGTCCACTATCAGTACCACTGAAATATTCGGGTTCGTCTACTACCAAAGTGAAATGCCTTACTTTAATTTCGCTTTTAGTTTCTGAAACGGATTTAGAAGTTACCTTAATGTTCATAACATTCGTTTTTATCATATTTATCAAGTAAATTATATGATACAGAATTTTTAAATTTTTCGTATGCTATGTTAGAAATGTTTTCTTCTTTAATACATCCGATTCTGATGTTTCATTTTTCAAAATTTTTATATATCTACAATATAAAATTTAATTAGTTAATTAACCATATCATAAGGAATATATAATCTTGAGTACAATTTGATATTGTATGAAGAAGATAGATTGTAGAATATACGATTGTAGGAATATATCAAATATTATCTTTACTTACGCTAAGGAATTAGATGTAGGAGAGAAATTGATTATAGATATTCCTAAAGAATACCTAGATATTGTTATGAATATCTGCGAAGCTCTTTGCTTAAGGCCTTTATCCGTAAAATTGTATAAAGATTATTGCTCAGTGATGGTCATGAAAGAATATTCATTAGATACAAAGTATTGCACTGAGTACTTGGGGTCATAAAATACTCCTCTTGTGTAGCCCAATTTTAATAATTGTACTGCTTCCCCCTTATTATTAGTTATCGCAGTACTGCCTAAATAATGTATTTTTACACCTTTAATAAACATAGGATGAACTTGGGCAGAAGGACCTATTATAACGTTCAATCTAGAATTCCTTGCATATTCAAGAATTTCATCTATACTCTCATTTATAATTACTGCTCCGCTCATTATTACCGCATCAACTTGGGGAAGAATTCTTTTCTCTAGAGGCTCGGACATAACTTCTCCACACGGCTTTTTATCGAAAGTATAAACTACAAAATATTTCTTCAACTCTTTTACTACTGGAGGCATATTACCTATAATTGCAACTTTACTTGAACGAGCTTCGTATAATTTCCTTATAATCCATTCATTAGTATTATTTACTTGCTGAATACGCAAAAGTTTTTGGCTTAAAGAATTTACAGTTGCCAGAGCCAGGGATCTTTCTATCCAACTATCAGAGGTCAACAGTTCAATTTCCTCTTGAATAGAAGGATAAAACTTTGGTCTATTTCTTCTTTCAACAATCTCCGAAATTTCAAAGGAAGGCGTTACGTTAAGTCCTATATATTTTTCTCCATTCTCATCTTCTGTAACCACTATAGTATAAAAATACCCTACAATCGCGTCTACTATTTTTAATGATAACTCGTGTTTCTCTAAATACTCACTTACATTCTTTTTTATTAAATCTAGTATCATCTTGATAACATCTCCTTAAGTCTTGATAAGGATTGTAATACTTTGGGCTTAAGCGCAATAACGTTAGCAAAAACTAACGTATATGTATGCTCAAAATGGTGAAGATATATTAACGCTACAGTAAAATATAATCCTGGAGGTTTTGCCGGACCTAGTCCTAGTAATTCTGCAAACGATTCTATATTAGGAAGTGACTCTATATTAGGAAGTGAAAAAGCTAGCAATAGTATTAACGAAAATATCATTATATAAACTATCTTCTTGTTTATCTTATTATAGTAAAAAACAATTAATGGGAGTAAAACCGCAAACGAAAGGGAAGCAAGGACTCCGCTTAACTCACCAACGAAATTTCTTGGAGCAAAGAATATTTCCACTGTACTGAGCATATATATGGCAAAAAGGATTATTGCACCTCTAATTATCTTACCATATTTCTTGTTAGTAAATAAAGCATATAATTTATTGGGAGCTAACGCACTTGTTAGTCCAATTGTACCACCTAAAAATAGTCCTCCCGGACCGGCAATCTTCACGAATAGAGGGAAGGGAGGAGGAACAAAAAGAGTGTGAATAAAACTATATAAAGTTATTAACCCTAGCACTCCGTTAAACGCTCTAAACAAGTATTTATAGTTCATAAGAAATATTTCTATATGTACATATTTAAGCTTGATGTCTAAGCCAATTCAAGATGTTTCGAATAAATTTCAACTCAATATGAATTTTTCTAGCTCTCTGGCAGTAGTCTTAGGATCTTCTGCCGGAACGTAATGTCCGACTCCCTTAAATTCAAGGCTTATGCATTGACTCACGTATTTGCAAGTATCTTCCATCATCTTTTTTGAAACTAACGGATCATATTCACCTCTTATAATTAACATGTTTATTTCTCTTTCCAGTTTTTTAGTGTAATCAAAATTATTCCAAGCATAAAGATCCCATCTTAGTATCTCAAGACTATTTGTACTCCTAATCCAGTTTAATTCTTCAACAAGCTTCCTATCAACATTAGGTCCTGCAAAACGTATTATCCTTTGAGGATCAGAATTACTTGCGTTTTCTATATCTTTTTCTGTAAAGGTATTACGAGTATTAATAGAGCTACTGATCATTATTATATTTTCAGCATTCCCTCTCATTCCAACATCTAATGCTATATCTCCTCCCAATGACGTACCTAGCACGGAAAATTTAGTTAGTCCAAGATTTTTTATAAATTGAATTATATAATCACCATAAAATTCTACTTTTGCATTTCCTTTTTCACTTAATTGATTCGGATCAACATCTGATTTCCCATGACCAGGTAAATCTACTATTATAGTAGTTATGTCTCTTGTTATAAAATTCAATAATTTATGATAAAATCTGCCATCAAAACCAGAAGGACTAATCATAACTAAAGGCTTTCCGTTACCAATTTTTTCATAATATATTTTTATGCCTTTTACTTCTACGTACTTGCCAATTAATTCTTCTAGCATAGAATTAATGATAAGAACACGAATTTATGCTTTGCACCGGTAGAATTATATATTATCATACATATTTCTATATATGGACCTTAGACCAATAGGAGTAGTTATAGGTCCCTCAGAGGACGAAGTTAATAGGAACATGTGGAAAGGTGGAGTAAAAGGAATAATAAAGGTGTATGAAGAATTTAAAGAAGGGCTGTTAGGCATAGAAAATTTTTCTCACATAATAGTAATCTCTTGGCTTCATAAAATTACCGAAGATCAAAGGAAAATCCTCATTGTAAAACCTCTAAGAATGACGGATCTAGGTTATAAGCTGAGTGAGTTGCCTACTTTAGGAGTGTTCGCATCACATTCACCAGTAAGACCAAACCCTATAGGAATTACAATTGTTAAATTAACAAAGAGGCAAGACAATCTGCTCTTCGTTGAAGGCTTAGATTTATACGACGGCACACCGATATTAGATCTTAAAGGTTATTATCCATATCAATCTAAGGACGTAAGAGTTCCAGAATGGAGCAAGAAATTACGCAGTAAAGTTTAAACCTTTTAAATTCGTGTGTTCTTATACTGATTATTCATAACTAGATTAGCTGTTAGAGAAATGTTTAATTGAATCATATTTTACAGAGTTCAATTTATTGTTTTAACATTTTCAGATATATTCATCCACTTATCGCTTGTAATATTCCTCCAACGATGAGTTGTATGGACAAGGTATATTTCCATTAAATATCCGCTAACACCGGTAGACACAAAATCATATTGCAAAAAATAATTCTGATAGAATAATATAGCATTTATGAAGGATAATGGAATTTATAACTGTATTAGAAGTTCAATCAGGAAAGATAAAGGTGAGAAAGAGGGTGTGTTAGAACGCAGATGGTAAACAGTTTACTTAGCTAGGGCCACTAACCTAGCTTTATCTAAGAGGAGAGTGTTGAGGTTGTATAATAAGGGGTCCTATAGAGACCTTTGGGGTATTAAGGCCTTTCTCCCCTTCACTACTAATTTTGTCTTTCGCGTGTTCGTGTTGGCAATGGCTACTCCTTGTATATTCAAGGGGGTGATGGGGAGGGGAGAGTTTAGACTATTGTTTAATTCTCTTGTTCTCAATTGATTTATTCACAGAAAATTTTCCATTTAAGTTAATAGAAACGCTTAATACTATAGATTTATTTTCAAGGAGGTGATTTTGGGTCTACCGTAAAGGGCGAGGGTTCCCTTAGGGCGGTTCATTGGTTTGCGGTTTACCGCCTTCATTTTCATCACTTCATAGCTAGTGGGTGACGACATCCACTCCATTCGTCCAGCGGTAGACCGCTGGCTGGGCCTTCAGCCCATTACCCCTATCCCTCACTAGGAGTTGCCCCAACTCCCAGCTCCTAGGGACTCGGGGATATGTAGGATATTCCTCGCACCATTCAAGTCTGCGTTTTCATGCGGGGACACCTATAGAGACCACACTTAGCATGTCCATCATCGTGGGCTTCCCTACTTAGTTCCACAAAATTTTAAAGTATTTCAGAGTTTTAAAAGCTTTACCCCGACCCTAGAAGGGGCGAGGCTTGTCGTTTATTTGTCAACAATTGAATTAAAACCTATAGGCTATATTGAACATAATATTCCAGATGAGTTAATTGCAAAAACTTTCAAAAAATTTATGGCTAAAGTAGTAGTTTATACGGAATATAAGGATGGGTTAAAGGGTTTAGATGAATTCAGTCATATAGTTTTAATATCTTATTTACCTAGAGCTAAAAGAGAATCATTACAAATTAAACCACTTGAACCTAAAATAAAAGCTAATAATTTAAAAATTGAAACTAATATTCTAACAGTAGGTATTTTTAGTACGTGTGCTCAATATAGGCCTAACCCTATAGGCTTATCTGTAGTTAAACTTCTCAAAATTCAAGATAATACAATAATTATTAATGGTTGCGATTTATACAATAAGACACTAATTTTAGACATTAAACCTTATATTTATACTGTATCTGAAGAAGTTAGAATAGCTGAGTGGAGAAAAAGGATGTTAGAGTATATTAGAACTCTTAACCTGGAATGATCTAACTTTTTTCGTTCTATTATATTGATCTTTTATATACAAGTTTCTTAGAAAAGTTGGAAGTAATGAAAGTAGATAATAGTTGATAAGATGTATGTTAAATTTAGTTTTTATTGAAATATTATTTCCTGAAAATATTTTATAAAGTAATTTATATCTTAATAATTCTTCATTTACTATTTCATTAATAATTTCATTTGTTTTACCATTTAGCATTTCCGTGATAACATAAAAATCTTCTACGGCCTTCTTAAAAAGATTAGAAAATGAATCTTTATATTCATTTATATTTTTAGTATTTCCTGAGCTTGTTTGAAGAGTATGAATTCTATAGTAAGTTAATCTTGCAGGATCAAGCAAAATATTTCCTTCTGATAATAAGGAAGAATAAAAGATGAAAGAATCGATGACTGCCTTTATTTTTTTAAGATATTGAGCATTATTTTCAAGTATTTCTCTCCTTACGCATATTGAACTTGAATTAAAATTGACATTTAATTTAAGAAGATTTCTAATGTTAGTTTTACGATTGTTTTCAATAGCTAATGTAAACTCAGGCAAATTAAACGACGCATATGGAGGGATCTTAAGATAATCTTCAATGATTTTTATTTCATTACCTTTATCATCAATAATAACAAAGTTGTTATGATAATATATTGGATGAAATACTTTGAAAAAGGAAGTTACTCTTTCTAACTTATCTTCTCTATACATATCATCATCGTCTAACAGACAAATAATATCTCCCTTACTCTCATGTAAGCCTTTGTAGATTTTTTCTCCTAAATATTCTTGGTCATCGTAAATATCTATTATATTATTATAATTTATCTCACTTAATTCAAAATTTTTAATCACAACTATTTCAAATTTATCCTTATCTAATGTCTGATTTAGGACTGAATTTAATGCATTACCTAAATATTTCTGTCTATTATAGGCTGTTATTATTACTGAAACAAAATCCTTCATTATTAATATATCCTATGTATAACGAACTTTAAATCTTTTAATAGAAATATTTAAATAATCGACTGACTAGTCAGTTTATTGTGACTTAAAATGGAACAGAAAAGAATCCACGAAATACCTGAATGGGCATTTGAATTTCATGGGCATAGATGTCCTGCAATGCCATTAGGTTATTTAGCAGGAGAATATGCTCTGAAACTACTAGGAATAGAAAAGGAAAAAGATACGAATACTTACGTTTTTTCGGAAACTGGTGACGAGCATCATCAAGGATGTTTTGACGACGGAGTTCAGGCAGCAACTGGATGTACTTATGGTAAAGGAAATTATAAAAGACTTCAATACGGTAAGATGGCTATAATTGTTTATAAACCAGGTAAAGGAGCGGTTAGAATAAGACCTAAGCCAGAAATACTTGATGGATGTAGCAAATTTGAATTTTTCAAATATAGAAAATCTGGAATACCTGCATCTCAAGTTCCTAGAGAAGTTTCTGACGAGGTTATAAATTACGTACTTTCAAAGGATTTCGAAGAATTATTCTATTATGAATTTCTCAAAGACTTTACATACAGTTCTCCAAAGAAGACAATGGCAAGAATAGTTTGTGATGACTGCGGAGAGCCAACGTATGAGAACTACATAAAAATCTTCAACGGTAAAAAGCTCTGTCCACGTTGTTATGAAATTGAAAGAAATAAAAGGTGATAGTCAATGAATTCAATTTTTTTATTTATCATATTTATTTTAACCTGGATACTTTCTGCGTTATTTGCAGTAGCGGGTGTAGGTGCGGCTAACACATTAATTCCTATATATTACTCCTTGGGTATACCATTTTCAATAGCAGCTGCTGCTGGGCTTTTATTAAATGTATTTTCATTGTCTTCTGCTACGGTAAACAATGGAAAAAGGGGTAGAGTATTATGGAAATTAGGAACTATCTTCCTTATACCTGCAGTTATAATGGCTCCTGTAGGAGCATTTATAGGAATTCATACTCCAAGGAAAATATTGCTCTGGATATTCGTGGCATTCTTAGGATACACATTATATAATTTGATAAGAGGAAGAGTAAAAGAGGAAACAAACAAATTTTCTGGAAATATTAAAGGGTACATACTTGGTATAACAGTAGGAGCTATTGCTGGATTTCTGGGCGGTTTATTAGGCGTAGGAGGCGGAATGATAATTTTACCTGTTTTAGCTCTAATAGAAAAAGATTATAAGAAAGTTTCAGCTACTGCAGGCTATGTAGCTTTATTTAGTTCTGCAAGTGGTTTTACTAGCTATCTGTTCTTATTACGAGGAATAAGTTATGAGCTATGGTTAGTAATATTAATAGGTGGAATTTTAGGAGGATTCAGCGGATCGTATTTAATGAACAAGATGAAGACTCTTTATGTAAAATATACTATAGTATCCATAATAACGTTCGTGCTAATAAAAATACTTATAGGAGTAATTTAAACATTTAAACTATGAGAGGCGTAATTAAAATATGAGACAGAGAAATGAGGAAGTGACGAAGGAAAAGATATTGCAAGCTGCTATCGAAGTTTTTGCTGAGGAAGGCTTTTTTAAAGCTTCAGTAGACCAAGTGTGTAAAAAAGCAGGAGTTTCTAAGGGAATAATATTTTGGCATTTTAAGACTAAAGATCAGTTAATCTTAGAAGTAGCTAAGAAAAGTCTACCTTTAGATATTGTAGAGAGCTGTTTAAAAGAAAAGGAAAATACTCTTGAATGTATTGGGAATAAATATCTAGAAAAATACGATGATCCTATTATGAGGAAACTTTTCTTACATACTATATCTGCAATGAATATATATAAGGAACTGGGAGATGATATTAGAGAATTATGTGATTCACTAGTGAAAAAAATAAGTAAATGTGTTTTAAATAGCGAAAGTAATGAGGATATTATAAGAATAAGGTCTTTCATGGGAGGGCTTCTTTGTTACGTAGTAAATCCTCCGAATATAGACAAGAAAACATATGTTGATACCCTTATTAAGATAGCTTTAGTAAAAGAAACTTAATTTCTATATTAAAATAGATTCTACTAATTTATAAATATTTAATTTTTTACCAGTATATAATTTTTTCTAAATAAATTCGTAAATAATTTTTAAATACCTATATTCTTCATTATATTTATGGAAACTAAGAAAGTCTTAATTTTAGGAATAGATGGATACATAGGCTGGGCTCTAGCGTTAAGGCTAGGAAAGAAAGGGCACGAAGTATATGGTATAGATAATCTAATAACTAGAGTACAAGCAATGGAAGTTGGCGGAGATTCTGCGTTTCCCTTGCCATCAGTAGAAGAAAGAAGGAATATATTTAACAAATATATTGGCCCAATAGATTTCACTGTCAATGATATAACTAAACCTTATGTTTTAAGAGATTACATTAGTAAAATAAAACCAGACGCTATAATACACACTCGCAGAAATGAAGATAATCCCAACAAGCCTAATGGGAAAGAGTAAGGAACATAAACTTCCCTGAAGCGAGTGACGAACTTGAAGTAGATGATGGGAATAAGCACAACAAGAGGAGGACAATACGTTGTAGCAAAATGGGGTAAAGGGAGGGATTCAAAGTTCCTCAAGATCGAAGTAGTTATGGAGAAGGACGAGTTCAAGATAGTGGCTAAGGTGACGAGCAATGAGGGCAGTTAACACAGTGAAGGACTTGAAGGAGCAAGGTAAGGAAAAGAGGTTCTATGGTGATAAGGCTTACGATACTAACGAGGTTTTTGGTGTTGTAGTTCCTCCTAGGATATCAGACTTGGTCATCCTGTTAGGCGTAAAGCTATGCGTGAGTTTAAGGGGTTGGGTTGTGAACGTTGGAGGGACGAGAAATGGTCGTTGAGTCCTTGTTCTCCGCGTACTTTTGGTGAGTCTGTAAGGGCTATAAGTTTTGCCGGTCAAGTTGTTGATGCTAAGCTCAAGTTTTGGGCTTACGCCTGGATAATATGGCTAACCTTGTTGTTGGTAGAGCAAAAGGAGTCGAGGTTAGGCCTTAACATAGTAAAATTTTGAAAGATCTATTATTTTCTATAAAAAGTATATTTTTACCGTATCATTCTGCTGAAATATATTGAACAAACCCACAAAGCATCTACATGGTCTGTATTAAAAAAGCATATCACTTCTCATAATTGGTCATAAAACTGGCTTTTACCACCAATGGTGGTGCCTGTGATGATGTCCATAAAACCATTCAGGATATAGGCCATGGCCCCAGTAGTACGGAAAGCTTTTACCGAGATCAGTAAGCTCCACATACTCTTCTCCATCTTTTTCAAACCTTCTGACTAATCCTGCTAGCATTAATTGACTTAACACGAGGTCGAAAGCACTACCGTATAACGGAACCGAGTTCCTTAGTTGAGATATTTTCAATGGACCGCTTTTTAGGGCTTCAAGTACCTGGTATCCGCCTAATTTCATTAATCCGCCAAACATTTTTTCACCGATATCTAATTCGATATCGGAATTAATAAATCTTTCCTTAATAGCAACGGACTAATCTATTGCATTTAAACATTTTACAGTCTTAATTAGAGAGATAATCTTTCGTAAATTTTAGACTTAATTAAAAATTCCTACACTTGACTTTAAAAACATTGAAGTCAATAGCCAAACTATAAAGTAAAAATGAAAAGTTTTTATCGAAATCTTTATATTGTATTAGTGGAAAATTAATATTAATGGAACATAAAAATCCTCCTACAATAATACCTTCCTCACAATTTCCTACATCAGAACAGCCAGTAGTAATGGTTGTAGACGTAATGCTTAGATGTAAATTAGATAATCAAGTAATGCCCGCATCTATGGCTTTAGAACATCAGCAAATGCATATAAAGAAAGGAGAAGATCCATGCTTTGTTATTGAAACTGCTCCAGGAAAACAAAAAGAAGAAGAACCTAGAGGAGTAATCTAAAAGAAATTTTCTTTTATTAATTTTTATCATAAATCTACTTCTGTAGAAATAATCTTCTAGTTTTCCGTTTATTTCTGCGTTGAATTTTGCGTTTTTTATTACTTTTTGTACTGGTCCTCGTACTTACTAATTCTAGACTTATATATTATAATTGATATTATCCACGTTATGGCAAAAGTTGATATTATGAGTATACCCACATTGCCCCACCACACATCACCATTTATTAATGCTATAATATTCCAGAACCATCCACTTAGACAGAACTCGGATTGAATTAAGCCCAAGAGCTCTAGTGAACCTACGAGGTAAGCCACAATAATTGAAATGCTAGTCATGGTCAAGTTATACCAAACTTTTCTTATAGGATTACCCATAAACGCCCACCTATACGCACCATTCATGAAAAATCCGTCAGTCGTATCTACAAGACTCATTCCTGCAGCAAAGAGGAAAGGAAACACTAACAAAGTCCATAAAGGTATCTTAGTAAATACTCCAGCTGTTCCGGCACTTATTGCTAAAAGGGCAGTTTCGGAAGCTGTATCGAAACCAAGTCCGAAAAGGAAACCTATAGGATATAAGTAGTATTGATTATTAACTATCTTAAATAATCCCTTGAAATATCTATTCATAAATCCCCTCTTTAGTAGCGCGTCGTTTAATTTAGCCTCATCAAGTTCTCCTCTTCTAGCTTGCTTAAATAACTCATAAATTTCAAAAAGAACAACTAAGTTAAGAAAACCAATAATGTAAAGAAAGAAACCGCTCACTAACGTTCCAACTATTGAACCTATGTTCTCTAATTGCGGAATGCTAGATTCTACTATCCTGGTTGCTATCATTAAAGCTATTGATAATAATATTACCACCGTAGAATGCCCCAGAGAAAAGAATAATCCAGTAAACAATGAAGGTTTACCTTCTTGAACAAGTTTTCTAGTCGAATTATCTATAGCTGCAAGATGATCTGCATCAACTGCATGTCTTAACCCAAAAAAGTATGCAAGGATGCCTAGCGTAAAGAAGCTTGAAGAGATCCCTTTTATATGAATTAATATATTACCTATCTCTGACGATATCTTAAACAACCATATAAAGAATGTCGATGTTATTATTAATTCTATTATATAGAATAATAACATTTTAATTAGATTTTTTGATAGCAAATCTAACCTCACCAAATATATGTATAGCCTGTCCAGTATATAAATCTTGTTTCAAATACTTCGTTGACCTCGCTACGTCTTCGATTCATAAGACGTTACTTCAAATTCAGGTTATTATCTTGCAGTTTCTGACCCCCTCCCCACCCTAAACGGTAGACACAAAATACCTCCTTGAAAATAAATCTATAGTATTAAGCGTTTCTATTAACTTAAAGGAGTGTGTCCAACAATATTGTTAATATTTACCAAAAGATAATTAAAGAAAGCGTTTTCAATTTAACGTATAGTTTTGTAAAAATTGTGCATTAATAAATAATTTTTGCTATAAAAGATAATAACAAGATGCGACTTTCCATCTCTTCTTTAACTGAAATAAATGAAATTGTAGGACACACTCAATCTGATAAAGGGTTGCACCAAAACTTTTTGTGAGACGTCTATCATTTCTGGTTTTTCCCATGTTTTCTTAGATTTATACATTCCTTGCATATAGATTCTCAATACTTTATTTTTCTTTATTCATATAATTATAGAGTTTTAGGAATTAGTGAAACGTTATTCAAGTTAAATGCCGATAAAGTTAAATATTAGGGAAACCCTAAATATTATTATGAGAAAAGACCTGTTAATAGCGGTAATAATTTCGTTTGCATTAGCCATAGCTATATTGTCATTGCCAGATATCTTAGAGCCCATAGCAAAGACCATTCTAACATATCTAGGAGCATATTGGGTACTTGCATTATTTATAATAGGAATTATTCATGGTCTAAAACCAGATGAACACACTTGGCCCATAACGGTGTCCTATGGTCTCATGCAGCGTAGCGTAAGGAAAGCATTGCTGTCAACAAGTGTATTTGCAGGAGCGTTAACTTTAGTTTGGGCTTCGCTCAGTGCTCTTGAGTCAGAGATACTGCCTTTCTTCTCATCATATAACTTGGATCCTTATGTTGATATAATAGTAGGCATTACTATGATATCAGTAGCGTTATTTATACTAAACGCTGGTAGGAAAGGCAAGGTAGAATCTGCTGACTATAGAGTAATTTGGATTCATGGGCTAGCTGCAGCATTTGGTGGAGATTTCATAGTTGTTCTTGTGTTAACAGCTCTGCTAATTTCGATGATCCCCGCTAACCTTGGATTTATGATAGGGCTGTTGTTCGGTTTAGGTTCGTTCATTTCGCAAGCGCTAGTGGTGGTTCTCGTATATAAAGGCGTATTAAAAGCCTCTAGGGATTTCACAATAATGGAGAGAGCTGGAAAATATGCGCTCTTTATTTTAGGAGTATTTATGATATTTCTAGGAGTGTATAGCCTAGTAACTTCGTGAATGTAAAAATTAATTGTATTTAAAATCTAAATAAATATCTAATTTTTTAAAGTATTAGATATTTACAGTCTGGATAAATTCCTTTCATGTTGCTCTTCATATTTGCTAATTCTAAATTTATACATGATAATCGATATCATCCACGTTATAGCAAAGCACATTATAATTATTATACCAATATTCCCCCACCACGCACCCTCACTTATTGCTGCTATATTATCCCAGAACCACCCGCTTAAGCCAAACTCGGATTGAATCAAGGCCAAGAGTTCCAAGGTACCTACGAGGTAAGCAACTATAATCGAAATGCTAGTCATGGTCAAGTTATACCAAACTTTTCTTATAGGATTACCCATAAACGCCCACCTATACGCACCATTCATGAAAAATCCGTCAGTCGTATCTAATAGTGTCATGGCCGCTGTAAATAGGAAAGGGAAAAAGAGCAATGACCATAACGGTATCTTGGAGAATACTCCAGCAGCTCCAGCACTTAGGGCTAAGAGGGCAGTTTCTGAAGCTTTTTCAAACCCTAATCCGAAAAGGAGACCTATAGGACATAAGTAGTATTGGGTATTAACTATTTTAAATAATCCCTTGAAAAATCTATTCATGAATCCCCTCTTTAATAGGGCTTCGTTTAATTTTGCCTCATCGAGCTTCCCTAGTTTTGCTTGCTTAAATAATTCATAAATTTCAAAAAGAACAACTAAGTTAAGAAAACCAATAATGTAGAGAAATAGACCACTTACAAGTGTCCCAGTTATAGAACCTATGTTCTCTAGTGTCGGAATGCTAGACTCAACTGCTCTCGTCACTATCGTCAAAGCTACGGATAGTAATATCACAATTGTGGAGTGACCTAGAGAAAAGAAAAGTCCAGTAAACAATGAAGGTTTACCTTCTTGAACAAGTTTTCTAGTCGAATTATCTATAGCTGCAAGATGATCTGCATCAACTGCATGTCTTAATCCAAAAAGGTATGCGAGGATGCCTAACATAAAAAAGGTCGCAGAGACCCCGTGTATTTGAACTTCTATATTTCCTACCTCTGACGATAGTTTAAATAAGTATATAAAGAGGACTACCGTTATTGTTAATTCTATAATATAGAATAGTACTATTTTAGTTAAATTTTTTAATAGCAAGTCTAACCTCACCGAATATATGTATAGCCTGTCCAGTGTATAAATCTTGTTTCAAATACTTCGTTGACCTCGCTACGTCTTCGATTCATAAGACGTTACTTCAAATTCAGGTTATTATCATAAATCTTGCAGTTTGTCAAGTATCTTTCTAGAAAAGGAAAACTTAAAGTTTATTACCTCATTAAGGCGTTTTAACGTGGATATGGCAGAGGAGTTAATTTTAACAAGTTTAATCTACCTCTTGATAGGAAACCTTGTTCTGGTCAGAGGAGGGTATTTAAATTGGCCTTCTTTTCCGAGGCGAAATCATTATTACTCAACGAACCCACATCTAATTTAGAGAACTCTAAGATAGTCAAGGATATGATAAAATGAACGACAAGCCTCGCCCTTTAGGGCGGGGAGGAGGTCAGAAGAGATTACGACGGTACAGTAATTTTCGCCTCTCCTCAAGGAATCATTTGATAAAACAAGGGTGGGGAAAATTGAGACTAGATAGTTTGCGAGACAAATTATATTAGCAATCTACTAAATAGATCTTGGTTATTTTTGTTTCTCTAGTTCTTTTGAGAGATGACCTTTTTAGATTCTTCGCTAAAAATACGTTTTTATTGAATATGTTTTATAGAAGAAGATAATATCCTTCTTTCTTTTAATATTTAATTTCTTTTTAGTAAATCTTCCAGAGTTATGGCGCCGTTATTTATTAAGTCTTTATCTAAGCTAACTAACTTTGCCCCTATTCTTCTAGCTGTAACAAGGTAAGCAGAGTCGTAATAAGTTAGATTCCTTTTTATAGCCTCATCCAATATTTCCTTTTCCAGTTTAACATCTATAATGTTGACGAAAGACAACGCGTAAGAAAGTGCGTTAAAAACAGTTTCTATATCTAATTTGCCCTTATATTTCCATAGTATGTTTCCTAGTTCATAATATGCCAGCGATATTGTATAATTATTCTTTAATAAATCTAAAGCCTTTCCTCCTAATTTTATAAGGTCGAAGATAGCACTAGAGTCAAAAAGGTACTTTATCTCTCTTTCCTCCATTTCCTCAACTCCTCAACTACTTCGTCAGTGTTGATTTTTGCCACCTCTTTAGATGCCAAGTCCAATAATTCTCTAGCCTTCTCTTCTTCCCTTTTTCTAACTTCCTCCTCTAACGCCTTCCTTAAAACTTCACTTACATTAATGTTATACTCTCTCGCTTTTTCTAAAATCTCTCTCCTAACCTTCGTCGACGCAGTAACCCATTCTCCCATACTTATATTCTTAAATTGTAAGGTAATAAATATTATGTAGCCAATATTTTTCTCATACTAAAGGTAATAACGATCTTGATTAAGAGAAGCAGAAGACTTATTGCCACGTAAAAATTACAAAAAGCGGGAGTTAAAGGGCGAGGCTTGTCGTTCGTTTTGTCACAGATATAACGTTCTGAAATGCGAAAAAGCATTTATCATCTTTCTTAAACACTTTAAGCAAAACAGGATGAAGGATCAACTCTAAGTTTTCCTCATCAGTTTCTATCTTGTACTTTCCTTCTTGAATTTCTTGTAATATATGGTTTAGGACTTCACTCATTTTTAATTCCCTTTACACCTTCCTTTAGATCTTTATCCAATGGCTCTATCGAAATATAAGATATTCTACCGTTCTCGTCGACTCCAATAGTGACAAAAGCCTCACCTTCAAAACTTTTCTTAACATCCCTCTTAAATTCGACTATAAGATTCCCAAATTCTTCATCTACTAGAATCTGGAAAATAGTGTTAGGGAAGGATAAGGGCTGGAAATTCGTAGAAATATAAAGTCCAGATATGCTAAATCCCCACTCCTCCATGATTCCTACATATATATTTTAAATATTAATTTGTTTTGAGCGTGGGCTCTCTCGACTACCCTTCAAACCCGAATCGATGAGGAGAGCCCTCGCTGACGAGGGGAAGTCAGATAAGACTAGCACTCACTCTAAAGTTTTTATATTTCCCTATTGTAAAGAGTTTTATGAAGAGACTCTCAGAATTAAAAATAACGATATTAAGTGATAATTTCGTCTCGACTATAATTCCTCCATTAATTGGTGAATGGGGATTTTCTGCACTAATAGAAGCTGACGGTACTAAAATACTTTATGACGTAGGCAACTCTGGTTACCCGGTCCTTTACAACGCGGAGAAGCTAGGGATTGACTTAAGTAAAGTGGACTATATAGTTTTAAGCCACGGCCATAGTGACCACACTGGTGGTTTTAGTAATCCAAAACTAGTGAAGAAATTGGAAGGCAAAATAGTTATCGCCCATCCCTCTGTCTTTGAGAAGAAATTGTTGAACTGGTCAGGGAAACTCGAGTACATAGGAATTCCCATGAGTTTAGATGAAATGGAGAAACACTTTCACGTAATCTTAACGTCCCAACCTTTGGAAATAACTGAAGGCGTAATTTTTAGTGGAGAGGTAAAGAGATACGGCTATGATGAATACACGTCAGGATTATTTACTGCGAGGGATTCTTCAATTTCTGGAGATCATATGAAGGACGATGCAGCACTCTACATGAATACGGAAAAAGGGCTAGTCATTTTAACTGGTTGCGGCCATTCTGGAATCCTTAATATAATAAATCACGCTAAAGAAGTTACAAGTGAAAATGTTTATGCTGCCCTAGGAGGTTTTCATTTATTATCATCACCAAAAGATAAAGTGGTAAACGTATCGGAAGAATTGCTTAAACTTGGTAAGGTAGGCCCTGCACACTGTAGCGGAAACTTAATAAAGAGTTTAATAGCTGAGCACAAGGATAAGTTCCTTGATGCAGGTGTAGGTAAGGTAATAAAGTTTAGCGAGTCCTTACAATGAACGAAACGTCTCCCTCTAGCTTACTTGGATCCACCATTCCACACCCTTGGCTTATTTTCTTTATAAAGGAATAAGGTTTGTTAACCTTAACTCCGGCTAGTACATCTACTCCAAAGTCGAACATTAAATCAAGCATTGGAGTACTGGGACCGAGTAAAATTACGTAAGCATTAGCCCTTTTGGATAGTTCTAAAAGCCTGTCTATTGACTTATTTATTATCGTGGTCGCAGTAATTATCACTACTTGAGAGTCCTCTATTACAGTCTCTGCGGCTGTAGATGGAAGGATCCCTTGAGAAGGATCTATTAAGAACGGGTTTAGCTCTAAAACTATAAATTCCTTTGCCACCTCCTTAAATTTTTGTAATCTAGGAAATTTACCTATCATCACTATTTTCTTTCCTTTACTAATTTCTAAGGCAACGTCTAGCCCATTAGCTTCGCCATTTCCTTTAGGTTCTATAACAGAGTTTATTGCAGCTAGACCTACGCTTGCTTCTAAGAGGTTCCACGACCTAAGATATTCGGCTAACTCTCCGACTCTCTTCTCTTCTAAGTGCCCGAAACCTTTAACATCTAAATCCTCGTTCCCTGTATTATAAGTCATTGAAACTCCACAATATTTGGAAAGTACACAAGTCCATGTTACGCCTACTGTAACGTTTTTAACGTCACTATCGTTTTCCTTAGCATACGAGATTAACGAATCTATAACTTTGCTTCCCATGAGAAACACTAATTAAGAAAGGATTTATGTTTTACTATAAATATTTTTTATTATAACTATTTATCTCTGTTAATAATGTTGCTTTGCGGGTTTCTTTAAATCAAAGCTTGCTTTTAACTCAACACTCGAATTTAAGAAAATTGATGAGCTTAACAACTAAACTATCCAACATAATGTTGCAATAATATTTTATACTAAATAAGAGTAAATAACTTATGCATGAATGGTCAGTTGCAGACGCCGTTATTAGAACAGTAATAGATTGGGCCGACGGAAAGAAGATTAAAGTTAAAAAAGTAGTTTTAGGCGTTCCTTCATTCTCTTTTCTTGATGTAGAAATTCTAAAAGAGGCTTTTGATATGATGAAAAAAGACTCAGTTTTAGATGAGGCAGAATTAGAAGTTAAGTTCAAGGATCCTAAGTTTAAGTGCAAAAACTGCGGCAAAGAGTTTTCTCTTAATGAAGTTAAGGATCAAATAGACAGCGTTAAGTCTGAATTCGGAGAAGAATATCCTATGCATTTCATGCCTGCGTTAGCTCCTTCCTTCATAAAATGCCCTTATTGCGGTTCTCATGATATTATCCTTGAGTCACAAGATATGACAATTGACGAAATTCAGGTGGAGGAAAATGGAACCGTTAAGACAGTTAGCCAAGGATAAACTTGCCGGTAAAAAAGTATACGCTGTTATGAGCGCTAAAGGAGGAGTAGGTAAAAGCGTAATATCATCACTACTAGCTCTAACAATGGGAGGGACGACCTTAATAGATCTGGATATTCACACAATGGCAATACCAAAGCTCTTCGGGCTAGAAGGAAAGTTACATGAAGTTAGTAAGAATGGTATTGAGCCATTCGAAATTAAAACTACGAAAATAGTAAGTTTAAGCGGAATAGTAAAGGATAATTACGTAATATTGCCTGGGGGTAACCAATCATCTATCATGGAGTCTTTAATAGCATATTCGCATATTGATACTAATACGGTAATTTTTGACCTACCACCAGGACTAGGAGATGAGATTTTAGTATTAGAAAGAATAACAGATTTTACTCCTATAGTTGTCACTACTCCTTCAAAGATTTCGAAAAAGGTTGTAGATTACTTGATGAGATATTTGAGAGAAAGAGGTAAAGAACCTAAAATCTTGGTAAACTTAGCCTACATGGACTGCGACGGAAAGGTTGTAAAACCTTTCGGCGAATATGAGGGTTTCGGACTTCCAATAGATCCTAGCATTGAAGAATACATTGGAAGAATCCAAGATTACGAAGGAGCTGTAAAAGAAAAGTTGAAAGAATTTATTCAAAGTTTATAAATTAAGATAATAATACCTTTGTTTCAATTTTTTGTTATAATTTATTATAACGATATTATCATACTTTATAGATATTAGTAATCTTTATAATAACGTAAGGAAATAATTGTGTATGGACTATTGTTCTGCACTTAAAGAAGTATTAAAGCATAACATAGTTTGGATAGAAGCTCAATCCTGTTCTGGAGAGACTGTAATGATACTAAGATCCGGATGTGAAGGTCTAGAAGAGCTCTTTTTCCATTCTTCTCCAGTAAAGTTTATCTCATTGGTTTGTGAAGAAAAGTCCGGAAGAGAAATCTTGGAAAAAATATTAGAAATGACCGATTATATTCTGGTAGTTGAAGGGGCTATTCCATCTAACGATTCCCTATGTACTTTCGGCGGTTATTCTTGCACTCAAGTTATAAAGCTCTTAGCCGAGAGAGCAAATAGTATAATTGCAGTAGGATCTTGTGCAGTAAATGGTGGAATACTTAGGGAGGCTGGAAGTAAAGGAGTAAGAGAAATAATTAATAGCAAGAAAGTTTTAGAAGTTCCAGGGTGTCCCGCATCTCCACAAATGATAGTCGCAATGATTTATTCTGCACTAGGTGAAAATCATGGATCTTGATCTAGATCCGATAAGCAGAATTGAAGGACATTTAGGAGTTCACGTGAAAGTGGACAATGGAGAATATGTCGATGCAAAAGTAGGAGTATCTATGTATAGGGGATTCGAAAATCTGCTCAAAGGAAAAGACCTTCACTTAGCGCCCAATATTGCGGGAAAAATCTGCGGGGTTTGCGGGGCAACCCATGTTCTTGTTTCCACTGAAGCTATAGAAATGGCTTCTGGCATCTATCCTTCACCTGAGGCTA
Source organism: Acidianus infernus (assembly GCF_009729545.1). Classification (NCBI taxonomy): domain Archaea; kingdom Thermoproteati; phylum Thermoproteota; class Thermoprotei; order Sulfolobales; family Sulfolobaceae; genus Acidianus; species Acidianus infernus. Next base: position 1,244,671 of record NZ_WFIY01000004.1, read on the forward strand.
TAAAATATAGGAACCTTGCATATTCGTTAGCCGATTTAATGTATAATAATATAACAGTAGCGTTTTTGTTTCAAGCTATTGATTACTCTACAGAAATTGTTAGCAAATACACTCCGAATGTTTATGAGAGAGCTAAGAATACTAGTTGCGAATTTAAGGATGTTCACGGATATCCTAAGATTTCGTCTATACTAGATAATTTATATTTCGGTAAGGAAATATACAGATCTGCTTTTCGTCTTCAGACAGCATTTAGGGATTTGGCCACGGCTATATGGTTAAGATATCCTCAGCCTCTCAGCCTTAAGCCTGGATCCATAACAATTAGAGATCCGTCAATAGTAGAAAAAGTTAAGAAATTCATGAAAGAAGATAAGGAAATCGAAAAATTGTTTTATATAATGGCAGATTTAAGAGAATTCTTTACGGAGTATAAGAAAATAGAAGACGATTACGTCACTTACGGACTTTTAGAAAGTGATGATTATGACGCTGATTATGAAAGCATGGACATGTGGGGAGCTAAAAGGGAATTTCCTCCTGCTCTAATAATTAATGGAGAGCTAGTTGAAGACAGACTTTCTAAGATTTTACTAGGAGTTAGGGTTTATGTAGATAACACTCCTTATGACGACTGGAATAAAGAATACGAAAAAGATGAACTTGGAAACGAAATAGATAAGAGACATCCTTGGAATAAAGAAACGCGCCTTAAGGATAAAATTATAATAAATAACTTCGTACCTACTGTGAAGCAATATTATAAAGGCAAAGAATATATGCCCACAACTGGAGACATAGCGAGGCTTTATGCATATAGGCTAAAGAAGGGTAAAATAAGGGCTTTAGGCTACGAATGGGAGCCCAGGGGTAATACAGTAATGGAAAGGACTTTTGCGAGAGTATTTACAGTAGCATATCTGAAGGAGTATTTACAACAAATAGAAGTAAACAATTCGGACCTTAATCCAAGAAAAGGCAAGAAGGGGTATAAATTTGCGGTTGGCGCACATGATGCACCTAGAGGGGCTAATGCACATTGGTTGGTCTCGGAAGGAAATAAAATATTGAGATATCAAATAATAACGCCAAGTGATAGAAATTTCAGCCCAAATAGGGGACCAGTAGAGAGGTCGATAATAGGTCAAAAAGTTACCGAAATAGAGATTTCTGGACTCGATGCGCTGAGAATTATAAGGAGCTTTGACCCATGCTCTGCATGTGCAGTTCATTTAGAACATAAAAATAATAGTATAATAAAACTTATAGTTTGAAACTTTCTTCAAGAACTTTTAGTAATTCTTTCAGATCATTTATAATTCTTGATATGCTAAAATAGTTCTCGTCCCTTTTTATTATTTTGACTGTGGTATCAATTTGCACAATACAAAACCTTCTTTGGTTCATGTTAAGATTCTTTGTGTTAGCTATTATTAAACCAGTGAGCATAACATTACCTACTAATGGGAGAACTGACGGCGTTTTTATTAATTCCTTAGTTTTAGCTTTAATTTCAGCATTTATTTGATAAGCCCATATTACCTCGTTTAACCTCACCTTAAGAGATAACCATCTCAAATATCTATCGTGCAAAATTTGAGACTTATCACTATTAAGTGAAGAAAAAGTTAAGGATTTTACGAAGTTCTCATTTCTTTCGTCCTTATCTACGAATACATTTACTCCATCATAGTTAAAATTCTCAGAATCAGTGGAGAAGAAATCCTTTATAAAGCTTAAAGGTAGAGGCTTAGAAAAAATTATAGAATTACTTAGATTTTCTATTTCCAAGTCCATCGCCTTTGAAACGTTCAGCTATTTTCCATAACACTTCTACTGGATCTTCTATGTTTATTGGAGACATATTAGAGGATATTGCGGCTGCTCTTCTCCTTTCATCTATAGGCTCTTTAGATTCCTTTATTTCAATGTCTTCAATTCCTAGTTCTCTAATCATTTTCTTAAGCTCTTCAACGCCGTTCCGTTGAGGATATCTTACTGGCATAATAAGCCTCAAAATTTCTGGATCTAATGCCAAATCTTTCTCTATCTCATCAAATATTTCCTTAAAAAAATATTTCCTTAATATCCAACTCATGACTTTATCGCCTTAGCTAGAATTTCTGTATAATAGTAAACTTTGGAAATTCCTTGATTTTCCTTTACTGCATTCTCTAGTGACAACTTACAATTAGGGTCTAAAGTTACAACCGCCTTAGCCAAATTACCTAATTGACCTGCGACGTATGCCCTCATTTTGCTGACTATTTCTTTCTTCTCATTGATTAACTCTAGATGGTGCCCACAAGTGAATAGCGAATATGAAGAAGGCTTTTGTTTAGGTTCCTTAAATTTAGGTATGATAGCTTTTAACACCTCTCTTGGCGGTTTTTCAACTCCTCCTAATCTGCTCAGAAATTCGGAATCATGAACTGTAATATCATCATTTATATCAGCTTTATCAAGCTTAACGTTTCCTTTCACCATGTTGTTGTAAACAGTCTCAGTTAGGTGCTCGACAATTATTTCTGGCTTATAATGGAGGCTCTTGGGTCCTTGCCATCTTAGGAAGAACAGTGCTGCCCCGTCGCTCGTAAGTATTTTCTTCACATTAAGCCTCTTCGCCTCCTCATAAATTTTGGTAAATTGGGCTCTGGCGGTCTCGAAATCTCCTGCAAAATATGAATAATATCCTACATCGCTTATTTCGCTACTTACAGTTAACTTACTCCTTAAGCCTTGTGCTATACTTCCTATTTGAGATAAGATATTGATATCTTGAGCTTCCAATGCACTTGGTACATATAGTATTTCAGCGTCTTTTTGATCCACGCTTAATCCAGCAGACTTTGCATTATTTTCCCACTCCGTTTTGTCCATTCCCATAGCATTACCAATTTTCTTAGTATTCTCGGCCCATTTCTCGACATCTGGAATGTTCATTCCAGTATAATGGAGTATCCTCCTCATTAGCAGTGCAGTGTACCAATTTGGTATCTCTAAAGGTGAAACGTCCGTGCAAGCACCGCATGCAGTACAATTATATGCTGACTCTCTCCATGACAAATATTCCTTTTTCTTTAGTCTCCTTAATCTTAATACTCTGGCTACAATACCGTACCCGGTGTAGTACATTGAAAATAACTTGTTTATCTCATAAGTTCTCCAAGCTGGGATATCTGTAGCTTCTTTAGTAACCAGCCAAAACGGGCAGGCGTATCTACAAACACCACATCTCATACACTCTTGTAAACCCCATACATCGTATGGAGTCATCTCATCTAAAGTTCTGGAAACTATTTGCCTGCTTATTTTTACTTTTCCTCCTTCCACTTTAAATCCCCCGCATTCACTCTTTCTTTCTGCCATATGAGTAGCCTCTAAATCCTTTGCCTAAGTAATATCCGAACATGTGCCAACCTTTGCTGAAGGGAACATATCCTATGAATGCGCCCACTAGTGCAATATGAAGACCATACCAATTCGCCTGATTTGGAATCCCTAAGTAAGGTATAGGTATGTCATACATTGCCGCAAGTCCTGTGACAACTATTGCTAATAATAATATAAGGAATATATAGTCTCCAGAAGAACTTAATCTCTTATGTCCAGTTACATCTTCAATTATCCTTGTAACTAGGTAACCGGTTATTCCTGCTAATGCTAATAGCCCCATCATCGTTCCATTTACTAGCACTGCGAGAAATCCCCAAGGATCAAATGTAGAAGTTGAAACTTCTGCAGAATTCCACGCACCTAACGGATTTAATATCCCGCCGTGAGAATAGGAATTACTACCCAATAATCCCATTTGATAAGCTGAAGTGAATTGCTCTGGTGTCGAAATCTTGAAGAGAAACCATAAGGGATTAGGTATGCCTAGTATTGTACCAAATATATAATTCCATGCTATGATGTGTATACCAACAATTATAATCACACCTAGCATGAAGATGTGCCAAAATATTGTCTCTACAATTAGGAACGGATCTCTTCTTGCCGCGCTTCTAAATGGAGTAGGTATTGCAGTTATTGCTTCTTTGAATTCACTACCGAATCCAGAAACTGCATAGGATGGGAATCTCCTACCTAAAAAATACCTTGAAATCCTATATATTGCTCCAAACACAAAAAATAAAAGGCCTAATGGGAATACTACGTTTAGTCCCCACCAGTACAGAGCGTCAGAAGAATAAGACGCGCCTATAGCATAAACCACTGGTAACACGTTTATCACCTTAATTGCATTGCGAATTTGTAGAAAGTCCTAATTACATTACTTAAATCTACTGGTGCCCCTAAAGTTTGGAACCTAACCCTCCCGTCTGGAGTTATAACGTGAATACCGCATACGAAACAAGGGTCAAATGATCTTAACGTCTGGGCGAACTCAAAACCGTCCCACTGCTCTGTAGGAATGATAGTTAATCTAGGCGTGCCTGGAATGTTATAATCTGGATTACCCATTATGGCTTCCTCAAAAGTTCCTGCACCGTGAGTAGGAGAGGCCGGCTTAATTGTTTGTATTCCATCATCATAGGTTAATTTGACTCTTGGTCCGGCATTTACAGTAGTTGGTTGCATTTGTTGTGGATTTATAGTAGGTACTGAAACGCCAGTTCCAGTGGCGAATACTTCAGAATGGAATTGAGCCCCACGTGGTGCCTCCTTCATTCCTACACCTATAGCAACGTTTTGATTAGTGTTCTTCTTATATGTCCAACTGGAAGGAGGCATTGAGCTTACTTCTGTCTTGCCTTCTCTTAACCATTTTAGTGCAGTGTACCATGCTATCCACATACCCATTCCGTCTAGTCCGGCCGCAAATGCTCTGGCCCTCATTCTTTCTATAGCATTAGTAACTATCTTTCCTCCTGAGAGTTTGTACGGTGCAATATACTTGAATTCTATTTCCTTTCCTTGTTGAAATTCTGGAGGTAATGAAATTCTGGGACTCTGCACAGTTGGCAAATAGAAAGTGACGCTCATTTCATTACTATTATATTTGGCACCTAATCCGGCGGTAGGATATTCTGATGTGTATATTGGAGTAGGTGCTTGAGGTTGAAGTACTTGAGCATACATAACTGCTTGAGGATCTGCCTCGGCATTATAATATAAATTAGATATTGGTTTATGATTCTGATATGGAACGAACCTAGGAGATACAACCCAAGAGTAAGGAGTCGGATAAGCCATAGGTATCGGTCTAGGCTGAGGATTGGGCATTGTCCACTTTCTCCAAGGATGATAATAACTTACAGGATTGCCTATTGGATCTTCAGTTATGCCAGCAACTTCTGAAGGAACCTCGGACGCAAACGTGCCGTCCTTTACCCAAGGATTATACCAAGAGGATTCTACGAATTCTCTTATACCTAGATTTATGTCTATTAGATCGTTAGTGACCAAGGTTGGAGGTGAAGTTGAGGATTGCTGAATTACTAGCCCAGGTTTAACTACTCTTGCTCTACCCCAGTCTCCCATGTTCTCATAAGTGGCATCGTAAGGAGCCACTGGTGTACTCGAAGGTGTTACAACTGGTGCTTCAGAGACGTCGCTTTGACCATAGCATACAAAATTGCCCGGTCTATTTCCTTCCTCGGCAAATCCTAACGTCCCGTTAAGCTTATCATATAACGCTTGTATTCCGAAGACGTTATCGTAGTCTGCTAAGAATAAATCTAGATATTCATATGCAGCCATTTGCTTCATTAACCACGCAGTGCCATCTACCATTCTTTGGAAATACCTCTGCAAGTTCTCTATAGTCGGTGGTACTCCTATACCTCCCGGAACCATTGTTATGGGATGAGGTATCCTTAAATAATACAATAATTCAGCCTCATGCAATATTCTCCAGCTATACGCCCCTTCTAAGAAATATGCACCTACAATTGGAACTAATGCATCCATAATGTCAGCTACTGTTTTTAACTTAACTCCTGCCATTTCTAGCTCTGACGGGGCTCCCATTGGAAATGCTTCAGAGTATTGAGCAACCTTACTTAACGGAGTTTGCTGCGCAATCTCGTATATTTCCTTCGGGAAATATCCTGCTATCTTAAAGAATAATGAACTCCAGTCAGGTCCGCCTAAAGCACTTAAGTGAACTGTTGCATCGTAAGTCATTGCAGCATCTATACCCAACACTATTCCTTCTAAACCCAATGGAGGGGGAGCGTTACCACCTTGTGCCATTTCTTGAGCTATCCTTTCTATATACTGATGATGTTCGCCGCATATTCCGCATTCCCTACTGGACAACATTATAACGTCAGGTCCAGGCTTATTTCTCATGAATATTTCAAATCCTCTAAACATTCCACCAGAGGCATAAGCGTCTGTTGCTCTATTAGTATTAAAGTCAAAAGTTACTTGAATTCCTAGCTCGGGTTTTATCCTAACTATAGGTTCTATTAAGACTGGTTTAGTCCAATCAAAAGTGAAATAATATGGAGAGGATGCACTACTCATTTTCCACCACCACCTTGAATTTTAGGAGGAGACCTCCTCTTTCTTGAAAAAGCATAACTTCCAATTCCAACTAGTATTCCTGCGGCTGCGGCAGCAGCAAACAGGCTTGTACTCGGTATGGTCGGAGCATTGGGCGGTGCATAAAACGGTTCATATAGGTCTGGAAAACCTGGTGCAGTACATGCTATGCAAACTCCTCCTCTAGTGCAACCTCCAACTCCTCCTACCCAACCCAGTCGAGGTGCCGGACTATTAGCTTCTGTACCTTTACAACCTAGGCTGTAAGTGCATTGAGGATCGCCGAATTTGTAAGCAAATTGACCTTCTGCAAAAAAGCCAGCTCTTGGACAATTTTGATGAGTTTCGTTACCGTAGAAGAATTTTGGCCTATTAAATACATCTAAATCGTCAGCAGGATTAGGACCTAAGCCTCTAGCATATAATACAACTGAAAGTAAGGTTCTCATTATCCAGTCTCCTGCTGGAGGATCTGCGGCTATGGCTATTATTGGTAAACCTCCCTTAGACTTCCAATGATAACTTGGACCAGGCCACGCAGTATTTATTGGAGAGTTAGTTACAGAGAATATATCCTCATCAATTATATCTGGTGCTAAATCCTTTTGATAGACTTGATAGGCATAATACGGAAATCCATAAATTCCTCTGTAAGGATCGTCTAGCATTCCCATTGCGTATGTAGGGGATCTTTTTCCTAGACCGTTAGTAGTGGCAGGAATTCCTCCATATGTTGCACAAGCACCAGTTGCTACTACCGCATAAGCGTTTTTCATTAGGTTGAAAACGAATTCCTCGCACAATAGTGCACTTCCGTCAGGCTTTCTCCCTGCAGAACACCAGAATTGGTTCTTTTTATATGAGTACGGAACTCCATTATATACGTCCCTTGAATATAGACCAAATTCATCAAATAAAGTACCTTCTACTACTAAGACGTATGGATCTAGTTCTCCGTTTAGAGCCATTTCCATAGTAGCGTAAGCCATGCTGTCTTGAGGCATTAATATTGGGTGATATACTAAATTTACATTGCCTAGTTCTTGAATGCTCGGTTGTCTTAGAGTTATTGGTTTACCATCAAAATATACTCCAGTTATCACATCTTCAACTGATGGATTCATTGCGTCTATAAAGGCTATAGTATTTCCGCCGCACCATCCATTTCCCGTCCATATTATATTTATTGGCTGATCCGAATCCTGTGCCTTAGAAACTAGCTCTTCATAGGTTAAGCCACTGGCAGCTAGTGTAGTACCTAAGGCTGTTACCCCCGATAGCTTTAGAAATTCTCTTCGACTTAACTTCATTTTTATCTGGTATATTCTCTGATACCGTGTTTATAAATTTTTTTAACAAAACTTCTTATTTTTCTTCAATTTCCTGTATTTTCTTTATTAAATATTAATGGAAAGTTTGTGATGAAACTTATTAATGATAATTGCTAATATTCCCATATGCTAGACTTAACGGATAGCGACAATAATATTACGTCACTTCTAGGTTATGTAGATTCAAAAGTTGTTATCTTCATGGATTCCGCACTAAGCGAACTAGCTAATACAATTTTTCTTGAATTAAAGGAAAATTACATTAAAAGTCTTATAGAAATTTTACCTTCTGGCATCATAATGAAACAGATATTCAACGAGGATGTGAAGTTTGGTAATTTAATATACGATAAGCCACCGAGAATACTGATACTTCCTTCTTCTGAAATTTCTAGCCTAAAGCAATGGGAATTATTATTGGCAGTAGCAAATTTCGTGAAGATCAAAATGTTCATAGCTACAGAACTAGATGATATATGCAAAGCAAAAAGAATAGCGATAGTAAACCCAGAATACTCAGTATTTTCCATAAATTTCATTAAATCATACAAATGCCATGGCGAATTAGTTTTAGTTAAAAATGATGGAGAAGTGATAAAAGAATTAAAGAAGGGAAATGTTGATGCTGGTGTTACATGGTTTCATTCTGCTAAGGCTAACGGTTTAAAAGGTTATGAGCTAAATAAAACCTTTACTATACAAATAGGACTATTTAAAGGTGCAGATAAGACGTTAATCAATGCCTTTGAGATATTAAGGAATTCTCACGCAATAAGGGAATATGCAGAAAAAATTGGCATGGTGTGGTTAGGTTGAAAATACCAGTTATTGCGTTTTTAGGATATTTATATCAAGGAGATTATTCAATACCAATCAAATTAGCTGATGAGCTTAAAGCGAAAGGATTAGACGTTCTGGACTTAAGTCTAGGTGCAATGAAAGCTGCAGATATTCTACGTATTTTATCTCCAAACAAATTAATAATACTCACCGCTGACAAAAAAGGTAAAAAGGAATTAAGAATATATAAACCGGACGATATTGAAAATAAGATATCTACTTGGATTGATGTGATTTCAAGTATGAGTGCGTATTATATGGACATAAACTCTTTCCTTAAAGTTGCTAAGTCTTTAGACGTACTTCCCGAGGATACTACAATCATAGAGTGTGAGGTTGAACTGGATGAAGGAATTCAGCTAAGTGAGTGGGGAAAGGAATGCTTAGAATTAATGAAGAAAAAAATTATTGAGTACCTCGGTGACTATCCCACCTTCTCACAAGGATGAAAATATAAAGAAGCACAAAAAGATTGAATATATCGGAAATTGATAAGGTAATTCCGAATTCCTTTAATTGATATTGGGATGCAGGAAAACCTGGAGGAACAATAACGTAAGCTGAGCTTAATACTGCTAGAAAATAAAGAAGATAGTAAATTCCGGTAAGTATTATTCTTTTATTACTTTTTTCTATAAAGAGAATATATACTCCCTCAAGAATTTCTCCTATAAACGGCACTAATAATGTGGGAAGCGTGTATTTAAGTTTCGAATTTGCTAAATTAACATAGAATAAGATAATAATTAATGTCTGATATAGAAAAATTAGAAAGTAATTGATTAAATTAAAATACATATATATAGAATTAAACTGCATAGGGTACACCAGTATTAATATTAATTCATATATAAATATTCCTTGTCCTAAAATTATAGATATGAGAAAAATGTTATGAAGCCTCATTAAGTCTCACCAATAATCTTCCATATTCTGCTTGATCCACGTAATTAAACTCGTAAAAAGAATCAAGAAAATAATCAGCTATCTTACGAGCTTCCTCAAAATATCCTAAGTTAAGTAATCCTTGTGCAAAGACAGCATTTTCAAACATTATTTTATATCTACCTATCATTTCTTCATTAGCTATGCTAAAATCTACATCATAAAATGTTCCGTCCTCACTAGAATACTTAGACTTAGCTAGATTTATAACAATGTCGCCTTCTTTGAAATATGATAAGAACCTAAGTAGATAAGCTAGATCCAAAAAGAATAATGGAACGTTAGAATTTAAAAGGTGGGACCATGAAGAATAAGATAATAACTTATTTTTTAATGATATCGCTTCGTCAAGAAATTTTTTATCCTGAGTAAATTTAAATAAATAAATGAGAGCCTCACCAATTTTACTATTAACATCAATATAATACTTTTTTATTATTTTTCTATCAACTATTGCAATGGGATAAAGACCGTCTATTTTATTTTTTAATATCCAATTTCCGGTTTCTATGGCATATTCAAGGAAGTAGTCATCTTTAGTTTTCTCGTAAAGTTTTAACAATGCAATTATAGCCTCTGCGTTCACATCCAAGAGCTTGAAATTAGGGTGTATTTTCCAATCGTAAGATTTCGCATATGGATAAAATCCCTCATCCCATAGGTAATATATTGCGGCTTCTGCAGTATATTTTGCTACTTCCAGGGAATAATTGTCGCCAAGCTCTATTAGAAAAATCAACACATTTGGTAAAAAATATTTTGGCTCTTTTTCAAAACCTCCATAGTAAATATCAAACATTGCTAAACAGTTACGTCTAATTGTGCGTATTGCCTCGTCAATTGTGTACTTAGTTCTCTCTACCTTAGGAGAATTAGGTTTTACTAGAACTCCTCCCCCAAGGCTTAAGTCAAGAACCTTTAATAAGACTTCCCCTATGGTTTCTGCATTTACTTTGCCATAAATTCCGCCAATTACGTTACCTTTAGAGATTATTGATATTGATGGAAATATTTGAGGAGAATATCTTAAAGCCAAATCTGGACGCTCATCAGCGTTGACTTCAACAAATGCAAAATAGGGATTATAAACCTTCTCAAATTCTTTCTTAACGTAGTCACAGTCTTCACACCAATCCGTCCAGAAGAGTACAGCTTTTAGCCTATCGTCCTTTAATGCTTCCTTCCAATCCATAATTATTTGTATGTTGAATAAACTTATATAAGAATTTTGTAGAACTAACAGGCTTATCAAATTATAACTAAATTACGAAGAAAGATATATAATGTCGAAAATTGTATAATAAAATATGTCAATACCTATAAGTTCCCCTCAAAAGAAGGTAAATTTTGAGAATTTAGCTAAGGACTATCTAAAAATTTGGGATAGTATATATACAGAATTGAAGCGAAGAAACTCAAAGGCATTAATTTACGGCTCCATAGCATTATATTATAGGCTTATGAATTCCAGAGATTCTATAGAGCTATTGAAATTAGGAAGGAATAACGGACCTCAGGATTTAAATGTACTAGTCCCCATTAAATATAGAGACGTTTTTAAAGAAGTAGTAATAAATGAAGGTTTTACTCCATATTACCATCTAGAAGTAACAATAGGAGATAAGGCAGGCATGTTTTTCATGAATGAAATGATAATAAAGGCTTATTATATGGATAAAATATCTTTTAATCATGATTTTGAAGTAGACTGGTCCCAAGAATATTCATTAAGTTTAACAGACTTGTTGCTTACTAAATTACAAATTCATTACGCTCTTGATAAAGACATAGCCGATATTATAGCCATCTTACTAAAATATGACGATATAGATAAAGAAAAAATTGCAAGAATCCTTTCTAATGACTGGGGCTTTTGGAAGGATGCTGTAAGTAACTTAAATAAAATTAGAGAACTAATTAAAAAGATAGAAGCAAATAATCCAAATACTAAACTTAGGGATATAATTCCATTATCACTAAAGCTTATAGGTTACATAAATAATTATCCTAAGTCAGACAACTGGAAGCCGTTGGGAGATGATGAAAAATATTGGAAGGATTTTTAATTTTGATAATAGTTATATCATCTATTATTGCGTATTCTCAGACAAGTAACATAGGCTGCGTGGCCTATACAATTTTTCTTAATAACGAAACCACAGTAGCTGGCAGATCTTCAAATGTTTTCTGTCAAATTTCACCTACGTATCTAGTAGAGTGTAGTAAAGGCAATGTTTTTGTTGCAGCTGTAAATAAAATCTACGAAATTAGTCCGTACGGAAAGGTGATTAATTCATTAAATATTTCTGGCGTAGAATACTTATGTTATTATAATTCAACACTGATTGCAACTAGTGGTACCTTACCTAATAAGACTATTACACTTATTAACTTACGAAACATGAGCATAAAGACAATAGCCACTTGTTTTTATCCACTTGCTATTTCAGCGGTAAATAATACAATATACGTTGGTTCATATGGATATGTGTATTCATTAAATAACTGTAGAATTTCTCAAGTGCTTAAAGTGCCAGGGAAAGTCACATCAATAACAACCAATGGAAAAATTCTCTTTATTTCAGGATTTAATTTTACTAAAAATCAAGGGTTTATAGTCTTCTATCCATCCGTGTATAGTCCAATATATTTCAATACCTTTCCAAATTACATATTTTATTATAATTGTTCATTATATGTCGCAGCAGATGAGTATATTTTTATTATAAACTTATATACACATAAAATTAATTATATTGAAGTTCAAGGGGAAGAATTTGAGGGAATTACTATTAAAAATGGATTAATTTATGTCACGAGCGATAGTCTTTATGGCCCAGATTATGTGCTAGTTCTAAACGGAACAAGGATTTTAGGTAAGATTTACGTTGGTATAACTCCAATAGGAATAATATATGATAATGTAAGTAAATTCATATTCGTATCGAATTTCTTTGACGGTACTATTTCAATTATCTCTAACTCGTCACCACATGGAACGTCTTATATGCTTAATTTACCTCCTTTCGCATGCTGTGAGAAAGGAGCGTCTAATAGCTATAATAATTTTCAATTCTTGCCTATAATAATATTAGGGTCAATATTTCTCATTATTCTAATAGATAAAGGAATAAAATATCTTAAATCTAAGTTTTAGATAGTGCAGAGACTATTGATTCTAAGTCTTCTTTAATTTTATGTTCAATTTTTATATTTATAAAGTAGATAAATGTTGGTCTCCCCTTATTGCCGTTTCTTAGAATTTCCCTTTGAATAAACCCTAATGAATGTAAGGTTTTAAGGGACTTTATTACAGTACTCTTGTTAACGTTCATTTTACTACTTATCTCATCAATTTTAGCCTTTCCTAAGGTTTCTATAATTTTTAAGACCTTAAGATCCGTATCAGAAAGACCGTATAAAGCCCTTAAAATGTTGTCTAGATTAACTCTCCTACCATCTTTAACAATTATTTCTCCGGTATAAGCTATTATACCCATAATATCAATTTTATATTAAAACTATATATACTTTTCTTCATTACATTTTCTAATTAAAAAATTATTATATTAAAAAAATTAATTATCTTAGTTTATTCCGCTCTTCCTTAATTTCTCTACTTATCCATTCTGGTACTATTATTTTTGCTTTATATGATCTAAATGTAAAATAAATCCCTGGCAAAATCATTGTGATTATAGCTATTGCATAGTTAGTTGAAGGAATCCCAAAAGCCGGTCCTGCTTCAATAATACCCATGATTATCACAGAAAACATTACAAACGCAGTTAGTGGAGATATTACTCTTAATAGTACATCAATAGCTCCGCTAGACTTATTCCTCCACCACGTAATAGTAGCAGTCGTAGAATCGATTGCAAATTCCATTAATAGAAAAGCGCCAGCTCCAGTTAACACTATTCCGAAGAAAGACTGCATAGATGGAGAAACTAACTCTAAACCTTGGACAAATATTTCCAAAACAGTAATAATCATGATATTAAACCAAGGACTTCCATATTTACTATGCACTTTAGAAAATATTCTAGGAAGAAGACCCTCCCTACCTCCTGCATACCATGCCCTGCTTAAAATATATGCAGTAAGCCATAAAGAGCTAGCAGTACTCGCTATTACTGCTATATCCATTAACCAAACATAATTAGGAATTACATAGGAGGCCCATCTAGCTAGCGGATCTATTGATGAACTTAAGGCAGAGATCGGAGTCTCTATGGTCATTATTGGCATTGTAATCATATAAATTATAAATACGGAAATTAAACCTATTATCCCAGAATTTCCCGGCCATCTTGTAGGTTTTTTAGACTCTTCTGAGGCATAGCTATCTATTTCCCAACCATCAAGTATTGTCGCAACAATAACCATGGTTGCAGTAAGACTTAAAAACATTGAAGGATTCATAAGCCAGGATGGGCTAAAAAACCAACTAAAGCTAAATTTATTAATGACGTGGGTGGGTAACTCAACTAAACCTATACCTATAAAGGACGATAATATTATTAATTCTATAACTAGAAACGCCTCAGTAAACCTTGCAGTTGGTTTTGCCCCCAATAATAGCGGTATTGCAGCTATAGCTGCCCAAATCATGCCAACAATTGAATCCCAGAAAACGCTTAACTCCATTGCCCTGCTTATCATGTGTAGTCTATAGAGTAAGTCTAAAGTGTATTCTCCGGCAGGAATTATGATTGGTGGTAGTGATAAGAAATATGCTAAACTAACTATCCAAAATTGGAAAGAACCGTATTTTTTGTTTACTAACGCCATCCCCCAGTGATACGAGGCACCTGCATGAGGAGCTTTTCTATTTAATTGCCTAAATATTATCGAAGCAAAAAGGAAGAATGGGAAAGACACTACAACCGCCATTATAGCACTTGGGCCCATTAGTGCTACCATGCTTCCATAAGCGGCAGCAATACTAAACGTTGGTGCTACACTTGAGGTAGATAATGGAATTAAGTCTAGAATATGCAGAATATCTCTTTTTAGCCACTCTATTTTTTCCATAATTAATCACCTATGCCGGTATGAATACTTTACGTTGATTTTCATACCATTCTAGAATGGATAATATTTAAACTTTTCTTTTTAGAATGGCAACTGTCAAGAGTAGTTTTGCGAAGGAATCGCTATAATAAAATATCTACTTATCATCATCGAAATATTTAATACATTAAATCTACCAGAAGGAGTAGCTAAAAATTTTATTTTTAATTGCCTATATTTTCTCTATGAAGTATAGTACTGAAATATCTACATCTCACTCCATAGACGCCCTTTTAACTTTATTATCTGATCCTAGTTTTGTTTTACCTAAAATATTCAAATCTATTAAGAAAATAGAAACAACAAACTCGAGATTTTCAGCTACTGCTAGTTACCTTGGACTAACTCATGAAGTTAATGGAAATGTATTTCGTTCAGTTAATGAGATTTCTTACGTTTTCATATTACGGCATGGCAAAGATACTGGATCTGGGAAGTTAAGTTTTATTATATCTAATAATAAAGTCGATATTATCTTTGAATATGAGGGATGGATGGAAAGACTTTCGCAATCAATAATTATTAAATGGATTAAGGAATTCTGCAGTAATTTTGAAGAGGATATAAGAATTGAAAGAATAAAAAGGAAACTCTAACTGAATAGCCAGCCTTCAGAATTTAGTAATCAATCTTACTGATATTATATAAAATATTGATAACCCTATTCCCAGTAATAACTCAAATTGTAGTAGATTATACCATAATGCTATCGATAATCCCCATAACGCTTGTGGAATTGCTAATAATAGCCAAATTGTAGTAGGGATTCTTAAATTAAATTTAATATCGGACAAAGCAATGTAAATTGTTATAAGCGTAGCTATTCCGTACGGTATCTCGTTAAGGGAAATGGAATAATACAATGATGATAGACTTAAGATGATATTAGCTACTATGAAGATTAAATAGCTATTTAGGTTCATTCTGCCCTTTACTACATTATATGAAAAATATACAGATAAAATTATAGACAATAAAGTTATTAGTACACTCGCCTCTTTTATAGGGTCATAAGGCAGTGGTAAAATGGAATGCGTCATTTCAGAGGCAATATTAGGTCCCGAAAGAGCTAGTATGCTTAGCAATAAAGGATAATAATGTTTGTGCCTTATAGAAAAATACAAGACTTCTGGAAGAATCATTAGGAAGAACATAAAGGAATTGGAAAGTTCTATTAGCGCAAGGATAACATTAACGGGGGATAAGGAGGAAACAGGGATATCTGTCCCATAAAAGCTCAAAGCTAAAACGGCGTTATTAAATCCTCTTAAAATTACATAATATACTAAACTCATTATAATTTCATTTATTAATAAAAGTAAAACGTTATAGGATCTATTAAACCCCAAATTTCTAAGAGTTATTGGAATTACAATAAGTATTACTACTATGGATAATACTATTCCAAGATTATTTAAAGAGAAAACTATCAGATATACTGAAGTACTTATATAGGAAATTACCATGGTTATTGAACCTAAATTATTTCCTCTAATACTTTCATCAAAGGCCCAAGATAAGGCTAAAGTCATTGTTATAACGTATGCTATGTACGTGAGAATCAAAGGAGACGGATAGAACATTATATCTCCCAAAATAAGTTATTTATGAAAGTTTTTTAATCTTCACTATAATTAAATAAGATAAGGTATTCTTCAGTATATTTGATTAAATAGGTAAGAGGTTAGCACCTCGATCAAAATTATGGTTGCTTTTGTTTATTTGTGGTTTATATTAAATATGTTTATTAACCATTCTAAGTTAAAGATAAATGATAAACATGAGCAATAAAGATATTATAACACTCCTACATGGAGCAGGAGGCTCTTATATGCACTCATTAATAAAGAACGTATTCATGAAGCTTAACGATAATTATGGAGAAGTAGGATTAGAAATGCTTGACGATGCAGCAGTTATAAATGATACTGTAATAAGCACGGACTCTTTCATAGTAAGGCCCATCTTCTTTAAAGGTGGAGATATAGGAAGATTAAGTGTCAGCGGAACAGTAAATGATATAGCAATGATGGGTGGTAATCCAATCGCGTTAAGCCTTGCTATAGTAATGGAAGAGGGATTTCCGTTATCAGACTTAGAAAAGATTGTGGACAGCATTAAGAAGACTGCAGAGGAGGCGGATGTGCATATAGTTACTGGAGATACAAAAGTCATGGAAAAGGGTTCATTAGATAAAATAATAATAAATACTTCAGGAATAGGAAATAGACCACCACAATTAGATTATAATATAAATACTTTACGAAAAAATAGACAACCTTCAAGATGGTTAGTTCCTACAAACTTAAGACCTGGAGATAAGATTATAGTTTCTGGAACTATTGGAGACCACGAAATATCCATATTATCTTCGAGAGAAGGAATAGGCTTTGAAGCTAACGTAAAATCTGACGTAGCGCCGTTAAATAAGCTGATGCTAAAATTATTAGAGGTAGGGGGAATAGCCGATGCCAAAGACCCTACTAGAGGAGGATTAGCTGACTTACTAAACGATTGGTCAGAAAAATCTGGACTTGGAATATATATTAAAGAAGAAGATATTCCGGTTAGAGAAGAAGTGAGGGCTGCAGTAGAATTTTTAGGAATGGACATCCTTGAGCTAAGTAACGAGGGAAAAGTAGTATTAGCAGTTTCCCCAGAATATGAAAAGGACGTACTAGAGGAGTTACATTCGGATCCCTTGGGTAAGTACGCTACAACAATAGGCGAAGTTAGAAAGGACATTAGCGGAGTTATAATGGAAACAGTGATAGGAGGTCAAAGGTACGTTGGAAGACCAATAGGAAGTCCAGTTCCGAGAATTTGTTGAGGTTGATGTGAATGAAGCTTGTGTGCCTAATTTGCGGAACTGAAGAAAAAATTCCTTTACATTGCGGTAAGCCAATGAGTTACATTCAAAAAGGGAATTTCAGAAAAAGAGACTTCCTTAAATGTGAAATTTGCGGAACTGAACTGGAAATGCCTAGACATTGCAACGTTCCTATGCTTTACGTAGATGAGGACTACATGCCTATTTATAAGTTAAGTAAATCCGAAATAGAAGAACTAAAGAGAATCTATGGTGAGTAAAATGTGCGTAGCCTTTCCAGGAAAGGTAATTGAAATAAACGGAGATTTTGGAAAAATTGACTTCGGTAATGGGACAATAAGAGATAACATCTTATTATCCTTGGTTAACGCTAAGGTAGGAGATTACGTTCTGGTACATGCAGGTTATGCAATACAAGTAGTTGATGAAGAAGAGGCTAGAAGAAGTATAGAGATATGGAATGAAATGACAAGAGAACTCCCTAAAGAGAAGAGAATTCAAGACTTTAATGAGGTAGTGGGGAGAGGAAATGAGTGAGGAATATTTATCGTTATTAAAATATTATAGAGATCCTAAGCTAGCAAAGGCAATAAAAATCAAGATTGATGAATTATCAAGAAAAATTGAAGAAAATGTTATGATAATGCACGTGTGCGGTAGTCACGAATGGACTATAACTCATTATGGAATAAGAACTCTATTACCAGATAATATTGAAGTTAGAGCAGGCCCTGGTTGTCCCGTCTGCATAACGCCTGCAACGGACATAGATGACGCGGTGAAACTGGCATTAGATGGCGTGGTAATTACAACATATGGAGACATGAGTAGAGCTAGAGGAACAAAAATGTCGTTGCAAGATGCTAAAGCATTGGGCGGTGATGTTAGAATAATATATGGAGTGCAAGATGCTGTAAAGATGGCCAGAAAAGAGCCAGAAAAGGAGTTCCTATTCTTTGCAGTAGGCATGGATACAACTGCGCCCGCTACTGCTTTTGAATTATTAAAAGGAGTTCCTAAGAACTTAAGCTTCTTAGTCTCGTATAGATATACTCCTGCAATTCAAGGTTCAGTAATGGAATCTAACGTGTTAGGGATCGATGCTTTTATATCTGCAGGGCATTCAGCAACTATAACTGGACTAAAGCCCTACTATGAGTACTTCTTAAGATCTAAAAAACCAATGGTGGCTACAGGATTTGAACCAATTGATGTACTAATGGCAATATATATGATATTAAAGCAAATAGACGAGGGAAGGCCAAAGATTGAAAACGAATATACAAGGTCAGTAACTTGGGAAGGTAATGTTAAAGCTCAAGAAGTTATGGAAAAAGTGTTCGATCTAGAAGACGGTTACGTAAGAGGAGTTGCAATATTCCCTAAAGCAGGATTCAGATTAAAAGATGAATTTAGAAAGTATGATGCAAGAGAGCAATATGGATTAAAGGATAGAAGCAAAACTGCCGATGAGTATGTTGCAGGTGCACGTTGTGGAGAAGTAGTTATGGGACTAATCGACCCGCCAGAGTGCCCACTCTATATGAAGACTTGCAAACCAGACGATCCCAAAGGTGCTCCAATGGTGTCTCAAGAAGGAACATGTTGGATATGGGCCATGCATAAGATAGTAAATGTTGCACCTAGATGTAAAAGGTAGGTGAATAACAAATGGTGTACATGATAGGTAACACCTACTGTAAACTGTGTCAAACAGATGAAGAACAGTTAAAAAGAGAGCTCGTGAATAGCGTAAAAACTCTATATTGGAAAGGAATGGTAAGTAATGCGGGCGGAAATCAGAGTGCCAGATTACCTGGTCAAAATAAGATATGGATAACTCCATCTGGGTATCCTAGAGTAAGCTTGGAGCCCCAGGATCTGATTGCAGTAGATTTAGATGGTAATGTGATAGAAGGAGATCTAAGACCGTCAATAGAAACTAGAATGCACTTGGAAATTTATAAAAATAGGCCAGATGTGAATGCAGTGATTCACGCTCACTCTCCTTATACTATGGGGGCAGCAATTTCCGGCTATTTGGATATAACTCATGGAGAAGCAGCCGCAATACTTGGTGAAATAAAAATAATTCCTTACTCTCATCCAGGGACTATTGAATTAGCTAAATCTGTAGGAGAGGCACTAAGAGGAGAAGGGGCAAAAGTACCTAGAATAGTAATTCTAATGAATCACGGTATTGTATCAGTAGGAGCGTGCATACACGAGGCCAGAGCTTTCGCTGAAATAATGGAGGAATGGGCAAGATTTAATATAGCCGCAAGAGCCCTCGGAGGTATAAAATATTCATTAAAGCCTCAAGATCTTAGAAAGCCTGGAGCCAGATATATAAGGGCGGTGAAATTTGGCGGAAGACCTGGAAGCTATTAACAAAGTTATTGAACCGGAGACAGGAGTTCCTGCAATAAAGCTCGGACTACTGAGGATTGAAAAGAATGAAATACATTACACTCCTCCTTCGCCCTTTACTCCTCCAATTCTAGTTATATCCGTAGGGTTGCAGCTCAAGGGTTTATTTAAAAGATATAAGATAGTTATAGAAAATTACTATATCTCAGAAGAAATAAATGAGAGGTTAAATTACGATGCATAAAGAATTGGCATTAACATACTTAAAGCTCGCTATGGAAAGTAATGATGACGTTATTTCGGTTTCTTTCTTGCTTAAAAGCTTAGAAGAATACGCTTTATATAAAATTGGTAAAGATTATTATAGCCCAGAAATTCAAGAGGAAATTATTAACTATATTAGATCAGATAAAAGTATTTATTCCATATATTCTTCAATAATTGATGAAATGTTTTCAGTATTATTGGGGAGTAAAATGAAAAGAGAACTAGTAGAAAAAGTGATGCGGAAAATCATCGAAGATTAAAGATAAATTTAACGTAATTAATACATTTAAAAACTATTTAAATAATGATAAAGAGATATACGTAGTAAGTTAAAAGGTTTATATAGCATAATAAAGATCATAGATTAAGAAAATATTTTTCATAATAACATCAACTTTTTAAACAAATATTATTGAGAAAAATTATGACAGGATGTTGTATCCAAGATGAACAAGACCTTTGCATGGAATATTCTCCGAAAATATATCAGCTAATAACTAGAAAGTACACTCTAGCTATCTTGCTGCTCCTAGATAAATATGATAAAATGAGATTTAATGAAATAATGAGAAAGATTAACGGGATAACTCAAAGAATATTATCTATGCGATTAAAGGAGTTAGAGAAAGCTTATCTAATAAGGAGAGAAATAGATAAAAACGGGAAGACAGTAATGTATTCCATTACAACACAAGGTAAGGCATTAAAAAATGCCATGTTAATGCTTTTACAGCTTACAAATTTACTATCTCCTCCTAATAATCCGGAGAAGGATTATTTTTGTTGAGACTTACCATCGTTTTCAACTATTGGAGTTGCGGCCTTGCCCAGCTCTTTTAGCATAAATCTTAAATAAGCTAACGTCTTTTTAACGTCAGGATCGTCAAACGAGGCTAATAGTTCCACTATATTAGACTGATCACCTTCCTTAACCATAGCTTCTGCCGCCCTGGACAAACCAGACGTTATCACGTCTAAAACTCCATGTTGTTCTAACGTTGATAATATCTTACCTATCTTATCGAGGTGCTTAGCTATAGCCAATGTACCGTTAATGAAATCTTCTGAGCTAACTTGTCCTGAGTCTATCATTTCTTTCAAATCCCCTAACAATTCCACGATTGCCCTAAAACTTTTAGACCTTAAGAAAGACATGATTTTATTCTCATCTTTAAGCAAATCTAAAATGCTGTCTAGGAGACCAGTAGAATTAAGGTAAATTACTATTTCCTTTAATTTTTTCATTCCTTCAATATAATCCTCATCATTGTCAATACTCATAAGCCCCTCAGATACTTTTGGACTTTATATATAAAAGCTTTATTTACATTATAATTTTCTTTTATAGCTTTATGTAAAGAAGATTTAGTCTTTGAACAAGTTTTATAAAAAACAAATTTAAACCTAAATTCTAAACTTATCTTATGAAAAATCTATTGTGGTTACAAGGAGGAGCTTGTGGAGGAAATACACTATCTGTATTAAATGCTTCAGATCCAGATTTATTCACATTTTTATTTACCCATAACGTTAAACTATTGTGGCATCCTTCATTATCGTTAGATAATAACATAACCCAAATATTAAATGATATTATTTCCGATAGGCTACACTTGGATATACTAATCTTTGAAGGAACAGTAATTATGGGACCCAACGGTACGGGGATGTATGATATATTCGCTGGTAAACCAATGATAGAATGGTTAAGGAAAATAGCCACAAAAGCTGATTATATTATCGCTGTAGGCAGTTGTGCATCGTTTGGAGGAATTCCTGCCTCAGAACCCAACCCTACTGAATCCACTGGATTACAATTTCATAAAAAAGATTGTGGAGGATTCCTTGGTAAAAATTTCAAGTCAAGAAAAGGATTTCCAGTAATTAACCTTTCTGGCTGCCCAGTTCATCCAGAATGGCTTTTAACAACTTTATTGTTAATTATAGAAGACAAATTAAGCCAAGAGGACCTAGATGAATTCAACAGGCCAAGACTATTTTATTCTACAACAACGCAGTTCGGCTGTCCCAGACAACCTTATTTTACCTACAAAATTTCTACAAAAGAACTAGGACATAGAGAAGGTTGTTTATATTTTGAGCTGGGCTGTAGAGGACCTTATACAAGAAGTTCCTGCAATAATATACTATGGAACAATCAAAGCAGTAAGACTAGAGTGGGCACTCCGTGTATGGGTTGTACAGAATTTGATTTTCCGTCATTCAATTTCTTTAAAACCGAAAAGAATAGATCAGGGATTCCTAAAAGGCTACCTCTTGGGGTAAGTAGAGGATCTTATGTTACTTTCTCTGCAGTAGCTAAAGCCTCTGCACCCCAATTCCTCCTAAGGCCTCTGGTAAGAAAGGGAAAAGGCGATTGGATTGAATGAGAAAATTATAAGCCCTCTTAATAGGGTTGAAGGAGATCTAGATTTAAAAGTTATAATCGAAAATAATCGAGTAATTAGAGCTTACCCGATGTCTAGATTATTTAGAGGTATAGAAATAATATTAAGGAATAAATATCCTATGGATTCGCTAGTAATTACGCCCAGAATATGTGGAATTTGCGGTGCATCTCACCTATACGCTACAGCACAAGCTTTGGACATGGCATACAACGCTTACGTTCCCCCTAACGGCGTCAGATTAAGAAATGTAATGGCATTAGCTGAAATGGCACAAAACGATGTAAGGCATACTTATTTGATGTTCTTGATAGATACTGTTAATAAAAAATACGAAAATCTACCTTTCTATAAAGATATGGTATTAAGATGGGCTCCTTATATTGGAAGTTCTTATAAGGAAGCAGTAAAATGGTCTAAAAAGTATACCGAAATTTACGCGATATTTGGCGGTCAATGGCCTCACGGATCAGCAATGGTTCCAGGTGGAGTTACAACAGATCCGTATTATAACGACATAATGAAAGCTAAAGGAATCCTAACTCATATAACGGTAGAGTTTCTAGAGAAAACCGTGTTAGGAGGGCCATTATATCAATTCCTTGAAATCAATTCTTTAAATGGATTAGAGCAATGGTGTACTGACTATCCTAACGGAGACTTATGCAAAATCTGGAATTATGGAAAAGATATGGGATGGTTGGAATTAGGCAGAGGATCCAACTATCTCATGTCTTTCGGTCACGTACCATTAGCGGAGAAGTACGTTCCAGGTAATAGTAAGTTGATGTTCGATAAAGGTATAATAAATTTGGAAAATTGGGAAAAAATTGATTTAGATCAGAACAATATTCTAGAATTTGTGTCAAGTTCTTATTATACTTACGATGAAGGCGAAAAGATAGGGCTACATCCATTTGATGGCGAGACTAAACCGTTACCTCCAAATGCTAGTTCTAGTAAATATACATTCACAAAGGCATTCAGATATAAATTGGGAAACTCACTTATCGCTCCAGAAGTGGGAGCAATATCAATGCTTACTGTAGGAGGGAACAGTTTAATGGTGGATTTAGTAAGAAGATTTAAATCGAATGTGCTATTAAGGGAAATAGCTAGAATAATTAGATTGGCCCTAATTCATAAGATTATCATGGACGAATTGAACGACTATGATATAAATAAACCGGCATATAAAAAACCAGATGAAGTTAACACTACTAGAGGATATGGAATGCTGGAAGCACCTAGAGGTTCTTTAGGTCATTGGATAGTAATAAAAGAGGGTAAGATATATAATTATCAGATAGTAACTCCAACGCAAATAAATATGGGACCAGAAGATCCTTTCGGTAACTTAAGTCATCTGAGCTTATCCCTTCTTGGAACAGAAGTTAATGATGTAAATAATCCAATAGAGGTTGCTCACGTAGTTAGATCTCACGATGCATGTATGGTGTGTAATGTACACTTCTTCGATTCAGGATTAGAAAAAATGGTGATAAGGCTTTGAAAATAATAGGAATAGGTCACGAGGATTTTGAAGAAGAAGGAAAAATTGCTAAAGATTTTGGAGGTGTTTACATAGGAAATAAATTAATCTTACTTGAAGATCTAATGAAGAATGAAGATGAAGTAATAATTATAGATTCGCTAAGGAGAGAAGGGTTCATAGTCATGACGGTGGAGAATATTTATCCAGGAATTTTCTCTTATAATGAGCTTGAGAACTATCTCCTAAACGCAAAAATAAAGGGAATTAGCCCAAGAATTACAATAGTAGCATTCTCTAAAAATTATGAGGAATTAGTAAGATGCTTTCTGAATTGCAAGCTCTCGAAGAAATAAATACTGCACCTAGAAGAGTTGACGAGTTAAGATTAAAGGATATTAATATTGACGATCTAATAAATAGAGGATTAGTCAAAGAAGAAAACGGCTGGCTTTACTTGACTGACGCTGGAATAAAAAGATTAGCAGAGTTATATGGAATTTTGGACTCTCTACAAGAAATTTACATCAATATGGCTAATGGAATTAAGACTAAAATAAGCGAAATAGATGAGAAAGTTCTAAACTCTGG
The DNA here is from genome assembly GCF_009729545.1 of Acidianus infernus. NCBI lineage: Archaea > Thermoproteati > Thermoproteota > Thermoprotei > Sulfolobales > Sulfolobaceae > Acidianus > Acidianus infernus. The sequence goes on from NZ_WFIY01000004.1 coordinate 1,269,316, forward strand.
CCTAGTAGAAATAAAAGGCGATTATGTAGAATTAAATTTTGAGGGAATAAAACTAATTGCTCAAAGGATTGCGGAAAAAATGTCCAGAGCCCATTAACAGAAACCTCCTATTCTCTTTTTCGAAATCAGCTTACTTCCCTCATATATGCTTACTTCTGTAACAAAGCAAGAATCTAAAGAACTTACAGCCAAGGAAATCTCCCAGGGGTTTTTTGGATCTTTAACTGGAATTCCTTTAACGGCGTACTCTAATGCTCCACCCGGAGAAGCATTAAATGATGTTGGTTGTATTATAGCATAATCATTTACTTTATCATCTTTAATTGAAACTTTGTGTAAAAGGGATCCTCTTATAGATTCAATCGTCCCTATGCCGCTTCCCAAAATCTCGTATCCATCAGTCTCTCCATCAAAATCAGTTAATTCACTCAGTAATTTACAAGCTACTTTTATTCTACTAATTTCTCTAAGTAATGGAGATGGACCGTATTTATTATGGAGACTTTTAACCATGCCATCAAAGGTTAGTGCTTGAGCTAAGGGACCGACTTCCACATGATCACCATTATATGTTACATCTAACCCAGTATCCTTTAACTTAGACAAATCGATAGTAGCTGAAAACGGAAAACCTACCACTAGGTATTTACCTATTCCGGCAGTCCAGTAGGGTACTTTTTTAAGTAAAGCTAGGTCTCCTTTTAGTTCATCAATATTATTTATGCTAAGAAATTCTTCAATTTTCATACCTATGACTTCCTCTTCAACCACTTTTCTAAGAAATTCGATGTCATCTTTACTTAGCTTGACCTTAAATCCTTTATTTAGGTAATTAGTGGAAGGCCATTTTCCTCCTATTTTTTCCATAATTTCCTTAACTTTTTTGGAAAAAGGAATTATCCTTTTAAACCTTTCCCCTGTGGGAAAATCGTAATTTCTATCTCCTATATATGGAAACCAATATACGTAAGGATGCTTAATATGACTTTCTATTATTTCTAGCGATACAGCAATTCTTGATAATATTTCACTATTATGATTAATAATACTTATAGCCCGTGCGAATGCAGAAACGTGGGACTGACTACAAGTAGCCAGAACTCTTGGTATAATATCTTGAACTTCTCTAACTTTCTTATTTATAAATGCTTTTTCATATCCCCTTAATTTATTCCCAGAAGATTGAGCAGATACAACTACGTTATTTTCAATATTTATTCTTAAACTAATAGCTTCAAGATCTAATGGATTCATTAAATAATCTTTGAAATCTTTCTTTTTAATGCTATCTAATTAAAACTGTATATAAACAATACTTTTAAATGTTACCAATAATTCTTAATTATGTGTTTAAGTTTTCCAGCAAAAGTCATTGACGTTCAAGATAGTATAGTTTTCGTGGACTATGGTAATGGAATAATAGAACCAGTATTAGCTAATGGTTTTGAAGACCTTAAGCCAGGGGATTATGTAATAGTTAGTTACGGCATGATATATGAAAAAATTTCAAAAGAAGAGTTCGACGAAATTCTAAATTACGAGAAAGAAATTAACAGCGTGATCCATAATGTATGACCCATATGATATGGCATACGTAGGTAAGGTTATTAAAATTAATAATGAAGGCTCTGCAATAGTTGACTTTAACGGAATAAGAAGAGAAGTTGAGCTTGGTCTAGTAAACGCCAAAATAGGAGACTATGTCTTAGTACATGCAGGCTACGCCATAAAGGTTATAAATGAAGAAGACGTTAAAGATGAGCTGAAAAACTTCATAAAATCATTAAAATAGGCAATGAGAGACTACTATTATGAAGGCTTATAGAATACTTGTCTCTGGCATTGTGCAAGGAGTAGGTTTTAGACCATTCATCTATAGGATAGCGGTAAAATCTAATGTTTACGGCTATGTAAAAAATTTGGGCGGAAGCGAAGTAGAAATTAAGATTATAGGCAGAGAAGAAAATATAGGCAAGTTCTTTTCCCTACTTTTCTCTAAAATTCCACCACCGGCTAAAATCGAAAAAATACTGATAGAAGAAGATAATGTACAAGACATCCACGAGTTTAAAATTTTGCCTAGTGGCAACGTAGTAAATGAACCTAGTCAAATACCTCCAGACCTATCAATATGCGACGATTGTTTAAGAGAAATTTTGGATCCTAAAGATAGACGATATAAATATCCCTTCAATAGTTGTGCCTACTGCGGACCAAGGTATTCAATGCTTTACAAAATTCCGTATGATAGAGAAAATACTGCTATGAGAGATTTTCCTTTATGTGATAAATGTAAAGCAGAATACGAAGATCCTGAAAACGAGAGACGATTCGATGCACAGGGAATAAGTTGTCCTATTTGCGGTCCTAAAGTTTTCCTCTCTACAAGTGATGGAGAAATAATACAAGACAAAGATCCCATAGCTACTGCTGCTAAGCTTATTGAGGAAGGGTACATTTTGGCAATAAAAGGAATAGGAGGTTTTCACATTGCAGCCAACCCATTTGACGATGACGTTGTAATAAAACTAAGAGAAAGGAAAAACAGACCTCAACAGCCTTTTGCACTAATGGCTTTATCAGTAGACGTTATTAAAAAATACGCTGAAGTAAGCCAGTTAGAAGAGGAATTACTAAAATCCTTAGAGAGACCTATAGTATTACTTAGGAAAAAAGAGGATTCAGAAATTTCTAAGTACGTTTCTCCTTACCTAGATAGAGAAGGATTCTTCTTATATTATACTGGATTGCATTATTTACTACTCGACAATCTTAAGGAAAAAATATCAATAATGACGAGCGGAAATAAACACGGCTTACCAATGTGCACCGATGAGGAATGCGTGAAAACTAAACTAAAAGGAGTTGTAGATTATATTTTATATCATAATAGAAAAATTGTAAATAGAGTTGATGACAGCGTGATAAGAATATCTTCAGGGAGAATTATGTTCCTCAGGAGGAGCAGAGGATATGCCCCCACATGGATAAGAATAAAGAGAAAATTGAGAAAAGTTACTGTAGCGGTTGGCGCAGAACTACAGAACGTTGGTGCTGTAGCTTTCGATGATAAGGTTATCCTTACTCAATACATAGGTGACACTGACGAGCTAAACACTCTAGAAGAACTGGAAAAATATATAAAGTTCTTCTTAAATACCTACCACCTAACTCCTGAAGTTATAGTAGCAGATAAGAATCCAGCATACCAAAGCACTAGACTCGCTTCAAAACTTTCAGAAGAATACTCAGCAGAGCTGGTACAAGTACAACATCACTTAGCTCACGGGCTAAGCGCCATGGCTGAATATGGTCTCAACGACGCTGTAGGTATAATAATTGATGGCATAGGTTACGGAGACGACGGTAACGGATGGGGCGGAGAGGTAATCAACATAAAAGATCATGGAGAAAAATATTCAAGAGAATATCATTTAAAATATGTACCTTATACTGGCGGAGACATAAATTCGTTAAAGCCCGATAGAATGCTAGCACTATTTCTCTCAACGTTTATGAATTGGAACGAAATTCAAAATTATGTCAAATTAAGTGATACAGAACTAAAAGTATTAGAGTATCAAACGAGGAAAAACAGATTATTTACCTCAAGTACAGGGAGATTTTTAGACTCAATCTCGGCGTTACTAGATATTTGCCATTATAGAACTTACGAAGGAGAACCGGCAATAAAGCTTGAGGCCTTTGCAAGAAACGGTAAGTTACTAGATTTCGAATTTCCAATAATTAATAACGAAATAGACACAACTGCGGCATTTAAGTGGATTATTGAAAACGGAATTCAAGACAAGCCAAGTATTGCGTATACTATACAATATGAGCTAGGAAAAGCGTTAGTTCGAGCTGCTTTGAAACTTAATCCAGAAAAAATAGTAGTATCTGGTGGAGCGTCAGTTAACGAATATATACTAAAAGGTATGATAGAAAATTCAGAGGGGGTCGAAATACTTACGCAGTCTAAAGTACCGCCTGGAGATGGAGGAATAGCGTTGGGACAAGTTTATTACATCAGTGAAGAAAAATGAAAGTCGTAATAGGGGTAGGAAATATTTTTATGAAAGACGATGGTTGCGGAAGCTTTATAGCCCAAGCATTAGACGGGTTAATTCCAATAGATGTTAAAGACCTGGGAATGGGAAGTTTATCTATAATAGATGATATAAGGGATTACGATGAAATAATCATTATTGACGCAGCAGATATAGATAATGACGTAGAAGTTTTTGAAATAAAAACTGAATTAGAAGATGAAATTCCTCAAGCAGTGATTTCGATGTCTTTAGGTGGCTCTCACTCCATGTCTATGAGAGATATACTTACAATCTTAAATTCTGATGGTAAAAATAGAAAAATTATTGTAATAGGTTGCAAGCCAAAGGAAATCGATGTAGGATACGGTTTAAGCGAAGAAATGATTAAAAACGGATTAAAAGCGATAGATAAATTGAAAGAATTTATAGATTTTGACGTAGATGAGGCAAAGAAACGATTTCTTTCAATTATACGAGAAATTAAACGCTAATATTGAGGTAATAAATTTAGAGAAAGTGCTTTGATTATACTAGCCAAGGTCTTTACTTCACTCATTCTTTCCCCATGTAATTTCCAAGCTACCTTCCTTCAGCTCAACTTTCTTTTTAACAAAAGCTCAGATTCCCAATAGTTTTTTGTCAATCTGATTTAATATTTCACTCATATTATCTACAATAGCTATATACTTTAGAAAATCCTCGTGGCTTTATAATATTTTTCACAAACATCAACTAAATCTCCCTTATTCAGAAACTCGCCAGCTGTCTCCAAATAGAAGTTCTACTTGCTGACCTCCTCCCCGCTAGCGAGGGTTCCCCGAGGTCTTAGGGGTTACACCCCCTTTGATGGGTGCTACTCGGTTATGATCCACGATGAAAGACAAGGGTTTTTTCACTGCGTTAACGATTACTCCTACTGCCTTCTTTAGAATGTTTAACGCGCCGTTTAGGTCGCTATGAAGTTTATGACCCTTGGGACAAATGATTACTCCTCTTGGGTTCCTCTTAACTTCCACGTCGTGGTAAGCACAGTACTTGGACGTATTGTACTCAACGACTTCATACACCTTCATACCATATTCTTGAGCCTTCAATTCTATGGATTCCATTAACTTACGATAAGACCACATATTTACTGTGAACTTGTTGCCTTTTTCTTGCACAATGTTGAATGGGTAACCTAAGTAGATTGTTGATACTCCTAGTTCGTGGAGTGTTTCAATAAGGTGAGAAGCTAAGTTACGGTAGAGGTGAAGGAGCCTCCTAGTTAGTTTCTTAAACAACCTCCTCCTTTCCCTTAACAATTCTAGATAATTTTTTGAGTATTTAACTTCGTAGACACCCTCCTCCGGTATTGCGGAAGTAGAAGTCGGCTTCCGCTCCTCATAAAGTTGACCAGAGGAGGGCATCTTAATTAATAGGTATCGTTGGCGTTTAAAAGGCTTTACCCCGCCCCTAGAAGGGGCGAAGTTTGTCCTTCATTTTATCAAGTAGTATATTTGCTTACTTTAAATCGACAACTTAGCAAATACCGTTAAGATGATATCGCAAGGCCTTTATGATTGATTTTCCTCATTTGGTTGAATTACTCTAACTCCTACATTAAACATTTGTTTAATTACGTATTCAACTAGCCTTATATTTACACCTTTCTGACCTATGAAGCCTCCGGACTCTTTCTTTAATCTCACTACGAGCTCGTTACCTTGAAAATCTACATCCTCAACATGCTTAACTACCCAAGGTAAAGGATGCACCGCCCTTATCATATCCTTAAAGTCTAACTTTAACTCCACTACTCTAACCTTCATCTTAGTATCGCTCTCTATTCCGTTAATCCTTTCCCCACTTTTACCTATTAGCCTACCAGCATTGCCTTCCTTTACTACTATTAATGCATCAGGAACATGCTCTGAGGTTATATTAAGCTTTTTCTTCTCTTCTGAGAACTCAACTACAGTTATTATATCTGCATCTGGAGCGCGAATTTTTGCTGAATCCATTACCTTCTTTTCGGCTTCGCTGAGTTTTCTAGACCTTAATTTATACTCTAGCAAAAGCCTTATTCCCCTCTTAGTCCCTGCCCTAACTATATCTTTTATTCCTAAGTCCACAACCTTTGCGTCTTTCTCGTTCAGTAACACTTCCCTTATAATTTCAGAAGAATCTGCCTCATTACTTAAAGTCTGGAAAACAGGGTCTCCAGCAATAATTAACCTTGAGTTCTTCCCTGACCTTATGAACAGTTCTAATACGCTTTCGGGCTTCATTAACTGAACATCGTCTAAAAATATTATCGAGTCGTTGAAAGACCTCCCTCTTAGGTACCTTGAATCGAGCACTTCTATTTTACCGGAAGAGAATAAATCATCTATAGTTTTCTCTTCCGCAAAACCACCCAAGACGTCCTTTATGTAATCCTTTACCATATCTTCATACTTGTCATACTCTTTTCTTGTTAATTCTTCCTGAGTTACTACATCAACTATAGGCTTTGCTACAATTAATTTTCTAAATTTTCCAGTAGATACTGCATCAATACTATAAGCTAATGAGAATAGACTTTTCCCAGTTCCAGTGGGACCAAATACTCCTATAATATTATAATTGGAGTTAGTAAGTGCGTTAAGTAATTCTTCTTGGCCTTTACTCATAGGTTTGATTGACTCTAGCATATGATAATATTTGAAGAAGGATTTTTGAGGTTAACTCATCGTACGCGTATCCCCGTAAACCCCAATTTACACTGAGAAATATTTAAGCTTACACGCGCACGATTTCATTTTTTACTTGTAGTTAATGACTAAAAATGAGATTCACGTAGCAATTGACGAGGCGGGAAATCCAGATAAAAACAGTTTATAATTTTCAGCAGTCAAAATGCAAGATATAAAAAGTTACCTAACGAGGAAGTAATAAAAGATGCACGGAGGCTCACGGGCAAGAATATAAAATATTTTAAATGATCTGAGGATTTCCCTAAACAATCCAAGTTAGGAAGAGACATAAAAGGGATTTTCGTGAACAGAGTATAAGTTATGCCACGGGTAAGCACCATATCTTTAAGAGAGTGGAAGGTGAAAATATATAGCGAATTATTCAGGCATATCTTTAAGAGAGTATATAGAAAGGAGGTAAACATTAAGGACTATTGATAAAAGACAGCAAAACGGAAGAAGAAGTAGTATTTATCATAATTTATAAATTTAAGATATCATAATAAACTATGTCATCTATCTTTGACAGTATAAACTCCTGGAATTACAGACCGTTTAGAAGAATGGGAGTCACAATATGTGAGGAACTGAGGATAGGTAAACTCGTTTCATCAATAATAAAGAGGATCAATCCCAAGAAAGCCCTAGAAATAGGTTGCGGTAACTGTTTAGTTACGTTAAGCGTTGAGAAGGAGACCAAACTTCCTTCCCTAATTTCAATAGAAGTATGGAAGGATGAAATTACAGACAAGGAAGTCAAGGACTATTTAAGAGGTGAGGATTACAATTTAGTGGAGAACTTGTTTCCTTTACCTTTCAAAGAGAAAAGCTTCGATTTAGCTTATTCTGTCCTTTATTTTTATAATAAAATAAGAAAGGAAAGAAACTACTTAGCCAATGAGATAAGCAAAGTAATAAAGGATAACGGGTATTTCATACTTATTGAACCGGAGATTGTTAGGAACATGAGGAAAGATTTCTTCAACGCGGGATTTTCTGAAGTTGAATATCATGTAGACCAAGGAATATTCTTCTCATTAATGAAGAAAGTTGATACTGATAATCAAAAGACTACTGGCATTACGTGATCTTTCAAGAAGTCTTGGTACTATTTAACGTGTTAACGCATTGGTCTTTTTCTTCCTCTAAAAGCATTTATAATTATCAATTTTTGCAACAACACAAAGAAACTAAACATCTGAGCTTCGAGCAGCTAGATTTTCGCGAATCATTTTTTCTCTGACATTTTATTCACGAGCATTGCCTCATTACTTCTTTCTCTTTTCACTTATTTCCAAAGTTCTCGGGCCTTAGCTCTGCCTGGAATGGTTACCTCCCAAGGGGGCTCATTGATTAGAGCTCAGAGAACCACCACCAGAGGAATGTTGAGGAGGAGAGTCATTAACGTCTTGGGCTATCCATCCCCTTTCATTCCTTAACCCCCATTCTTTGTAAACTTCTTTTCGGGAATAACAATATGTTTCGGTAATAATTATTAAAGCGTTCTAGCATCGTTTTATAACCCTTAGAAAGTATATTAACACATGATAATCTGCACTACAGTTAACGATAGCATGAAATTCGAAATCTTCTCCAAAGCGAAATACCTAGTATTAATGAATGAAAATGGAGAAATTATAGAAAAGAGAAATAACCCTGCACTCAACTCCCCAATGAAGAGACCGGCTGTAGCTAAAGAATGCGTAGAGCTTAAGGCAAGCACAGTTATAGCTCCTCATGGTTCATTATGCTTCCCTTCATATAGAATATTAAAGAAGGCAGGAATAAAGATGTTAATAGCAAATCCAGGGGAGGACTTGAGAAGTAGCAACTTGAAGGAAGTAAATATGAAGGAAGTGATTTACTCCAGCTTTTTAGCAATGAAGGAAAGAATAACAGAGCATTAAATCTCTCTCGCTTTTAATATTCTATGCATTTACTTTACTCAACCAGGGACGAAGTTTTTAATAAGATTTCTTTACTTCCTATTGGCAGTATTGAACAACATGGACCCCATTTACCAATGGGTACAGATGCAATTATTGCAGAGGAGATAGCTAAGAGAGTAGAGAGCGAATTTAAAAATGACGTGTTATTATTCCCTACAATTTATTATTCATGCTCCATTGAACATAGCGGTTTACCTTATGTTGGAGTATCTTATATTACATTCTACAACTACTTAGTAGAGGTAATAAAGAAGGCCTTAGAATTAACTAAGGCAGTAATAATAGTCAATGCACACGGAGGAAACCAGGCAATTCTAGAGGTAATAAAGAGGGAAATAAATCTAAATAGAGGTGACAAAAAGGAGAGCTATGATAACAAAAAAGTATACATATTCTACCCTGACTATAACTTCTTTCAAGGCGAGGACTTACATGCGGGAACTGTCGAAACTTCAACGATAAAATACCTTCATCCGTCCATTGTCAAAGAGAACAAGGTGGGCAAAGATTTTTCAGTAAAAGAAGGAGTATTCAATACAATAACCACAGCAGAAGCTAACCCACAAGGAATTATAAATATTGGAGAATTTAAAATTGATATAAATATTGGAGAGTCGTTCATAAGGCATAATGTAAATAAATTAAAGGAATTAGTTCTTAAAATATTGAAAGAAAATAAATAAATGCCATCTATTATTTTCTAATTATAGAAATTTTTTCATTTCATTCAAACTGGAATGCATACCTTTTAATGAAAGCAGTATTCCATTATCTTGCTCAATTATCCTTTACAGAAACGGGGGTTAAGGAATGAAAGACGATGGATAGCCCAATACGTTAATGACTCTCCTCCACAGCTCGAGTGAGGCGCAACAGTATTTATAGATGAAAGTACCCTCAAATGGTTCTCTGGACCACCAGAATCGATGAACCCCTTGGAAGGGAACCAGGAGGAAGTCAGTCTTAAAGACTATGCACGCTCAATTAAGATGGGTTTCATGTAAAAATATATTCTTCTTTTGTTGTAATACATTTTATGACTAAAGTAATTAAGAGATCAGGAGAAGAGGAAGAATACCTCTCAGATAAGCTTTATAATGCATTAATAAGAGCAGGTGCATCAGATGAAGTTGCGAAGGAAATTGTAAAAGAGATCGACGAACGGGTTAAGGAGAGGGAAAAGATTTCAACAGACGAAATAAGGAGATACGTTTTAACTAGGTTACAACAACTTGAGCCTGAAGTAGCAGATGCGTGGCAGTTCTACGATAGAGTATTTAAAGGAAGAATAACCTTTGAGAACGGTAAGGCAATAGTTGTTGATAAAGGAAAACTGTACTTAGGCAGAAAAGTTAAGGATTTTAACGGTAAAGGACTTGAAAACGCAGAGCAAGTTAAGGAAATACTAGATGAACTAAAAGAGGACATGGACTACGGCCTTAGTCCCAAAGTTATTAATGCAAGACTTTACGCATTATTTATGGGCGTACTTCATAAGAAGGACATGCCGGAAGGCGAGAAGGAGAAGGCCATAAAGTACATTAACGATTTCAGAGAAAGTCTGGGTTGGAAGCCTTATGAGCTAAAATATCCCTTACAATCTTAGGAGATTTCCTCTAAAGGAAAAAGTTTACTAAAATTAATACTACATGTTCATAATTAACTAAATAACAAATCTTTATAATTCAATACAGAATATAAAATTTATAGAACGCTCTTAACTGAAAAGACTTTCATATTATTTAGCTACTTTCTTCCTTAAAATAATTAATATCCAGAGCTCCATGACATCAGGAATTGGAATATAATAATAGACAGGCTGACTTCCTCCCCGTCAGCGAGGGTTCCCCTCATCGATTTGGGTTTACATCTCTCATTTGAGGGGCAGTCGAGAGGGTCAGAGACCCCCTCCCATTTAAATTCGTGACTGCAATAACGTCACGATCGTTCTCATAGCCACATGAGGGGCAGTGAAAATACCTATGAGCAATCTCAGTCATCTTCTTGCCACACTTTGGACAAGAAACTGAGGAATATCTAGGATTAACATACTTAACAATCAACCCATGCTTCTTAGCCTGCCACTCTATCCAATACTGAATACGACGATATTGCATTAGGTAGAGTTTATCGTGAAACTCACTTGGTAGCTTATCAACGTTCCTGATGAGGTTCTTCAAGTTCTCCAACTTTATAACGTTGGCACCCAAATCCTCAGCAATCTCAATGGTCCATTTGCCAACTTTCCTAGCAAAATCCTCCATGATTCGTTTGGCCTTTTGATGAAAAGAGCGTATCCTATGTAGAATTCTCTTGTTCTCCTTCCACCTTCTAGGATACTTCTTTTGCAAATTCTCAGCTAATGACTTGAAGTGATAAGCATCGTGAAGGCGAGTGGGTATCCTAACGTAGTGAGTGTCATCCTTACCAACGACAATATCGCTCATGTTAATATCTACGGCAACACTACCTTTGGGTTGTATCTTAACTTTTGGTTTCTCAAAAACCACCTTAAGGAAAGCTTTGCCATCCTTGATTGTTAGCCTAGCTTCTTTCATCTCCCATGCTAAGTAGTCCTTTAGATTTCTAGGATAACCTAGTATTGGTAGTTCACCAACACTTGCTATCTTAACTACCATTTTCTCTAACTCCACACTGTAGCTAGCTTTTGGTGTCAACCATACAGTGGGCTTATAAACTCTTGGAAACCTACCTTTTTTCGGGTTGTTATACCAACCCTTGTATGTTGCCAAGGCATCACGATAGCAGTCTTGAGCAACCTTTGATGGTAGATTGTACTCTTTCCTCAGCTTTTCATACAATCCCTCGTGCACTTTAGAAAGTGTGCCCTTTTCTTCAGGGTTTTTCACGTTCTCTTTCAACCAGAACAAGGTGAAACGGAGTGCTTTTACGTAGTTGTTCACGAGGGCTAGGAGGGAGTTAGACAAGCCAATCTTCATTGAAACCGTAGCTCTGATTGGGTTTTTCTCCCTCCTAGCCATTGAATATTGGCAGGAAAAGAAGTTTAAAAAAGCTTTCTATAAGGGGGCTATCCATCCCCTTTCCTCCCCCTTAACCCCCAGTTTTGTAAAACCAAGACCACGAATATGGAGGTTTAAACATTATAATCCAATAAAGTATATCCTCAGCCAGCGAACCGTATACAAAATACCAAATAGTTAAGAGCGAGAAAAGTTTCCTCGAAGCTAAGTAAGAAGGATAAAGGAATAATGCCGTATATAAAAATCTGTAGAAATATAACGAAGAACAGTTATTAAGTGGTGATAATAATCCTTGCTTTGGATCCCAATCCATTCCTGCCTCTAACATGGCATAAAATAAGGAAAAAGTGGTCATTATAATTATTCCCCTTTTATTTATTCTGTATTCAGTTTCCATAAATTGGAGCTATTAATATCTCAATTTAAACTTTTCTTATGAAAACTAAGGGCTTGTGAAAAGAGACCTAAGGACATTTTTATATGTGCAAGACAAATAATTTCAAAGAATATGGAACTAAAGCAACATCTAATAAAAACTAAATTTTGATTTTAATTGTATAAATTCTTTTTATTAGATTTTTATTCCAGAGTAGTTACGTGGCACAAGAATATTGACGATAATAATCATTAGAGATTGTTCTCCATGAGCGTTAACCAAAAAAGGATATAAGGAATATTTAATATCGATGATGACTTTTTGGGGACTAGATAGGTGAAGAAGCGATTACTCGCTGAACTTTAAAACTCTTATTCCTCCTTATACTTATGCCAATAAGGGATGAGCAAACTTATGCAAAAATGAGTTACAACGATTTCAAGGTAGCTTTTGAAAGGCTGAAGAGAGGAGAATTAAAACTTTCAGCCTGGAGAGCTTACAAGTCGTTGAGAAGAATGCTTCAATCTTTAGCAATGAAGTATGACTTGCATAGAAAGGATACGCCGTGCGCTGTGCCTAAGAATTGCATGATAAGAGTTGCTGAAGAACTGGAGAAATATTACAATGGCATTACAGAAATGACTAAAGAAGCATTAAGACTATTTGATGAATGGAAAGAAAATGACGCTAGAAAAGAAGATATAATAAAATTACTTAAAGAGCTAAGATTTGAATGGATTTCCTCTCACCTAACTAAGGAAGAGATAAATGAAATAGAGGAGATTAAGAAGGAATTAGAAAATCTATGAGGTCAAGCTTTACTCCTAGATCTTACAAATAGGACTGTTAAATAGAATAACTTTTATGATATAATTTCTCGTAACTGCAATGGCCGTATACTCTTATCGTGGAACTTACTTTTGTTTTCCTCGTTTGGCTAAACCACTATCTTAGGATTAACAAGAGCTATAAACTCTTTTATATTCCTCGTTTATTTTAAAGCGTGAGTGGAAATAGAGTACAAAGATTAAAAAGGAGAGCCTTAAGGTTCTTAGCTGACGCAAAGAATGATTATAATGAAGGTTATTACGATACTAGCACATTTCACGTAGAGCAAGCTTTACAGCTTTATATTAAAGCAATAATTTTTGAACTCTTCGGAAAAGATTATGTAGGGTATGGAATAAGGGAATTATTAGGTTATTTATCCAAATTGCTAAAGGAAAACGGTTATGAAGATTTGTCAAGAAAGTTAAATGAACTTATCAGAGAATATAGAGAGCAACTAATTTCTATTGAGGACGCATATATAGACTCTAGATACGAGGATATAGATTATTATGAAGAAGAATCAAAAGAACTAATTGATGTCGCAGATAAAATAATCAATTTCCTAGAGGAGGTGGCTAAAAACGTTAAGTTGGGTTAAGTTCAGATTTTCACATTTAAGAAGATGGAGGGAATATGCAGAAAAGATTGCGAGAGCTGTACACGATATAGAACCTAGTGCGGAAGTTTATATAATAGGGGGCGTTGCGGAAGATAGGATTACTGTACTTAGCGATATCGATATTCTCATAGTCATAAAAAGGAAACTTTCAGGAAAGGAAAGAAAAGAGTTATCTAAAAAAGTATTAATTAGAGCTATGGACTTTTATAGTCTCCCTTTTGACGCTCCAGTAGAACTCCATATTGAAGATGAGGAAAACGCAAAAAGATTCTTATCTACCTCAAAGAAGACTATTAAAATTACTGAATAAATGAAAACAGAGACAAAATTTATTAATTGAAAGTATTTAAACTAACATATAGTTGAGAACTCTATATATCCTAGAATTTATTACTAATTACCGCACAAAAAGAAGTTCTCTATTCCTTCGCAAGGTAGAAAACCTTGGGTAGACTATAAGAAATATCAAGAAGATAGATTCAAGGAAGCATTATATGAGGCGGATCTAGCAGAGAGATTCTTAAATGATGGATTAATAAGAAATTCCGCTGGAAAGGCTTACCAAGCGATCAAAGCGCACGTTGCGGGGTTAGCAATAAACTATAGAGAGAGATTTATTATCTAAATACTTTCCCGCTGACTTCCTCCTAAAGGGTTCCCTTCAAAGGGGTTCATCGATTCGCGTGGCTCAGAGCATTGGAAGAGTGAGGACTTTCATTCACCTAGTCCCTTATTGTTGGTTGCTCATACTTGAGCTGTGGAGGAGCATCATTAACGTCTTGGGCTATCCATCCCCTTTCCGCCCCCCTAACCCCCATCTCTGTAAAAGGAGATTATCACCGAGGAAAGTTGTAGAAAGAGTAGATTTGATTATTGCTATTATGCCCTCAACTAGATTAAGAGAAATAGCCAGTATAATAAATGACAATAAACTTAGATTAATTGTAGAAATAGCTTTAGATTTACACTAATTCCAGTACAATGGAAAGGATAGCGAAATTTCAAGAGGAACTTGTAAAAAAGGACATCCTGGAAGTGACAAATTTCATTGAGAGTAGGGTAAAAACACCGTAAGCTAAACGTAAAAAAGAAATTAAACTTGTATGCGAAAGCTAATTTTAAAAAATATACTTCTAAAAGGAAAATATGAACCCCCCTACTCCTATAATTAAGAGGCCTAATTACTCTTTTGAATATCCCCATGAAAGGAAAAGTACTAGGGAAGGAAGAGGGTTTAGTTTAGGAGAACTTAAGGCCGTGAATTTAACCCCTGAAAAAGCTAGAAAGCTTGGACTAAGGGTTGATAAGAGAAGGAAATCTGTTCATCAGGAAAACATTGATGCTCTTAAAAAATATTTGGATGAATTAAATAAAGAAAAGAATACTCAATCTAAGGCATAAGGATTTCTCAGTTATTATTAAAATAAATTTTTATGCTTAACGTCAAATAATTTTTTAAATACATTTTATTATCATTTTATGAGATGGCTAAGGAAGTATTTTTACGTCAATCTTCCGGCCTAGTAAGAGATGTGAGCCCATGGCCTTCAATGTTAGCTAACTGGGCTTTAATAACTGGAACTCCTCTTTTAATAATCTCATGGCTATAGTTAGCCCCAGGGGCTAACTGGGCTTTAGCTTATTTGATTACATTAATTCCAACCCTAGGTTGAGATTGCTCATAGGTACTTTCACTGTCCTCGTGTGGTTATGAGAACGATCGTGACGTTATTGCAGTCACGAATTTAAATGGGAGGGGTCTCTGACCCTCTCGACTGCCCCTCAGATGTAAGCCCAAATCGATGAGGGGAACCCTCGCTGACGGGGGAAGTCAGAATACTTTCCTTGGTATTTATGTACGGTTCAGGATTTGCAATGCTAAATTAGTAAACCTAAGAAAAGGTGTTGATGTAGGATTGGTATTTAAGGAAATACCTCCTGAATAAGGAAAACTACTTTTTTCATTTCTCTCACATTAGCATATAAGATATCACTTTTAGATCCGAAAGTATGTAACTAATCCTGACATACTCGTTTGGTTCATGAGCCGTCTCGTCGCAAGTCATCCAAACTACTGGGTTTAATCCTAAAGACCTCAGATATTTTGCGTAAGTACCTCCTCCTATACCTATTGCCTTAGCATCAATGCCTTTTACAGCCTTTATTGCATTCTTTAACAATTTTACAGTATCAGAATTTTCGTCAGTAGGTCTTGTAGTATCCTCCCTATTAACTACCTCGACTTCAACCTTACAATTATTTTCTGCCTCAAACCTTTTTACAATTTCATTTATTGTATTTAAAACGTCATCAACGTCATATTGAGGAAGAATTCTACAGTCCATGTAAAATGTATGCTTTCCTGGTATGGTATTAACGTTTTCCACGTTCTTCTCAACTTTAGTTATCTCAAATGTCGAAGTAGGTGGTTCAAATAACTCGTTTTTTGCATCATATTTTTCGTGAAGTTCTTCATAAAGAGTAACGCCTAATATCATTGAAAGAAGGTGAGCGTTAATCCCCTTCTCCGGCGTGCTTGCGTGAGCTTGTTTACCTATTACAGTAAATTTCAACCATAAAATGCTTTTTTCTGCAACTTCAATCATTGATCCTTCTGGATTACCAGCGTCTGGAATTAATATTATATCATCCTTGTTAAATAAGGAGTAATTCTTAGCCAAGTAGGAAACTCCGTACTTACTTCCTGTCTCTTCATCTGCTGAAATTAGCAAGGAAAAATTAATGTTGGGAGTAAGATTTAATTCCTTAAGAACTTTAGCTAGCGTAATTCCTAAGACAATTGCTTGCCCATCGTCCTCAACCCCCCTACCGTAAATATAATCTCCTTCAACGGTAACGTCAAATGGATCAAATTTCCATAGACTCCTATCTCCTTCTGGGACAGTGTCCATATGAGCTATTATCCATAATGTCTTACTCTGATCTCTTCCTTTTATTGTCCCAATAAGGTTTGGCCTTACTTTTGAAGGAACTCTTTCATCTTTTACATCTATCTCCTTGACTTCGTCAAAGTATTTTTCCATAATTTCCTTTAATTTCATAGCTCTAGAATATTCTCCTTCACCACCATTTTCTGGACCTAAGGCTTTTATTGGTATGAATTCCTTATAGAGAGAAATAATAAAATCTTTTTGGTCTTCAATGGCTTTATATAAACTTTCCAATAATTTCTGTTCCATATTTCAAGGTAACACAAAAGGAAAATAAGCATTACGTGTTAAGACCTAATCTTTAGCTAATGCTACTAATGAAACGATGATACAAATTTACTTCTTAAAAGGGCATAAAAATTCGGGAAAGATAGTATTATAGCATATCAAGAAGGATATTATAATGTATCCTGCTTTTACGCAGAACAAGTGGTGCAATTGAAAGCTAAAGCATTTATTTTTAGGTTTTATGCCAAGGATTCTCGGAATAAGGGAATTGCTTTCAATAATTTACAGAAACGAAAACATCAAGAACTTCATAGATAAAAATAAGAGATAATTAAAAGAACTTGAGGAAGAATATGCCGACTCTAGATAAGGGTTCTCGCTGAGGAGTGCTTAAATTTGATGAATTCAATATTTAAGAAGAGTTTCCTAGGCGTTTACTTTATTGGATTCCTATAGAGTTTTTACTCTTTTGAAATATTAAAGGAAGGTGGTGCGAATTTCGTTAAAGCAAAAGATTATATGTTGAATGAAAATCGTCATTAGTACTACTCTCTATAGATTATGTACTTCTTTATATCATATGAGGAAATATATTGAATATATAGAGAAAATATATATATAAACTTCTTTTAGTTAAATTTATGAAATTGATAGACGAGATCGAAAATGAACATGGCACTAACGTTTTAACTATACTTTCGGACCCGTTTTTCTTGTTCCCTTCAATGTTAAAAGCTACGAATGTTGAGAAAATTGATAATAAATACAAGGTAGAAATTCCAATAAAGGGAATCTTTTATTTGCCATTTAACCTAATAATTTACGTAACTAGGTATACCTCAATAAATTCAGTGAACTATGTCGTGAACGTAGCTGATTTCGCTGAGCACAGATGGGGAAATATATGGTTTGATATTGAAGATAAGAAAATTAAGTTGAACCTCGATATTTCTTTGCCACTAGATTTTATAAACTCGAAAATTTTAGAAAAAAGAGTTAAAGAATTCAAAGAAAAATTTAACGAATTAATAAGGATTGAAAGAATAAAAAGAAAAATTTGAATTATTTACTGTTTATCTGTAGTAATAGTGGTAGTAATTATTTCCTCATTTGACGCCTCTTCTAAGCTCTTATTCTTTGTTTCCGGAACAAAGAAGAACGTTACTAAAGCTCCTATAACGCTAACCACTGCAAGCATTACTAGCAAGTTCTTTATTCCCATCTCTGTCAATAAAGTTGGGAATAAGTAAGTAGTTATTGCCGCTCCTAATTTCCCTGAGGCTGCAGAAATTCCGTGACCTGTAGTCCTAAACCTTACTGGATAAACCTCGGCAGGGATAACGAAAGTTGTCGTATTTGGCCCAAAATCAATGAAGAAGAAGCTCAATGCATATAGCACGAACGCTGCCTCAGCTGGTATTAAGAACCCACTAACCTTAGGGCCTTTCGATGTGTAAGTAACTATCATTACGGCTGAAACTATGAGGTAAATTATTGCCATCATTACAAATCCTTGAATTTGTATAGTCTTCCTTCCTAGTTTATCTAATAAAGCTACTGCAGTAAAGTATCCTGGAAAACCTACAAGGTAGGGAACTGCTCCAAGGAATAATGCATAAGCAAGGTCTCCTTGGAAAACTGATAAGGGCAAAACTGTCGAGGACTTAGGGAACGGCGATCCAAATATCGGAGCAATTATTGGCGAAGAGTAAATTCCTGTTCCATAGAACGCTATATCCAATATGAACCAAGGAATTGTAGTACCTATTAATAAAGTACCGTACTTAGATAAGAATTCATTCGCACTCATTCTTTTTGCTACTACAGGTTGTTGTGCATCAATATTTCCTCCTAAGAAAGATGCAGCCTTCTTAGCTTCTTCTACATTTCCATTTGCTAATAGTGAATATCTTGGAGTCTCAGGAACTTTCCTCCTTAAATATATTACTGTCGCAGCTGGAATCGCTCCTATACCTGCCATAACTCTCCAAGCTATGCATGGAGGTAAAACTAAGGCAGAGATTATTCCTACTGCGGCTGCGGCTAACGAGCCTAAGGCTTGATTTGAGAAAACTAGTGCAATAAGTTTTCCTCTATCTCTAACGTTTGCGTATTCACTCATTATTGTAGCCGAGATTGGATAATCCCCGCCAATTCCTACACCCATTATAAACCTGAATATTATTAACCAAAGTAGGTTAGGAGATAGCGCGCTCAAAATCGCTCCTATAGTCAGTAAAGTAGCTTCTACTCCGTAAATCTTTTTCCTGCCCAAGTAATCTCCTAAATATCCAAATATTAGCTGACCTACTATTGCCGCCCACAACGCTATAGAAGCTAATAATCCGTTCCAGAAATCCTTATCTGGACCTACTAAATATGAAGTAAATCCTGGCATTACTATTCCCGCGTATTTGTAAGCGTCATTTATAGTAGTTAATATATAACCTATTATTAGTAAATCGTATGCGTCAGTGAAGAAACCCATTCCTGCAGTGTACCATATTTTTATATGATTAAACGTCAGTTTTAGGGAATCTATAGATCTAAACGGTGAAGGGAAAGATTTACTCATTTTTATCGAGTTGAATATAGAAAGTTCATATTTATACTTTCTCTACATAAAATAAATAGTTTTACATAAGCTAAATAGTTCTATATATTCAACTATAAAAGCCATCATTTACTTTTCTCTCAATCTCACCCAAGAGTTTAAGATTTATCCAAGCTCTCCCAAAAGTCCCTATATTCTCTTCGTCTATTGTAATTAAGACGTTGTTAGGATCTCCCCTAACTCTTATTAGAATTTCTTCAACTTTATGAAAATGCCCTTTCTTTTGACCTCTAAGTAGGTAATCGTTTTGCGAATACTGGTTAATTCTGACTTCCCAACCATCAATGCTTAAGGAATTCTGAAGATCTTGGACTAGTTTTTGAATATTTATATTTTTATCTATGAAAGCCTTTTGCATATCATATTTAGAAGATATAAAAATAAAAAATCGATGTTATAAAAGTTGAAGGTCATTATCTAAAGCATCAAACTTAAGCAATTTTTAGAAAAGAAGACCTTTTAAACTTATTATACCCTCTCCACTATTAATAATATAAGGTTACTTATTATGATTGATAAGGAGGTTTTTCGTCTTATTAATTTTCGTCTTATTAAGCTACTACTTTATGTTGCAAAAAGAGAGAATGCAGACGTTGACGCGACCAAACTCCAGAAGATATTCTTTTTGTTAGAGAAAGAGAAAGGAGTAGAGTTAGGACTTAATTTCGAACCATGGTTCTTCGGTCCATACTCTGAACTACTGCAAGACTACATTGACAAACTAATTGAACTAGGTGAAGTTGACGTAATTGAGCATGAGGTCAAAGATCCTTTCACAGAATTAGTGATAACGTACAACAGTACTTATGTGCTAAAGGGCGAGTTTAAGCCAGAAGAAAAGGACGTAGATATTATGGAATTCTTCAAAGAATGGGTTAGGAAAAGTAGAAGTGAGATTCTAAAATACGTCTACGAAAAATACCCAGAGTATGGTAAGTACTCCTTAATTAGAGATAAGATTTTGGGTAGTTAAATGAATAAAAAGTCAATATTTGCTAAGTTCCTCTTAAACTCCTTAAGTTTTTTCGATACTGTAGAAGCTTTATATAAAAGAATACAAACAGAACAAACAGGAGAAGAAAGTATTTTATCTGATATTAAACTCTTAGAGGAACAGAAGATTTTTAATATTGCGAGGTTTTTTGAAACTTCAAGTAAAGCTTTTCTTGCAACATATGGAGTTATAATAGTTTACCCCGTATTTTTAATATCAACGGTAGAGAGGGAACGCTTAAAATGTCAAAGGCAATTTCAGAAAATACTAAATTCGTTGCCAACTTTATTAAGACAAGCTGTTAACACTAAGAAAATTATAGAAAAATTGAAGCATGATCCGATAGGGAAATCTCAGATATCCGATCTCCTAATTACAACGGCCAATTTCTTAAGATGTATGCAAAAAAAGGAGTTGGCAGAAGTTTATGAGAATATCGCAAATTTCTTGAAAAAGCCTGCTAATGAAAGAAACTATTCAGATTTGTTTAGATTAAGAAATGAGATCACTAGAGTAATCCAATTTAGGAATGAATATGAACAGTTGCTTAGCCTAATTAGAAAATGCCTTGAAGAGCAAGAAGAAGATGAGGTTTGTAAAAACTTACCAGATGAGAGTAAGAAAATGTTAGAAGTGTATAAAGAAAAGCCTTATTTAATTGATCAAATACTACTTATGTTAGATCTGAGTCTCCAAGAACTTTTTGATGGTTTACTGCACACTGCTTATTTGGCTAGAGCTGCAGAGACTGCAGACTATATCATAGGGAGAGAGGAAGCAGACTAAAAATATTTGGAGGAAGTGAGGGATCATCAGAAGGAAATAATGGAAGTAATGAGAAGATTTGCGGAAATAAATAGTCGGCTAGTGAGATCTGGTGAGGTAGACAACTTTATGGCTGAAGTAGAGAGTGAGATCAGGAAAATATTAAAGGCAAAGACGTAAATAAATGGTTAAGTTTATAATAATGCGCATAACCAATTTATGAAACTCATAATGGTATGGATCTCTGGTTGTAATGTCTACTATTCCAGATAAAACACTGCATTTCAAGTTAGCTTAAAGGTTTATTATAAAATAATTTTAAAGCTAAATCTAAACCTTTAAACATCCCATTAAAATGGGAAGCCTCCTTAAATGGTGGAAAGCCCCCTTATAGGAATTTTAAAACCTCTTTTCCTATGGCTAAGAGTTTCCGGTAGACAAAATTGTGCGTATACTACTTATGAAAACAAAGCCCTTATTACTAGTTATACCTTGCTTTAAGCTCAAGGAGGGCCTAATGTTTTAAAGGAGGTCAGTCAACTCTTCATCAATATCCTCAACGCACAATCCACTTCCATGGTATGCTAGCTTATGGCTTTTAGCACTTGCAATATAGAAAAAGCAATGCGTGAGGTCGTAAAATTAACTCTTGTCTGCTCTCCTTTCTAATATACTCTCCATTTAGAAACGTCGTAAAAAGCCCTGCAGACTTCGTTACCCATTTCCTTTGAAGGTAACGCCAGGATTACAATGCTCTTCTCCGCCTCTTTCATTATATAAGACGCTAGCGTCTTTTTGGACTCGTCGTCTAAATTTGCGTAAGGTTCATCAATTAATAATAGCTTGTGAGGTTGTGAAATAACCAACTCTAGGAGTAACTTCTTCTTAGTACCTTGAGAGAGTTTTGAAAACTTCGTGTTTTTCCACTTCTCGTAAATTCCGAATATATCCTTAACCTCAGTATTATATAACTCCTTTACTAGGTTATAGTAGTCCTTTACGGTCAAGTGTTCATAAGGCTTCATGCCCTCTACGTGGAAGCTTATTTCATCCTGACTTAGTTCCCTTCCGCCAAACTTCACTTCTCCTTCTGCTGGAATTACCTTAGCAATTGCCAATAACAACGAGGTTTTCCCACTACCGTTAGGTCCAGTTAAACAGATGGGGTTATTATCTTCAATAATGTTAACGTTTTCGAGAATTGTCGTGTTCCCCCTCTTTACCGTTAAATTCCTTATTTCCATTAAATGCCCTTGCACGTGTATAGTTTCGCTTTCCTATACCTTTAATATAGTATAAAGTCTGTGTTTAAGACTAACGAAGTTTACAATAAATTAGGGTTAAAGGGTAAAGCCTCGCTATTCGCGGTAGACACAAGAATAATATGACATTAATGAGGATAATGGAATTTATAATTGTATTAGAAGTTCAATCAGGAAAGATAGAGGTGAGAAAGAGGACGCGTTAGAATGCATACGATAAATAGTTTACTTATAAGGCTACTAATTTAAAAGGTCTTTCTCTCCTTATTTGTTTTTCACGTGTTGACAATGGGAAGAATTTAAACTATTGTTCTCAATTAACTTATTTACAGAAAATCTAGTAGAAACGCTATTTTAAAGGAGGTGATTTTGGGTCTATCGTAGAAGGGTAAGGCTTGTAATTTTTTATTAACTCTAAAACTAGCTAGACTGTAACACTTTTACGAAACTGCTCGTTACTCTAAATGTTGTTTTTGAATAGTTAATTTATATGGTATTACACTATATTTTTAATATTTTTACTGATGATCTTTCAACTGATGGCTGCTCACAAGGGTAATGGAGTTTCCCTCGGAGGGCGTATGAAGCCCGTGGCGGAATTAGAAGTTAAGGATAAATTACGCCACGAGTAAACACAGCTACTAGCGAGTGATCTATTAAAAAATTCAACTTATTCTCATTTATCAAGAAAATCTTAATTTTAGGGTTTAAAATATATTTGCTCACTTTTGCACCACCATCTCATGGCTATCTCAGTAGGTGTCACTGCAACACCCGAGAAACAACAAGTAGAAAATGAAGATACACATAGTTTTGCATGTATCAGTGTTTGATAATCCTAATTTTTATCTTTGATCATTAATGGATAGTAACTATACAAATTTTTAAGTAAAGGTTGGTGTCTTATTTTCAGACTTTATTACCAGTTATTCACATTTACTATCATTTAGTAGCATACCAAAGGGTCTTTCTCATTTTCAATTAATCTTTAATCCTCTTCCTTAAGTTGAATTCTATTCCGACAACCATAGAAATTGCAGACACAATGGCATACAATATCAAAACTTCCAGGATAGTGCAATACTTGACGTAAGGTAGATTTGTGCCGTAAAGTCCATAGTACACAATCTTCGTCTGGAAGTATATCTCTCTCCAGTTGTGGAACGCCGTGGGGAAATAATAAGGTAAAGTGAATAGAACGTAGAGCATCAGATGAGGAGCGTACTTTTGTAAATAATAATCAATAAGCACGTTGCCGAAAAAGTATAACGTTACAGAGAAGAGTAGGGCTGACTTTTGGTCTGGTATAAAGCTACTAAACGCTATTGTCGAGGTTATTGGTATTGTAGATAATAGAAGGAGCAATATCGAGAGCCTTTCGTAATCATCCACAGTAAATTTCTCTACTGGTGAGGAAATTGTGATGAACAGAATTAGTGAGGAAATTATGCTTAAGATAGTCAAGAAAGTTAACTCTATCATTACCTTATTCCATACGTAATTGCGGAACGAGTTCCTATATATCGACTTTAAGAATATGTAATGCGCCTTCTCCTCTAGATCTTCTGAAATCGTTACAGAAGCAAGCGCGCTAGAAATGAGTGAGATATAAAACCAGAGATTGTATGACAAGTAACTGAGGATGAAAAGGCGTGCCTCGCTAGGTAACTTGTGAAGAAAATAACTGGAGTAAATATATAGAAATATCATGAATATCATGTAAATTGCCAAGGATATCATAAATTTCCTAGTTAAGAACACCGTTTTCGCTACAAAACGTTTCATGAGAATAACTACCATTGTTGTTTTAATTAGGTATACGAAAGTCGGATTTTACGACTTAATTTTAAACTAATATTCCAAAATATTTATGTAATGTTTGATGCTAATAAAATTTAGATCGAAAAATTGGATAACATTAAGATATAATTCCGTAAGTGATAGAATTTTGGACATGTTATATACTCCGCCTATTTGGAGCCTTTATTTAAGTGAAATGAAACGTGAGAAATTATCATCAAATTTGTCCATAACTAGCGGTTTTTTCATATCACCAGATATTGCAAAAATGATTAGTATACCAAATTATGAAATAGGTAAAGAAATTAAATTAAGGCCTCTCGAAAACATAAATGTAGATCTAGCGGATATACTAATGAAAAGACGTAGTTCGAGAGAGTTTAATAACAAACTTAAATTTGATGAACTATCTTCGATATTAGTTTATGGTGCAGGTAAGAGTTCTAAAGATAAGTATACTGGAAGAACATTAAGAACTTATCCTTCTCCTGGTGCATTATATCCTAACTCCGTTTATGTACTTGTTAATAACGTTGACGGACTTGAGAAAGGGATTTATTATTTTAACCCAGATATATTATCAATATATTTACTTTCGTCTAATGAAGAAAGAATTAAAGTAATTTATTCTGGGTTTATGGATAGGGATATGGCTTCTAAAGCGTCGGTTATAATATTCTTGGTCAACAACATCTTAAGAACTGTTTTAAAATACGGCGAATTGGGATTCAAATTATCGCTAATAGAAGCTGGAATAATAGCTCAGAACATTGTATTATTAGCTACGGCTTTAGGGAAAAAGAGCTTAATTTACGAGTCCTTTATCGATAATAAATTGGAAAATGGTTTAAGTATAAATGGAGTCACTCAGTTTATTTCAACTACAATTCTACTAGGTTAATCTTCTTTTTTACCTACTATTTTTATCACGTTATAAACTATGGGAATCACGCCTATTACTAAGTTAATTAAAATACCTATTGTAGCCCACGTTAATGATATCGTTACTTGATGAGGAGGTACTTTATAACCCCAAACTGCAACTATTTCGGAAATACTTTGCTTTTCTATTGTTTTAATTATTAAAAATTCAATTAGATTCCCTAGATCCAAGTAATAATAACTTAAATAATGAGTTCCTATTATATTAAGAATTATGCCATTATAAAATAATGAATAGAAAATAAAATTGAATACTATGCTTATTCTGGGATCACTAAATAAGGATCCAATACCAACCATTTGTATATTAATTACTATAAGTGTTATTGATAGAATTAGTGAGATTTCTAACATTTGCATAAACGATAGACCTACTAGGTAATAGTTAACGACTCCAACTATTGTGACGCTAAGGGCTATAGATAAGGCAGACATTAAGATTATTGCAGA
Source organism: Acidianus infernus (assembly GCF_009729545.1). Classification (NCBI taxonomy): domain Archaea; kingdom Thermoproteati; phylum Thermoproteota; class Thermoprotei; order Sulfolobales; family Sulfolobaceae; genus Acidianus; species Acidianus infernus. Next base: position 1,294,868 of record NZ_WFIY01000004.1, read on the forward strand.
TAACACCTTCGACGATAAGTACCTTTTAATATTATTTTTGAATAACGATTTTAGGAAAACGACCCTCGCAAAGTTCTTTTCTTCTGATATTATGTCAGAAAGGAAGATTGTTAGAATAAAGAAAACGTCAGATAACATAAGGGACGCTATAGATGGTATCACTGCAAATTTAACATAAGGATATGGATTTGTGCTAATAGAAGTATACGTGAATAATGCGTTTAAAAAGATATAAATTACTACTATTATTAAAAATCTCCTTCTAGCAAACATTATGCGTAAACTTTCCCTTATCATCATTTACTCTTTGCACGAAATTTACCTTAAACTAGTAATAAAGTCTGAAAATAAGACACCAACACTTACTTAAAAATCGGTAGAAGAAGCTGTATTCGGCTTCCATTTATTTCATATAGATAATTTTAATAATATAGATAATATTATAGATAATATAGAGTATTTAAATTATAAAACTATATTTGATTATGAAGTTGATCCTTACGACATGGGATATCTTTATTATGCCTTTAATAGAGAAAATATAACAAAAATAGAAAACTTTGTTAAAGAAACTTTTAAAGAGAGTAATGAAATTTATGAGCCTTTAGATCTTTTAGATAGAATAGAGGAGTTAAAAAATCTCAAAGATCATACAATTCAATCTGATTACCTTTTATCAATAATCAAAAACACATTCATTAATGAGATAAATGATGATCCTATTATAATAGATATAACAAACGAATTATTCGAGGATTTAGGAATCTATACATATAAAGCAATATCAGACAAATTACTACCTTTTGCACCCTATGATTATATATTAAAACAAAATCATCCCGCTATAAGGAAAAAATACTAAATACTCTTCCTAATCCCTTCCCTTAATAAGGTGATAGTTCATGAAAATTAATTTAAACAATAAGACAGTTATTATGGTAATATCATTCCTAATATTCTTAATGTTTCTCGTATTCTTTAGTGTTTTAGGACATATAATAGGTTACAGTTATTATTCTGCTATTGCTCAAATTTATTATATAGTTAGTTATATTCTAGATCTATATTTCTCCATAATAATATTTGATTATATTACTAAATTTAATGTTAGATATAATAATATACAAAAAAGGGAAAAAATTCTTTTGATTAAATATTTAAGTATTTATAGTTTAGTAATTATTATATATGGATATTTTACGCTAAATTTGGAACAAAAATTATTCTCAAATGAACTTGTATGGGCTATTAGCAGTGCGCTGCAAAATCCGAAATACAGCTTAATTTATAATTTACTGATGTCTTTTATAGTACCCAAACTAGAAATTGAATTTTTCTATAAGAGATTATATACGTATCTAGGCTTCATAAGAGCTGCATTATTTTATTCTATAATAGAAATGCTTGGAGGATTAAATATATTAATAATGCTCTATCAATTTGCCATTAATTTCGTATTTTACTCTATTTTAATTTATTTCTATAGAAAAATAAATAACTTTGACTATCTTCTTATTCCTTTTTATTTATACGAAATATATGAAATTATTTTTACGTATTTTTTATAGTTTTTACTTCTTATTTTCCTTTATTAAGTCTCTTATGTACTCTAACTCTTTAATAGTATTAAATAACTCCTCCTTACCCTTTTCAGTTATTTTATAAATTACCTTTTTACCAGTGATAAAATAAAAACTCTCCCTACGTTCAATTAAGCCATTGTTTAACATCACCTTGATGTGAGAATCTAGATTCCCCTTAGTTATTCTCTCCTTTTTAGTAAGTTCGTTTACTTCGTTAATCATATTCAAGAGTTCTGTAAATGAAAGGGGGCCTTTGACGTAAAGGAAAATAAGTACGAGAACTTTAACTCTGTCTAACAACAACGTAAATTCCCCCTGCAAACAAAAGTAGTGAAGTTACTAGAAACGAGGATATGCCGGTAAAATAATAGACGGGAGAAAATAGTACGTAAATCAAGGAAAGTTTGTACATCATGTTATTAAACTTGTCTGTAGCTGGACTTCCTGAGGGTAATAGTATAATAATAGGAATTAAAGGCACAGTTGTAACTTCGAATAAAAACAGGTTATAATTGGGTAAAATGCTGTTAGCTATCATGTAAATGATAAATATAACTATCTTAGTAATGTAGTAATTTTTAAATTTGTTATGGCCAAAAAATAGCATGCGTAGCCTTATAAATTGTGAATACTTAAAGATTAGAGCTGTAAAATAAACAGTTATAATAAACATGAAGGTTACACCAAATATGATACTAATCTCTAAATTTTTGAGAGATATAGATAAATAGTCGGCAATAGCAGCTATTGCAATTAGGAAGAAATAAACTGAAGCAAACCTTTCATAGCTATTCATAAAAAGCTTCTGCATAGCTATTATGTCTTCCTTGGTAAGTTTCTCTTCCATTAACCTATAGTCTTTAAAGCAAGATAAAAGCTTACCGTGAAGAGTAACAATCCCTCTTTCTCTGCACACTAGTTTGATAGTAACTCATTGTTTTACTACCTTGCTTTGCTTCCGGAAAGATTTACGTTCGTAGTCTACTCAGACTGTAACATTTTTACGATAATCATTTCTAAATGCCGAATGATCTCTCAACTGATGACTGCTCACAAGGGTATTGGCATTCCTCGGAGGGTGTATGAAGCCCGTGGCGGAATTAGAAGTACGGGTAAACACTTATTATGACACCTAATAGATTAGACCATTTATAACGCTTAATGAAATGGGAGCCACTATTCCTTGTTTTGTTTTTATTTCATGTTCTCTATTTTTTATGTCATCTGAGTCTAACTATTTCACATTCTTCGTCTTTCCGTATTCTCTTTTCTCATCATTTTTATTGCTGGGTTTGCCTAACGGTCTACTTATGCTCATCAACCTCTCTCTTGTTGTATTTGTCCACTTTCGGTGCTCTTGCAGTTCCTTTTAATTGCGAATCCAAAGAAAATGAACAAGGTGAGGTAGCTTACCAAGGGGTTTTGGCGGAGAGGAAATTAGTATAGCAAATGTTATATTTTCTACTCTGCACATGTAGTTAGGAATGCTTTCTGACTTTGGCAAGTTAGTAAAGGACAAACTAGGTTATAACTTATTTCCTTATCAATCTTACGTAAGCGAGAGAATAATAAGAGAACTGGAAGAAGGGAAAAGTAACTTCATAGTAGTTTCAATGCCTACTGGAAGCGGTAAGACTGTAATAGAACTCTTCATGGCATATTACTTCCTTAAAAAAGGAGTAAAGAATGTAATCGTAATGGAGCCAACAAGGTTGCTTTGCGATCAAATGTACTTCAATTTCTGGAGGAAAATCTTTGGGGAAGACGTTGGGATGGAGTATGAAGGAGAATGCACTGCCTTTGAGGAAGGTAAAAAGATAATAGTTTCAACTCCTTTTACTGCAGAAAAATGTGCTCCAGAAACTGAGGCAATAATCGTTGACGAAGTTCACCACGCTTTTGGAGATAGTAGATATGAATCCACATTAGTTAGTTTAGATCCTAAGTACTTGATTGGCTTTACTGCTCTACTTCCTTCTTATAAGAAATACATGGTAGACCCTAGGCTAATAGAAAAGCTCGGTAAGCCAAAATTCTTAAACTACGATTTTAAAGCTTTAGCAGAAATAGACCCTACTTTTAACCCTCCCAAAGCAATTGCTGACGTGTTTGATGCGGAAATGAATAAAATAGAGGATTCTGCGTATGAAGCTTTTTTCAGAGGCCAAATAAAAGGTGATAAAAACACTTTAAAGTTCCTTGAAATTACGCTTTATAGTTACGGTAAGGAGGCCTTTTGTGAAAGCCTAGGCAGAATGGAGGGAAAAATAGAGGAAAACCCTCAGCTAGACTTCCTTTGTGAATCTAAGGAGTTAAGTCATAAAGCTAGGGCTTTAAGGCAAATTCTTTCAATATATAAAATAGAGGATTTTAAACCAGTATTAATTTTCACTAGCAGAAAAGCTACCGCTTATGAGTTCGAAAAAGCAATAGAGGATTTAGACCCGGGGAGGATAAAAGTTCTAACCGGGGATTCGTCAAAATTTGAGAGACAAAAATTAGTTAAAAGTGCTAAAAGAGGAGAAATTGACGTAATTATATCTACATTAGTAGGCGAAGAAGGTATTGATATTCCAGAGGCGAAGTTATTAATTATGACGGACGTTCCTCAAAGCCCTTTAAGGTTTTACCAGCGTTTAGGGAGGCTAATTAGGAGTAAAACTGATGATAACAATAACGATAGTGAGAATACATTAAAGTACTTGGTAGTAGCTTTGACTCCAAAAACTCCTGAATACGATAATTTGGACGACGCACTTAGGAATCTGTATCTGGAAGGAGTTGACGTAAGCTATATTGTAGAAAAGAAGGAAGGCAAAGGTCCTGTTGCCAGAGTTGTCGATATAGTGAAGAAGGAAGGAGGGGGTACTTCATTTTCTAAGTTAGACAGTAGCATTGGAGAAATTTCTTCTATTGAAGTATTACTTTCTCCAAAAAACGTTGAGACCCAAATGGGAGATTATGTTGATAGGGCAATAAAGGAAGGTAGAATTTTCTATTATTATGACGTTGATAAAATGGCTGACCTAGCTTCTAAGGTGCTTTTAGGTAGTTACTGTAATTTATGTTTTGGAGAAAAGTGCATGAAGATATGCAAGGATTGTATAAGAGAAGTTGGTAAGCTGTTGATTTCCAAGAAGGGTAGAGTGAAATTAGAGAAGAAAGGGATACTTTTGCATTACATGAAACTAGTACTCCCCGAAAAAGTAGATGAAATAATGAATGCAATGAATAAAGAGAAGGATGAAATAATGAAAAAAGTTGAATGCGCCTCCATCTCTCTTTCTTCGACAAAAAGAGCTAACGTGTATTCAATAATCATTAATTTTAACGTAAGCGTAGACGGAATGACCATTTATCCTAAGTTGCAACTGGATTATTATAACGCCAACGAGCAAGAGATTAAACTGGCAGAAATCAACGCCAAAGCTATAGGATATAAGGCAATTTATCTGTTTTTGCAACAGTTAAAATAGTTTAAAACTGTTCAATAAAAACGTAATATGTACAATCCAAAACTATATTAATACCTTCATTAATATATTATATTTGGCAAAAGATTCGGTGGAATGAATGCACTCGCATCTGAAGGTTTTTTATGAAGAATCCTTCCCTATTTTAAAATTAACTCACAAGTTACCTATTCTAAAACGAGGGAGAGGAAACAGAGTCTGGGATATAGAAGGAAAAGAATACATAGACTTTGACATGTCTAACGGAGATGCGTTACTTGGCTACGGAAATCCAGAATTAGTCAATTCAATCTTAGGAGGAAGTAGCAATCAAAAAGAAACAATAGAAAAGCTCAAACGAAGGTTCTCATTAAGGTCTGTTAAAATATTTTCAAGCGAAAAACAAGCAAAAGCTTACGCTATTAATTTAGCTAGACAGCTTTCAGGAAAGAGGAAAATAATAAGGTTCGGCCAAAATGATTTAATAAAGAAGTGCGATTTAGGAGAGGAGATAATTGCAGAATGGAATAACTTAGATTATCTAGAAAAAATTGTGAGGCAAAACTACGATATTGCAGCAATAATTTTCGAACCAATAGCTACTCACATGGGACTAATTTTACCTGAAAATGGATTCTTAAAAGGGGTAATGGAAATCTCAAAAGAATATGGAATTATAACTATAGCAGACGAAATAAAAACCGGAGGAAAGTATTACAACGGTGCTTCAGGCTACCTAAAGATTAAGCCTGACATAATACTATTTGGGAGAGCGCTAGCAGGAAGTATACCAATAGGGATAGTTGGAATAAATTATAAAGAAGAAGATTACGTGAGAGCCAGTCCTATTTCAATTAAAGCTTTAGAAGTAACTTTGGACGAACTGAACGAACAGAGTATGTATGAAATGATGAGACTTAACGATATCCTTGTTAAAGGCTATAAGGATTTAATAGAAGATAACAAGATCAAGGCATCAGTAACTAGTTGGGGAATTAGCGGTACAATATATTTCAGAGAAAGTCCCCCAAGGAGGTATTCAGAATTTCTAGAAATTAATGTAAAGAAATGGAATAAATACTTTAAAGGCATGCTAGAGTCAGGAATAATTCCAATGAACAACTATGATTCACAATGGTCAATCAGTAAGGTGCATACAGAAGAGGATATAAGAGTACACTTAGAAAAATTGAATAACGTAATAAAAACGGTTTTGTCTCATTAAATAGCTTTATATCCAAACAATTTTTCTAGATATGCTTGTTCCCATCTGTCCTTCTGTAAAGTGTAATCTCTCTTTAACTGGGGATCTTTAGTCGGCTTTGGAGGTTGCGTTGTTAAGTCCATCTGAAATTGTAAACTTAACGTCTCCAACTTTCCTTCTAAATTGCCCATATAGGCCCAGCCAACGAATGCGTATTGTACTGGCACTTTCTCGCTTACTCCTTCCATCTCTAAGATTTTATTTGCAGCAAACATAGCGCTTTCAAATGCTATCTCTTGGTTCTTAGGGAAAGGTAGCTTTGCTGCATCTCCTGCAGATAGTACATCGTCATATTTAGGATGCCTTAAATCTTGAGGAGATCTAATATCTACAAAACCTTTACCTAATCCTGCCTCATCAATAAACTTAGGTGCTCTATTAGGCTCTAACATCGCTAGAATAGTGTATTTGTATTTTTCTCCAGAACTAGTAACTACGTAGTCTTCTCCAATTTCCGTAATTTCTTGGTTTGTAACTAATTGAATTCCTGCTTTATCATATGTTTGCTTTACGATATCCATTATGAATGGTGGTTGAGTTTTATCGTTAGCATCTATGTGAATAATGTTAAACTTCTGCCTTACTCCTCTATGTGTTAAGACCGTATGAGCAAGTAATGTAGTTTCAGTAGGTGCTGGAGCGCATCTGTAAGGAGCTTTAGGAGCGTAAACTATAACTGTACCTTCGTTTTGAGTCCATAATCTTTCCTTAAGCACGTTAACTCTTCCTGGGTCGTAAACAGTGGTATTTTTCCACCAGTATTTTTCATAACCAGTTATTTTAGAACCATCAAATACTATCCCTGGCGTTAGAACTAGGTAGTCGTAATCTAGGACTAAATCTTTATTACCAAATGTTGATTCGCTTACGTAAACCTTCCTATTATCGGGATCTACCTTATAAACATTGCCTACCACTAATTTTATTCCTTTTACGCCCACGTTTTCATAACCTCTTATAATTCTATGGTAGTTTTGTTCTCCAGTTAAGATTAAAGGTCTGCTAGGCCCAGCAAAATAAAAGTCCTCCTTATTTATTACGGTAATCTCGGCTTTTCCCTTTAACTTATCTGCTAATGTATTCGCAATACCCATTCCAGCTATTCCGCCACCTACAATTACAATCTTTTTCATAGTAGAATAGTTCTTTTAACAGTATTTAGGGTTTCTTAGAAAGAAACCTAACGTAAAGACTTAAATTAACTGAATGAGAGTTATTATATTTTACTTTGACATAACTTTATACTAAAAAGTTTGAGAATAAAGATTTTTAACAAAATAAATAGCTAGATCTAACGAATTTTAGCAAATAAAGGTTTATTTTTAATAAAACACAATCCTATATTGTGAAGAAGATCCTTAAAAGTCCTGCAGATGTTTATTTGGAAGAGGCTGACGAACTCTTAGATAGGGGCGATATAGTTCAAGCTTCAGAGAAGTACTATAAAGCTGCGGAAGAAGCAATAAAAACCATATCTGTATATCTTAAAATCAGCCCAGAGAATTGGACCTTGGCTTCTATTAATAGAGCTGCTCTAGAGATATCAAAAGATCTAGGTGAAGAAATTCTAGATTATTGGAATAGCGCTACTGCCCTTTATACCGCTACTCTAGATCAAGATACGTTAAAAATTTTAATAAAAGATGTAAAAAGATTAGTTGAAATTGCAAACGAGAAATATAATGAATTACTTGGAAGAGGCTGACGAACTCTTAGATAGGGGCGATATAGTTCAAGCTTCAGAGAAGTACTATAAAGCTGCGGAAGAAGCAATAAAGTTAATTTCAAGAAGGCTGAATTTAGAACCAATTCTTTCTGAAGTTAATAAGAAAGAAAGATGGAAATCAGAAATATTATTTAAAGCTGCTAGGTTAATTAACGAAAAATATCCAGAAGTGTTTAAAATGTGGAAATCGGCTTGGAAACTTCATGAGGACGGCTTTCATGAATGTAGCTTGGATTTGGAAACTACAAGAGTTTTAGGAGAGATCGTAAAAAATACTCTAATGAAGATCCTTAGCTAGAAAATATCACTATTGATGGAGAAAGAGGCAAAGCTTGAGACTTCTTACCTTTAAAGTCTGGCACGTTAGGATCATTACTGTCGTAGACGCTTAATTGTCCTAAATTGGTTTTTCTCATTATATAATTTGCATAATTAGCTAAGGTCCTTATTTCATCAAATTCCTGTAATGTAAGCAATGATTTCCTAAAGATACCATCGTAAGCTTTCATAGATGAGTAAACTTTCTCTAGCTTCTCATTTCCTCTAGCAAATTCAAATAAGCTTTGACCTTCTTCGATAGCTTTAGCAACGTCTTTAGCTAATGATAAATCGTTGTTCACATAAATAACTGCCTTTTCGCCTTCTCCTACTATTCTTTCTAATTCCTTAATTTCGCTTATAACATAATCTATGTAACCTTTTTCAACAACAGCGTCTGGATAAATAGTAAACTCTTCAGGCTTAGGATACTCCTGTTCTGCAACTAAACCAAGGAAAGCTTTACTCCAAAGTTCTTCTGCTATATGAGGAGCTGCAGGATAAATCATTCTTAGCCAAGCTGAAATCGATTTCTTTATAAGATCTTCATTAATACCGGTAGTAAAATCTAGATAATCCTTGAAATCGTTATAAATACCATATAGAATTATATTATAAGCTTCAAAGAAATCTAGATTTCTCATTTTCTTGTCTACAGTTTTTATTTTCTCACTTATTATACTTGATAACCATTTTTCCGCAGTTCCAAAGTTATTCCCTCCTTTTGTCTCTAATAGTTCTACTATTAAGGAGTAAATTCTCTTAAGTTGATCTGCAATAGAAGTGACAACTGACGAATTAAACTCGACGTCCTCAGAAAGTTTAGGAGTAGCCAAGGCTATCCTAACGGGGTCTACGCCGTACTCCTTTATGGCCTTACTTAATGGATAAACGTTTCTAAAGCTTTTGCTCATTTTCTTTCCTCCTACTCTTACGAATCCGTTTATTACTATTTGCCTTGGCAACTTACCTAAGATTTCCAAATGATTATAAATATAATAAGGAATATGATTTTGTATCAGATCTCTTCCGCTATGCCTTGAATCTACTGGATACCAGTAATTGTATTCCTTCCTTAATTCCTCAACTTCTTCCTTACTTATTCCTAGTTCTTTACTAATCTCTTCAGGATTTCCTAAACCTAAAAATACGTAGTCAAAGAGCTTATCGTTAGCCTTCTTGAGTAAGTGAGAAATTGTATAAAATGCGGTATAAATTGTAGAATCTGATAAACTATCAATTATTTCGCTTTCGTCCCAAGGTAATTTAACTCCTAAACCTCTGCTTCTACCTACTGCCCTCTTCCTTAAATTAAATATTGCCTTCTCTATATCTTTTCTAACTTCTGACGGAACAAAATTTATGTTATCTAAAGAATTCAGAACAGCCATTTTCCACTCCGGGTCATCGTAGGCTATAAACCATTGGTCTTTTATTACCTTTACCACTATTTGCGCCCCGCATCTACAATAAATGGGGCCATTCATTATTTCGTAAATTGTGTCATGCCTACCTATGCTGTTAAGTAATTCTACAGTAGATATCCTTGCGTCCTTTACGGGTTTACCGGAGATCATTTCCTTAACGTACTGCTTCATATAATCTGGAACATACGTAGATACATCTTTCATTACTCCTTTATAATATTCAATTCTGTATATTTGATCAGCAAAATCCTTTAATTCAGCCATGTCCCTAATGTCTATTTCTTCAGTGGGTATTTCAGGCAAGTCTGGAGAAGATATTACTGAGTAATAATCTTCAATTCCGTTATCCTCTGCAATTATTTTATGAATAGGATCGTGAGCAGGAGTTAGCATAATTAAACCAGTACCTATTGAAGGATCTACCAATTTGCTCAGAACCACTTTAACCTTTTTCCTTGTTACCGGATTTACTGCCTCTTTTACTTTCAACTCTTCAGGTTTAACTTCTCCTACCTTCTTAAGTTCTTTCTGATAAGAAAGTTTCTCGAATGCTTCTTTAGAAAGTAAAATCTTCTTCCCTGAATATTCTGCGATCACGTAAGTTGTTAAAGGACTAATTGCCACCCCTACTCCTGCAAATACCGTCTCTGGTCTTGAAGTTGCAACTGGATAAAAGTAGTCTCCTTCAAAGAATATGACGTCTAATTTTTCTATTTCTGGTTCTACATCACCTTTAGTATCATGCATTCCTACTGGAAATTGATCTCTAGGGCAATAACCTACTGCGTCAGTTTCTTTTACCAATTTCCCTTTATCCTTAAGTTTCTTGAATTGCCATTGGATAAAATTGGCAAATCTATCATCTACAGTAGTAAAACTCCTTCTCCAATCCACGCTTAAGCCTACAGCCTTTGCTGTTTTCTCCATTTCTTGTCTAAAGTACTCAGCCAATTTATAAGGATCAGAAAGATCCTTTATTTTCTCTTCATCGATTTCGTAAACGTTCTTGAAAAAATCTATGATGTCTTGGTCCCCTCTTTTTATTGCATCAGCCACAGATAATATTGGAGTACCAGTAAATTGGAAGGCAAAGGGAAATAGAACATTATAACCTTTCATTCTCATATATCTGGCATAAATATCTGCAGTAACATATGTTCTACCGTGACCTATGTGCATCGGGCTATTAGTGTAAGGGAAGGGGACTGTAATGAAATATTTCTGTTTCTTTTCATCAACCTTAGCTTCAAATATTCTCCTTTCTTCCCAAACTTTCTGCCATTTTTCTGCTATTGCATTAAAGTCCATAATATCAATATGAAATAGGAAGATATAAATAATATTGAGAGAATAGTAGAGTTTAAACTAGTTATATATAATAAATAAATTCTCTATGTTGAGAATGAGTGCATCCAACTTATTTGAAACTTATTCATAGATCAACATTAAATTCGACGTTAGCTCTTAATTTAATTAAAGTGTTATCAAGTTAACAATAATCCCACGTTAGGAAAGTTTTACTCATTTATAGTTGGACACACTCTCGAGAATATCCCTTCTTGTATCTTACTCCTTGCTTACTTTTCTATCTCTTATTATATACCATGTTCCTAAACCTACAGCACCTAACTTGCCTTCAGAATCCTTGAATTCAATTTCAACAACTACTGCAGTCCTTCCTTTTCTTAACACCTTAGCTTCAACGATAAAGGGACCTTTATACATGGGTTCAAGAAAATTTACCTTAAGTTCTTGAGTAACCTGGTCTATTCCATCATTAATTGAAGCAACTGCCAATCCGCCTGCGTAATCCATGGAAGTCATTATCATTCCGCCGTGCAAAACTCCTCCCCTTCTACAGATCTTCTCACTATAAGGAATTTCAAGTTTCGATTTACCATCTTTAACTTCTATAATTTTCATACCCAAGTATGAGGCCACTGCCTCACTTTCTATTATCCTAAAATCCATATAAAGGCTTGAAATTGTTAGCTTATATGTTTTAATGTACTCACAATTCTTCCTTGAATTCCACTAAGTTTAAATCTCATCAATAAAAACTAGAATACAATTTAGTATGATATATTCTAGTTAATAACATATAATCTCTAATTATAACATAATTTCATTAATACTAAATTAAAGAAAAATCTCTTACACTAAATAATATAAACAAAATAAATAAATTATATACAATTTTTTCTCTTTATCTAAAGAGAGTACGTGTCAGAAATTAAGTATCTCATATCCTTTAGCTACAAAATCGGCAATTACTGGGCCTACCAATGTCACGTTTAAGCCTTTAACTTCCTTTAATTTATCAGTAATCTTCATATTATCTCCAACTAATTGACAAGCATAAACGTTCTCAACTTTTATTAACTGTTCAAGCATATTCATTATGTCTGGATCTTTTTCTGCAATTAATTGCTCACTAGGACCAAAGAAAATAACTTGAACGTCATCAAACAAGTGCTTTTGCTTACCTACTAAAGCTAAAGTTAATCCAGTTAATATCTTAGCCTTCTGATCTTTACCCGAATTTATCATTACAACTATGTTTTTAGCCATAACCTACTTTCCTTTCAAGATAATTTAAAACTTATTAACATAGATTAACGGGACTCTATAAATAATATTAGGAAAAACAAAATGTTGTTACATTTAACTATTATTTGAATTACACCGTTGTCAACAGTTTTCGATAAGCAGTGAAGTTTATGTCATTCCTAATCCTTTTCAACGCTATTAAGTAAGCTGAGTAAATAATTTATAAATACTGTAGTCGCGTATTAACATGTAGAAGAGGGCCCTACAATGAACTCTATGAGCAATGTGAGGGGGAGGATGGGCTCAATGAGGCTCCCCATGTCGTGGCTGGCTCCCTAACCTAGGCGTGGGGAGCCGGACAGGGGGAATGAGGACGAGGAGTTGAATACAAATTCATGAAACCTCAATGAAAGTCCGACCCCTTGCGGATATCCGTAGCCTTATGGTTGATATTCATATGGATAAGGATTGCACATAAAATATTTTATTACTATCGTTATATATACATGAGTTTTTTGCTTATAGTCATGTTGCTTCAGATTAACATTAGTATAGATTTTTAACTAAGTTAGCGTATAAATAGGTAAGACTAATATAGAAAATTTTTTTTAAAAAAGATAATGTAAGACTCTTACGATAATGTTATCCAAAATTGTGAAGCTTCCGATCACTGATAGAGAGTTCATAAAGTCTTGGTTTAGTGATTTAAATAACATAGTAAATTGTATTCCATCAGCGTTAAAGGATGGTAATTCTGTATTAATAGAAATTCCTTCCATCATAATAAATAAAAAAATTAAGATGAAATATTATATAAGGATAGATAAAAATTTCTGCCAACTCACTTTGGAAGGCAAAGAAGATAAAATGAAAATAACTGTAATATTAGATGATGAGCCTTTTGCGCAAATATATTACGAAGGTAATAATGAAGCAAACTTTTACAAAATTTTCGATGAGATTGGTAGGAAACTAAAGGAAAAAATCTATTTTGATTATGTAAACTACAAGGAAAACTTCAGGAATGCGAATTTATCCGAGCATCTTAAGAGGATTTCATTCGTAACAAAATTAGTCGCTAAATCTAAATTAATCCTAGAAAAGGAAATAAATACAAACGACTTAATTTCTTCTCTTGAAGAATTAATAGCCAGTTGCAATAATTATCCAGTATTATACATCTCAGCTTATGGAGACGGTATTTTCAGATTAATATTCGTCAATGGAGAATTCAGAGGAATTTACATAAACTATGGAGGAAAGGAAAGCTATGTTGAGGAAGATTTAAAAAATCTTAAAGGAAAATTTAAAATTTCAGTATACGCAACAAAGCTAGGTGATATTTTACCTACTGAGGAGTAACTTTACCTTCTTCTACCTCTTCAGTTAGTTTAGTTCCTAAAGTTTCTGGACCTAAGTATATTCCAACACCGACTAGTAACGCCCCTAAAATTAATAGTACTGCTGTAGAAAACCACACATTAGTTGGCGTATCAAATGACTTAAATAAATACTGGTGCATTAACGGAACATATATGCTAAACCACCCACCTATAAAAATCCCCGAAGAATAACCAAAACCTACGCCCGAAGCCCTCATAGAGGCCTTAAATCTTTCCGATAAATATATTGGGACTATTCCCCACGGCGCTTGTGTGAGGAAACCTATTATTATTACCGCTAAAGTTGATAGTGCGGCACTTCCTATAGTAGCCGAGTAAATAAGAAGATAATAAATTGGAATTGATATGATAGCAGTTATTATTGCCCATATAATTGTTATTTTTCTCCTACCTACAATTTGAGATAATGCACCTATAGTTACGGCTCCGGCAAAGGCTGCATAAGTTCCGTAAGAATATATTGTTTCCGCTTCACCTAAGCTATATATAGACGGGCTATTCTCCAAAATGGTAGGAACATAAGCAAATAAGGCATAAGCTGAAAAGAATAAACCAGTCATGTAAAGCATAACTTGAAAGAAGTCCCTCCTATAAGGCTTCCTAAATAAATCTAGGAAGGGGGATTTCCTGATTAATTTATTTGCTCTAACATCTTCGAAGACTGGAGTTTCTTTCATAGTAATCCTAATTATTAACGCAATAACTGCAGGAACTAATGAAGTTAAAAACAAGTAGCGCCATGCATAAGAATCTAAAGCCTTTACCCCAAAGAACCCAATAAATGCTGCTTCCACTACTGCCGCCAAGGCAGCACCAAATGAAAACCCTCCTTGTACTATTCCGCTAATTAAGCCCCTCCATTTAAAAGGAGTCCACTCCATTGCGAAGGGATGTCCTGCAGCGTACTCTCCACCTGCAAATATTCCCACTGCAATTCTAATTATAATAAAAAGGATAAAGGATAATATTCCAACTGTGGCATAAGTTGGTAAAGTTGAAGTTAATGCACTTGCTATTCCCAAGCCGAGGATAGTAATTATTAAGTCTCCTTTTCTACCTATCTTGTCTCCTAAATGGCCAAAAATTGCGGAACCTAAAGGCCTAAATATTATTGTTATGGAATATGATAATATGACGGAAAAAGTGGCAATTAAAGATGATGCAGGAGGTAAAAGGACCTTTGCTATTACCGGAGCAATACCTAATATCATTGTCAAGTCGTAGGCATCCAAAAGAAATCCAGTAAATTGGGAAACTATTGCTTTATAACTGTTTGACGAGAAGCTTTCAGGTTCCATATTGCTTATACATTAATAAATAGTTTAAATTATTTTTGTTAATCTAGGAGGGTGTTATCAATTAAAACTTTCTAATTGGATAAAATACAATTTTATATAAATAAAACTTTTAAGCTTGTTAAAAGTGTTTTAGTTGGCTGATTAGTGAAGCTAGGGGATGGCGTCCCCCTGGGGTTAATTCCCCGAACCGCCCGATCTTATGAGGGCTGATGACGCCTATCTCTAAAGGAGATAGGTGAAAGGCCCGTGAATGTATTAATAATCAGCTTAATAGTAGTACCAATAATAGCTAATGTCTTCTTCATTAAAGGTATTAAATATTCTACAATAGCCTCAGGAATAGCCGAAGTATTAATTTCCCTATTATTATTTGGCAAAATTCCCATAATATGCAACTTTTACGTAACTTCCCTTACTTGGTATTTTATAATAATGGTATCTTCAATATATTTATTATCTGCATTATTCTCAATTAATTATCTCAAAGGCGAAAGAACAAAAATAAGTGAAAGAACTTTCTTTTTGCTATTAAATTTCTTCGTTTCTTCAATGCTCTTCACTTTGGTAATAAACAACCTAGGTTTAATGTGGGTAGGAATAGAGGCCACAACAATATCTACAATACTCCTAGTAATAACTGAAGGAACGGAAATTGCAATGGAAGTCGGCTGGAGATATACAATAATAGTTTCAGCAGGAGTAACCTTTGCCTTTATTTCCATTATCCTAGTATACTACAGTACGCATTCTTTAACAGTATCATACCTAGTAATGAATCATTACTCGTCACTAACTTTAAAGATCACGTCAGCTATAGCTCTAGTAGGTTTCGGCACCAAAGTAGGGATTTTTCCAGTAAATACTTGGTTACCAGATGCTCACAGTGAAGCGCCGGCACCAATAAGTGCAATGTTCTCTGGCGTCTTATTGCCAGTGGCTCTATACGTTCTTTATCAATTTTACAAAATATGCCCAATATTTACATTATATTCTTGGATAGCAGTAATTTCCATAGTAATAGCCTCAATAAGTATGGCAAGCCAAGTGTTCTTTAAGAGGCTTTTTGCTTATTCAACAATTGAAAACATGAACTTAGCGTTATTAGGACTAGCCAGCGGGCAAATTCTAGGAGCAGTAATTCTCTTAATTTCCCATGCATTCGGAAAAGCGGGAGCCTTTTACTCTAGCGGACTTCTAATTAAAACTTATGAAAGTAAGAGAATTGAAGAGTATGGATTATGGAAGAATAAGTTTATTCCTTATTCATTATTGCTTTCTTCCTTAGCAGTCACAGGGGCTCCACCATTTGGTACATTTATTGGAGAATTTTTAATTTTATCATCACTAATAGAAAAATGCGTCATCGAGTTTGTTATAGTCCTCATAGCTTTGTCAGCTGCTTTCATCTCAGTTAATTACCACGTTAGCAAAATGACGTTTAAAGGAGAAAGAGATTCACTGAACGAAGATAAGACACTAGGTATTATATCTTTAATTTCAGCAATTATATCACTAGGTATAGGAATATTTATTATAGCTTGGTGGTCATTATGAGGAGAAAAATAGGTAAACTAGGTAAATTCTGTTTATATAATGACGGCTACGTAGAATGTGAAGAGAAAATCGAGAAAAGTGCATATACTCCAGCTTATGGTTCCTTTGATTTTGTTTACGGCCCTAGTGCAGGCGGGTTAATGGAATCTGTGAGGCTTGATATTATAACATTTGGAGAATATATTAGAGACGTTATCGTTAACCCATATTATAAGTCTAGAACGATTAAAATAAAAGGAAAAGAAATAAACGATGCTTTACTTTATATAGAGAGAATAAATGCTCCTTTCACTGCTTCGCATACAATAGCATTTTTAATGGCAATAGAAAAAGCCTTGGGAATAGAAGTACCGTATGAATTATTACTAGACAGAATAGCAGAGATTGAACTAGAGAGGATAAGGAATAATCTCTTAGTTATAGAAAGACTTACAGAAGCTGCAGGATTTCAGGTTCCGATGAGCTCATTATTATGGTTAGTTGAAAAAGTTAATAGGATAATAGGGAAATATTTTGGTCATAGATACTTTTTTGGGGTTAATTATTATGGAGGGATTAACGTAGAGGAAGGCAAAATAAAAGACTTGGAAATTATTGAAAAGGAATTCAATGAGTTATTCAATTCTCTGATAGAAAGTAGAATATTTATAGATAGATTACAAGGCAATGGGATTATTAAGAACGAAGATAGCATAGGGCCTGCAGCAAGGGCAGCTAACTTAGAATACGACGCAAGGAATGAAGAAATAGGCTTACCTTATAAAGACCTTGGATTTAAAATCTCAACTTACGATTCTGCAGACGCCTTCGGCAGATTCATAGTCAGAGGAAAGGAGATTTTTGAATCTTTAAATATGCTATCTAGAATAAATCTAAAAAAGATAGAATATACGAATAGATTAGCTGAAGGAAAGGCAGTAGGAAGAGTTGAAAGCCCTTCTGGAGACCTTGCATATTATGTTGAAGTTAACAATAAAGGAAAAATTAGTGAGATTTACTTATTATCTCCTTCCTCAATAAATATTAGACTTTTTTCAAAATCTATGGTTAAAAATATTTTTACGGATTTACCATTTAATTGGGAAAGCTTTGGAATTTGGATATCAGAAATAGGGGTGAAGTTCGAATGAGTTGGTTCTTAAAAGGGATAAAACGTGGGATTAGAACTGAGAAATTCCCAAAAGAAAAACCATTAGAAGTTGCACCGTGGAGCACAAAAATTGAAGGAGAAGGCAACGTTAATTGTCCAACTAATGCAATAGAAGATAATAAATGGGCTCAAGAAAAATGCGTATTCTGTAGAAGATGCTTTCCTAGCTATAAACCTACCGGAGACGTGAATATATTTAAAGTTGAAAAAAGAAATCCAACCTTCAGGAAATCATTCTATATTTATCCAATAGACGTTGGAACTTGCGGAGGATGTAATTTAGAACTCAAGCTGTTAACTTCCCCACAATACGACATGAGCAGGTTTGGAATATTTTTTACAAATACTCCTAGACATGCTGACGCGCTTTTAGTAATGGGAATAATGACCGAAGGAATGAGAGAAGCACTTATGAGAGCTTATGAAGCTATGCCCGAGCCTAAGTTAATAATTCTTCTAGGAGCATGTGCAATTTCTGGCGGACTATTAGGCTTGCCTCCAGAAATAAAAGGAGACGTTAGAATAGCCGGATGCCCTCCAAATCCGTATACAATATTGAAAGCTTTAGTAGAGACAAAAGGTGATTAAAATGCTCTGCTTACTCATTTTATTTTTATTATTGGTATCTATAGTAATTTCCTTGTTTAATAGAAAAATAGGCTACTCCTTACTAGGAATAGCGTCAGTGCTCATAATATACCAAGGGTTGCATTGCATATTCTTGCTTATAGCTGGAATAGTATGGTTGTTCTCTTCAGCTTTCTCAATATTTTACGATAATTACGGCAAATGGCTCTCTCCGCTTTTCATAACTTCAATTCTAGGAATGTATATCGTACTAATTTCCAATAATTACCTAGAATTTCTAGCAGGTTGGGAAATCATGTCAATACCTGCATATGCTATAATAGGTCTAAATAAGAAAATAGATTATCCTGCGTTCACCTTTATGGCATTCGGAGAACTGAGCACAGCGTTAATATTGTCTGCATTTATCTATTCGTATTCTATTACTGACAGCATTTACTTTACAGAGCTCTCATCGCCATTACCTTTTATAATATCTACATTTGGGTTCATAGTAAAAATGGGTATATTTCCTTTCTTAGTAATGGAATGGCTACCAATAACTCACGGATCTGCACCCGCAAATTTATCTGCGATACTAAGCGCAACAATGACGTTAATGGGAGTATACGGTATAATAAAAATTGCATCTTTAACACAACGCAGTATAGTAACTCAAGACTTTGGCTTTATATTATTAGGAATGGGTGGTTTTTCTGTTTTCTTCGGTGCACTCTATGCCTACGTATCTGAACACGTAAAAGGCTTGTTAGCTTTCAGTACAATTGAGAATAACGGCTCCATATTGACTGGAATCGGAGTTTATCTCATTAGTAACGGAATACTTTCACACTTCGCTCTTGACGTTACGCTCGTGTTCGCCTTAGCTCACTCTATAGCAAAGACAGGGTTATTCTTTATTTCCGGTGATGTTGAAGGGGAATCATTATCTTACGTAAAGATAGCCAAATCCTTGAGAGGAAAAATAGGAGGAATTCTGCTAGCAACTTCAATGTCAGGATTATTACCAAATATTGGTGGAGTAGCTGCTTGGGGGCTTTTAGAGAGCTTATTTATGTTGGCTTACGTCGAACACTCTATTCTTTCTATTATTCCCATAATCTCAGGATCGATAGTGGCAATGGGTGAAGGATTAGCTACTGGTGCGTTAATTAAATTTATTTCTTATACTCAAATATTCAAGATAGGGAAAACAGAAGGTTCTACCAAGTCTTCTATTATATTACTAGTAGGAATCATTATCCTACTCTTGGGTTCAGATTCATACATTTTCTTTAAAGGATTTACTGCAGGTGCACCATGTTTAGGCATGCTAGAAGGTTTACTCATAGTTTCAAATTATGGAAAGCCATTCGGAGGTATTTCTCCATTATACATATTATTACTTTTATTTATAATAAGCTTGATAACTTTTGGAATATTTGGAAAACCTAAAATTAGGAGAAGTGAAACGTGGAATAATGGAGAAAAACTTGAAGAACAGTACTCATCATTCGCTTTAGCAAACAATATCAGAATGATGCTGTCTAAATTGCTCAGAACTAAAATTTTAGAAAATGAGGTAGTATTCTCTGCAGATATATTTTGGGAGGCTATGTATAGCCTTGCTAAGGCGTATAAGAAGTTCTCTAGGATTTTATCTACTTCGTATATGAATAGTTCATTAAGTTATTATATTTTTTACATGATTCTCGCTTTTATTATAATAACTCTCTTGGCGGTGATAATATGAATGAGGTAATAATAGAAACAATAATTCAAGTTTTAGGAGTAATTTTACTTTCCCCACTTTACGCAGGAATTCTAGACAAATTAAAAGCTAATGTATCTACTAGAAGAGGCCAAAGCATATTTCAGCCTTACTACGACATTCTCAAACTACTGAAGAAAGAGAGCATAGTATCAATTAATGCCTCTGCAATATTTATTTACTCACCTTATGTAATATTTTCAATCTACGTTTTGATATCGTTCGTTATACCTGTAGTTTACCCTCAGCCAATAATATTTACTCCTACTGTTGACTTTTTAGGCGGAGCTTTACTCTTTTCTTTAGCTGCCTTTATCAAAATAATTTCTGCAATGGATTCTGGAAGCAACTTTGTAGCGCTAGGAACTTCTAGAGCTATTTCATTCAACTTTCTAGGAGAAGCCACATTAATTACGGTATTCTTCGCAGTTGCCCTAATTACTGGGACAAATAATCCTTATGTAGAGCTAAAATTTGCAGAAAATCCAGTATATTACCTTGCTCTTGATCACGTGTTTGCTTCTGTAGCTTTCTTTATGTTATGGTTATTCGAAACAGGAAAATTACCAGTTGAAAGCTCCGGCCTAGCAGAAATGGGAATGATAGATGACGCATTAACTTACGAGTATAGTGGTAAATTACTGGCATTATTAAAATGGGGTAGTTACATGAAGCAGTATCTACTAGGCTCTGTTCTACTTAACGTATTTATATTACCTTGGGGTCTGCAAACTGGAATCTTAGGTGCAATAGAGGATTTAGGAATAATGTTTCTAAAATGGTTATTTCTCATATTTATTGCAGTAGTCATTGACACTTCCCTCGCTAAGCTAAGGTTATACAAAGTTCAGGATTTCCTAGCCGTTGCGTTTGTTATATCAATATTATCCTTAATATTCTCGGTGATAGAATATGATTAAAGAGGAAATAATAGAATTAATATCTGTAATAATTATTATTACTGCGTTCTACATTCAAGGACAAGCTTATTATAAACCTCTAGTAAAAATGAGCGGAATACAATCAATAATTTTAGCAATTCTATCTACGTCTC
Organism: Acidianus infernus; assembly: GCF_009729545.1. NCBI lineage: Archaea > Thermoproteati > Thermoproteota > Thermoprotei > Sulfolobales > Sulfolobaceae > Acidianus > Acidianus infernus. Next base: position 1,315,985 of record NZ_WFIY01000004.1, read on the forward strand.
TCGGAATAATTACGGGGATTGTAGATTATTTTATCCTTGCTATAATAATTGTTGCTCTTAGAGGAATTATTACTCCTTACGTTCTAATTAAAATGTTAGGCAATAAGTTCGGCGAAAGAGAGAGAATAAAAGGTGTTGCATCACTACTAGTAATAGACTTAGCTTTCTTCTTTATAGCCATCATCGTAATTTATGAGTTTATAATAGGAAGAGTCTTTCACCAAGTAGAGTTACTATTTCCCCTATCCCTCTTCTTCCAAGGACTGTACTTGATAGTATCGAGGAACTCTACTCCTGCTCAGATAATTGGTTACATTGAGGAAGAAAACGGAATAGTAATGTTAGGTTTGTTCTTAATACCTTTACCACTTCTAGTCGAAGCTAGCGTTTTCCTGGACGTATTAGGCTTAGTAGTAATTTCCTCCCTCCTAATATTTGAAAAGAGAGAGCACAAGGCTTTAGAGGAACTGAAAGGATAAGGCACATAGAAGGAATTCCTGGCTAAGGCCGTGTCACATTCCTTAGATTCTAGAGTAGTATACGTTGATTTAATAATGGACAAGAATTTGCTAGACGTTTTAACAAGAATTTATCAATGGCGTGATTTCTAGGATTTTAGTTTCATAGGTTTCAGTGAAAGTAAAAATCAAACAAAAAATTACTCCGAAAATCGAGGAAATCCTTATGCGACAAAAAGTACTAGACAAAATACAAGACGTTAAAGCCGGGATAACTCACCTAATCTCTGTTTTTCATAGGCTATTTAACACGTGTTCAAATCTTTCAATTATATTTACATGATTGGAAATAGGATTAATGAAAACTTTATTAGAGCAAAAGGGAGAACAATCGTTAGCTGGGAGAAATCCGGTTAAGATCACTTTAAAACCGTGACGAAACCGATAAGGAATACCTTAATTAGAAGAATGTGGAGTAGTTTACTCTGATAAAGAAATATTATGAGGCCCTATCCATTTTAGGTAAATTAGTAGGCTGGTTAAACTTTTAGGAGCTAACAGATGCGTTAAACCTCATGAAAATGCATTAAAGGAAAGTTTAGAAGTATTGCGCTTAAAAATTCTGCAGATAAGAAGTGAAAAATAAAAGCACTGAAATTAATGGAGCTACTTGGAGTGAACTACTGGAAAAGAGAGTTTCGACTAAAACTTTAATTGGAAAGACTATACATTATCGAAAAGATAGAGAAAAATTACGTAATTTCTGATCCAGTATATAAGAGGACCGCATTAAGATTATGAGCTTACGCACATTTAACTTTTTTAAGTAAAAAAGCTAAAGATCACCTAAATTTCTTCTTGATAATCAACGCGAACAATACTAAGATTATTATAACTATACCTCCAGTTTCTATATATGTGAATATATTGGAAGTGTGAGAGACTACAGCTTCGTAAGTCCTATGCAACTGTAAAATTTTCACGAAATCTAATGGAGCTTTGCCATTAGCATTATTAATTTTTCCGCTAAATATATTCTCATATGATTGTAAAATATTATTAGATTTATTATATGCATAATATCCATGAATATAATAATAATGAAAAGGATTAAGGCATAGAGCAGTAAAGGTAATGTTAAGAATGCCTCCCTTGCAATAAACTATTGATGTACCATTATATTTTACTACTTTACCACTCAAAATATTTTCGTTTAAAATAACTATGCTATAATTACCGCTCGAAATATTTATTGGTAAATAATAAGGTATAAGCATTGTACAATAAGGTATAAGCATTATAGAGAAATTTGTAAAATAGAATTTTATACATATATTGCTGTTACTCTTATTTATTATATAATAATAGGAATTATGAATGTGAAAATTAAATAAACTTGTTAGATTAGGATTTATACACGAAGCTGATATTGCTAATGATTTATTACAAACTATAAAATTCTCACTCACACTTACATTATGCTCATTTATCTTTATGCTTGCGTTACCATAAGCTTTAAAATAAGTTGTAACAAGATAATGAGCTTCAAAGCTTCCTGAGTAATTTATTGTATAATTAGATGATGCTAAAAGTGGGGCAAAAAGTGATAAAATAACTATAACAAAAAATACGCTAATAAAGATGGCACGCAACATAATGACCACTTTTAATTTCCTTCAACTCAGGTTCCTTCTCCTTACATATTGGCATAGCAAATGGACACCTATTATAAAATACACAACCTTTCGGCTTATCTAAGAGAGGCACAACTTCGCCTTTAATTTTAGGTTCTGGAACCTTGGCGTTAGGGTCTGGTTTAGGTATTGCCTCAATTAGAGCTTGAGTATAAGGATGCATCGGATTCTTTATGATCTCCTCTGAGGACGCCATTTCTACTACTTTTCCGCTATATAAGACCATTATTCTATTCGATATGTAACTAGCAATTGCAATGTCGTGAGTTATAAATAGGATTGAAAGATTATTTTCCTTTCTTGTATTATCAAGTATTTCAAGAATCTGACCTCTTGTAGATGCATCTAACATAGATATAGGTTCATCGGCTACTACGAACTTTGGCTTTAATACTAACGCCCTAGCAATTACTACCCTTTGCCTTTGACCGCCAGAAAGCTCATCTGGCATTTTTGAGGCGAAGGTTTCTGGAGGAGTTAATTTAACCTGGGCTAAAGCTTTGTAAACAATTTCCTCTTCTTCTTCCCTACTTTTTACGAGCTTATGTATTCTTAACCCTTCTGCAACAGCATCATACACACTCATCCTTGGGTCTAAAGCACCGTAAGGATCTTGCTGTATTAATTGAAAATACCTTCTTAAATGCCTTAATTTACTTTCTTTCATTTTAGTTACATCAATATTACCCCAAAATATCTTTCCTTCATAAACTTCTATTAGCTTTAATATTGCCCTACCTAAAGTAGTTTTCCCAGAACCGCTCTCTCCTATTACTCCAAGGGTTTCTCCGGGTTGAACTGAAAACGAAACTCCGTTAACTGCGTAAAGATAAACTCTGCTAAAAAGCCCTCTGCTTAGCGGGTACCTTACCCATAAATTCTCTACACTAATTACATTATGATCAAATTTTAGTTCATTAATAAGATTTTTATTTAGCATCCTTCCTCACCGCGTGGCAATATACGAGCCTATCATCTATTTGAACGGGCTCTGGAAATTCCTCCTTGCATATGTCCATTGCAAGGGGACATCTAGGGTAAAAAGGACAACCCTTTATTTCTTTAGTTAAATCCGGAGGATCGCCTTTAATATAGCTAATGTGAACCGGCTTACCGTTACTAATATCTGGTACCGAAGAGAGCAAACCCTGAGTATAGGGATGAAGAGGGTTCTTAAACATTTTTTCACTGCTACCTATTTCCATTATCCTGCCTGCATATAATGTCATTAACTTATTTGCAAGTCCTGCCACTACAGCTATATCGTGAGTTATATATATTAATATTCTCGATGCACTAATTACCTTATTTCTTAGCAAATTTAGTACTCTAGCTTGATTTATAACATCTAAAGCAGTGGTAGGCTCATCTGCTATTACTACTTCAGGGTTTAATAATAATGCAGAAGCGATAACTACCCTTTGCCTTTGACCGCCAGAAAGCTCATCTGGGTATTTAAAGAAAACTTCTTCCGGTAAATTAAGATCCTTAAATAAAGATAAAACTCTATTGACAGCTTTTTCTTCGCTTACTTTTTCGTGTTCCATTACAATCTCCGTTAATTCTTTTCCTACCCTTTTGATTGGATTAAGCGCATTCATTGAATACTGCGGAATAATTGAGATTTTTTTCCACCTTATTTTAGTTCTAAATTCCTTTTTACTAATAGCTAACAGATCCAAATTATCTAGCATTATTTTTCCTTTAACTTCCGCACTATCGGGCAATATTCTCATTATCGCACTAGCTAATGTAGTCTTTCCAGAGCCAGTTTCACCTATTATTCCCAGAACGTCACCTTTATCCAAGGAAAAGCTTACGTCGTTTATTGCATTTACCTTAATATTTTTGCCCACGCTATACTTAACGTAAAGATTACTAACTTGAAGCATACTAACTAACACCTGTTTTTACTCTATATCTTTCTAATATAGCTTCTCCTAAGTAGAATAATGATATGCCTAAAAGAACTAATGCTAAAGCAGGAGGAAGTATCCACCACCACGCAAAGGAAGGAGCACTGGCTATATAATCTTGTGCATAACCTAGCATATTACCCCAAGTAGGAAATTCGGATATAGGAATCCCTATCCCCAAGAAGTCTAGCGTACTCTCGGTGTAAACTACTGCAGTAACATCTAAAGTTAGCTGAGCAAATATAATAGGTAACAAGTTAGGAAATATATGCTTTCTTAAAACTTGTAGGTTAGATTCCCCTAGAGCTCTTGCTGCTTCAATAAAAGGCTTAGACCTAACAACGTAAGTTTCGCCTCTAATTACTCTAGCAGTTATTGGCCAAGATAAAATTGTTATTATGCCTGCTAATATAAGGGGCCTATATGTGTCAAGAACTTTAGGATCATAAAGAATTAAAATTTCCTCTATTAATAGAATTATTATTAATCCTGGTAATAAAAGTACAAAGTCAGTTGTAGAAACTAACATCATATCCCTTATTCCACCGTAATATCCGGCTAATATACCTACTACCGCGCCTATGGCAACTATAGCTAAACCGGCTAAACCTGCTAATTCCAAGTCAAATATCCCTCCTTTAACAAATTCTGCAAAAACGTTAGCACCGTTGGCATCAGTTCCAAATATTCCATAAACACTACCTAAAAATTCAAAATATACATCGGATAGGTAGATTGTGGTGCAATTTCCATTTATCGGAGAAGGATAATACATTATGGTAAACGTTACATTATATATTCCATCCTTTGAGAATAAATTGTGAATCATGTAAAAGCTGGCTAATGCTTGCTTGTTAGGCGGTAATGTATAATAATAAGGAGTAAAAGTTGGAATATTGCTACCAGCTTGGAAGAAGTTCCATTTACCCTCAATTATTTCGTATTTATTATTAGGGTTAAAGATATAGCTATAAAATTCAGGGTTTTTAATAAACGTGGGGAATCCACTACCATGATATAGCACGCATATCGATGTACCATTTGGCCCAATAATTTTACCAGGTATAATATATAGTTGTGATGTATTAGAATATACACTATATTGCATGAGGTAAATATTATGAATGCTTGGCAATTTATAAGTATAATCAAAACAGTGATATAAAGTAATATTTACTGGATTGTCTCCAATTATTTTAATTTCTATACTTCCTGGGCCGGTATTCCCGAAAGTAGCAAGATTTTCTTCAGTAAGTGTCTCATTATAAGGACCAAATGTGGAGTTCCAAATTACTTCTATCTTATCTCCATTCAACGTCTCATTCCTTAAATGCCAATAAGATAATACTCCAGGACACTTTGCGGCAATTAAATTATAACTAGAAGGAACCTTAATATCTGGTGGTAAATTGCCGCAAAATAATGTAGCCCATGAGGGCCTGGCAAAAGGTGCTGCGGCATAATAATAAGAAGGATTATAAGGGCAACATTTTGCATATACTATATTACCTACCACTATAGTTGATACTAATCCCAATAATATAATAAATGATAATAAAAATTGCCATGTTTTTAATAATTCCTTAAATGTTTTTTTAAATCTTCTTAAATTCAATTCACTTCACCGACCTCCTAGCTCTAGGATCTATTATGAATTCCACTAGATCCACGAAATATAGTAAGATAATAGCATATAAAGTTAACAAAAACGTTGAGCCAAGAACTATCATTATTTCATCACCTAATGCTGCGTAAAATAGCTTATAGCCTAAGCCGGGTATACCAAAATATACTTCAATGAAAAAGTCTCCAGATATTGCAAAAGCTAAATCAATTGCAGTTCTGACTATCACTGGGATAATCGAAACCCTTCTTGCATGAGCTCTTACTATCTTTTCCCTTAAACCCGCTAGTCTCTCATATTTTATAAAATCAGAGTCTAGATTTTCTATCATAGCGTTTCTCATTAATATTCCCCTAGTTGAAAACCCGTATATGAAAGTTAAAATAAGCCAAGGTAGCCAGAATACCTTTAGATCTGTAACGATATTTGTCCAATTTTGAACCTCATTATATACTGAAATAGGATAAATCTTTAGCGCTACAGCAAATAAAAACCATAAGAATAAAGTTATTACAAAGATAGGTAAGTTATAATCTACTATAAAATAGTTCATTATAGCAACATCTATCTTTGTATTCCTCTTTATTGCAGCTATAGAACCTAGATATATACTAGCCAATGTTTGAAATATAACCGGAGGTATAGTTAATATTACCGTAAAAGGCAAAGCGGAAAGTAAGCAGACTGCCACACTTTGGTGATTAACTGGACAGACTCCTAGATTAAGCGTTAGCATATGAATAAAATAAATAAAGAATTGTACCTCTAAAGGATAATTAAGTCCTAACCCTCTATCTATAGATTGTATTGCTAATTGCTCTGCAAGTTCTGGATTTTTAGAATGAAGGAACTCTGATGGATTAATAAAATGATAAGCAGGGTTTATTCCTAAAAGCTGAGGAATTCCAAGAACTAACATCCAGACGAATGCTGTAAAAATCAAGAGCAATATTAACCTTTCTACTGCTCTCTTAACTAAATAAGAAGCTAAACCCAAAAATAATACACCTAAAAAAATTGAGAGTTACCTTTTATTTAAACCTTATCAAAATTGCTACTCCTATTAATGCTAGTACAACAGTTATTCCTATCATTGCTATTACTGCAGAACTAACGGAAGGAACAGATGGTGGCGTGTAAGTTAATAACGTGGAGTTTACTGTTACGCTAAAGAGACTAGCTGGAGCATAAGTATATCTAGTCAATTTAGATGCACAAGAGATTAGTGAGCTTATGTTAGAAACATAAGTAGTAATAGTAATAACTGTTGGAGAGTAAGGATATACTGCATACCACCTATAAGCATAGTGAGGCATCATCATTGTATGTCCCATTACTGTTATTGGGGCATAATAAGTAGCATTGATAAATACTACGTAGAACTCGTTTGGCTTTAAGTAACTAGTATTAACCTCAACCTCGTACTCATCAGTGCCTTTTACATGAATTAAATTCAACTTCTCTATAGGCGTTGTAGACCCGTATGCCCATACTTCAGCATATCCAGTAGCGTTGGTTATTGGGCAACAAGGCTTAGGTGCTGTCTTTATAACAGTACCGTTGGATGCAACAACTATGTATGGAGATGCTATGATTTGAGTAATTTTGGTAGTTATAGTTGCAACTGATCCTGCAGTAACGTTATACGTACAGGCTAATGGATTCCACAAGAAGTTTCCTACAAATGGCTTCACTATAGCGCCTATCGAGTAATTCCATTCATATATATACCATGGGAATCCTCCTGGCAATTCTCCTTTATACGCTAAGCATACGAAGCTAGGATAATCTGGATTATACTGGCATGGTTTATAATTCAAGTATATACATGGTGGTACAATAATTTCATTACTAGCAGATAGTAAGCATGCTGCTGTGCTATTGAAGTATAATTTTATTTCATAAATGTTATTTGCCGGAACACAAGAGTATACTAATGAAGGCATTGTACCGTATACTATTTTCATTGCATAATTTGGTATTTCTGAATAGTTAACGTAGACTGGAATACCGAAGTAATTGCCTATGTATACGTGGCTAATGTTAAGTCCTAATGGATTATTATTTGGACAATATCCTGGCATGTCAAAATACCATATAGAGAAGTTGTAATCTAATGCAGTTAGAGGCATACCGTTTATCCACGTAGCATTATGAACGAAGCAGAATATAATCTCAGTACCGTTTATGATCTTATGCCCGTTTATAGTAACATTGTATAGATGTATTATCTTATAATTGGCAACATAAGGCTGCAAACCTAGAGGTGTTGGCTCACTAGGTGGAGTAGTTAATGGAGTCGGTACTCCCTGATCCCATATTTCTGAAGACGAGTAGAAGTTACAGTATAAAATATCCATATTTGGTGCTTTAAATCCACAAGTTCCCATTGCCTCTACTAGTCTTCCGGTTATTGTATTTCCTTCATGTATGTCAGTATATGTAAGCGTATATCCCTCGTCTGGAGACGCAACATAGCCATAATAGTTATTGGTAATTGCGGGCGTAATACATGTAGTCCAACCTAGTATTACCCATGGTTCATCCCATTGTAAGTCTACTAAAGCATTAGCTAGGTTAACTAAAGCTTGAGAGTAAGTCGGATCTTTTGTATAAGCTGCAGATAATTGAGCATTAACTGTTGAATTTACATAACAGTTAAATTCTACTATAGGAGCCAGAGGCCCCAGAGTGGAATAATAGTCAGCTATAAGTGCTGTATAGCTTAGGTATCCAAAATTAATTAATCCATATTTTAAGCTAGATAGGTCAGTACCAAGGCATGATCCTGGGTAGTCTATAATCTCTAAATTCTTACCGAAATGTATCTCACATGCGTTATGTTCTAGCATGCTTATCCAAGCCTTGCAATTATAGAAATCTTCTTGAATATAAACTGGAATAACTACTGGAGTTCCATTAGGATATGTCCATTCACCTAATGACGGGTTATAAACCAAACCTGCATCCTTTAAATATTGACATGCTCTTTTTGGACAGTAAGATTCATGAGCACTATATATACTATATAGTTCACTTATTAAAGTAGTATTGCTTGCTAAGCAGGGAAATACTGCAGGACATATATATAATCCATTAGGTACACCTTTAAGTCCATTACATAGTATTTGAGATTCTACACAAGCAGGATTTATTAAACTAGCTATTGCCCATCTGAAATATACATTATTTTCTGGATAATATTTGAAGTTAAATTGAAAGAATATAAAGCTATAGGTCACTTCATCATATACAGACACCGATGGTAACTTCTCTAAAGTTTCTATGCATGAGCTTAAAAATTGTGAAGCTGGAAGTGCATTAATTAATTGTATATTACCAGATAAGAAGCACTCGTAGATCTGTGTATTTATTGTATAATTCCATAAGAATATTATTGAACCTAAATATGGACCGAACTTACAGTAGTCTATTGCAGGAGTTACATGTTGTTTTAATGCCGATGGCGCTACAAAAACTCCTGCGGCCTCCGAAACTATCATACCTCCTAATAAAACTATTATACCTAGCAAGAGAATTTTAAAGTATATAGATTTACTTTTCATACAAGTTTTTGATGGAATATTTACTTAAAAACCTTTCTCAAATTCTCACCTTATATGTAAGCAAAACTTAAACTTTTAATACTATATATGAATCAAATATTTCATCACAACGATGATGAAAGAAATTTAAAGTTAAAAATAATTTTTAAGTTCTAATATGCTTTCACTTTAATACATCACTATTTATCTATGAGATTTCATAAAAATTTATATTCTAATATGGACTCAATCTATTGAGGATATAAATATGAGATCTACTCAAGTAGGAATAATATTATTTATCATTATATTAATTGTTGTTGCCGCAATAGGAATATACTTAAATTCTGAAATATCTGCATTATCTTCCAGTTATAATTCCTTAGCTAGTAAGTATAACGCATTAAAGAGCGAATCTTATACAATGAACTCGTCATATGCTAGTTTAAAGGCTAATTATACGGAATTATCCAATAATTATAATGAACTAAAATCCTATTTTACGGCATTATTAGAGCATTATGAGAGTTTAAATGAATCCTTCTACGGTAATAAGTCAATGTTACTGTCAGAATTAAACCTTGAAGATGGATATGCTACAGCATATCAAGTTTTAGAATATTTGGCTTCCTCAAACGCTAAAGAAATCTCAAATATGTTCTGCCCCAACGTAACTGGCTTCATTTCTGTAGGTAAAATTAACGGTAGCTTTAGTGGAATTGTTAATGTAAATAAAATGTTTTCACAAGTATTCGCATATCCAATAGTTAGAGCGTTCCTATGCTGTGGAGTTGTGTATAACACTTCTCACTGCCTTATAATATCTGCTTTAGTAAAATATTGTAACGTTAACAGTACCGGAGGAACAACGTTTATTTACGTATTATATCATATGACCTTATCTAATCAGTCAATGTTCACATGGAAGATAAGCAGTATAGATGTATATAATTACTTTAATGAAATCCAGTATCAGATGGCATTAGATGGACTTACATACATTCACGCAATATGCTCTAAAGATACTCCAGTAATTTCAGAGTTAGGAATAGGGCAATTCCCAAGCTATGTATTCTTCTGTACTAACTTACCATTGGCAGGAAATTACACGGTATCAGAGTTAAACAGTTTATTAAAGAATGTGACAACTTTCAATATAAGAATAGATTACTATAACTTTACTGCAGTTGGAAACTGTTTAACTGGAGTTATCTACGCATACGTTAAAATGATATATAACGGACATACATTCTGTGGAGAATTAAAGATTAGTGAACATGCAAAAGTTCAGGCTAACGGCTTGCCAGAAATATATCAAGTAAGTTTCTGTAAAATGTGACTTTCTAAAGTAATATTAAAGAATAAAAATTTTAATTATTTTTTATATTATAAGATTAATTTAGGAAAAATTTACATCAAAACATGCTTATCTAAGCAATTTATTTGGATATAACCTCTTTTAAATTATAATTTAACAAAAGTAATGCGTCCTTACTAATGAAATATAAACTTATGATTTACTCACAATAAACTGTTCAACTATCTTAGACTATTACAATAAAATAATTTATTATAATCATCTATTACTTTTTAAAAAATCTAGGATAAAATTGATTATTAGCCGATATTATGTTTTACTCATCTTTAAAAATCCTCCTTTCCGAAGGTTCGAAAATTAGGATTTTAATTCTCGTCATATACTTTAAGATTATGAAAATAGGAATTTATGAGTTAAAGGCAAAGAAAGGAGTAATTAGAACAACTGTAAAATACTACGGAGATTCGTTAGACATAAAAATATCCGGAGATTTCATGGTGTTCCCAGAGGACGTAATTTTTGATCTGGAAAAGAAACTTCAAGGTCTCTCTTTAAACGACTTGCAAAACTTGCCTAAGATCTTAGAGGAAATTTTATCAAAGGCTACGCTTTTTGGGTGTACAATTGAAGATTTTAAGAACTCAATTTACGGTGCTTTAAGAGAGGTGGGATTATGAGAGTTTTATTCTATGAAAATGACGAAAATCCCTATTTTAGTATGGCCTTTGAAGAAAGCTTGTGGAGAAACCTTAAAGAGGGTAAAGTTGATAATACTTTAAGATTTTGGAGGCATAAAAATGTAGCAATTATAGGATATTTCCAATTGGCAGAGGAAGAATTAAACTTCGACGTCATTAGGAAATATAAGATTGACGTCGTTAGGAGATTTACCGGTGGAGGCGCAGTATATCAAGATATGGGCTGCTTAATATGGACTATAGCGGTTAAAGGTCCGAAAGACGGAGGGGTAAACTATTTGTACGATTTCCTCCTCAAGGGTTTTGTTAATGCATTAAAACATTTTGCCAATGTAAGAGTAGAAAATGTAAACGACGTTGTTGTAAATGAAAGAAAGGTTTCGGGAACTTCAGCGACATTTCAAGAAGATTACTATTTACTTCACGGAACTTTACTCATAAATACTAATCTGGAACTTATGGGCAAAGTACTTAAGGTTTCTAAGGCTAAGTTATCAGATAAGGGAGTCTCAGAGGTTAAATATCGTGTCACTAACCTCGTTGACGCTCTAGGAAGGAAAATAGATACTTCAGAAATAATAGATGCAATAATAAAGGAGTATTCTTCTCTTCTGGGAGAAAAAGCCTATTTCGACTTGCCAACTACTGATGAAATAAAACTTGCAGAAGAACTTTATGAGAAAAAATACTCTAAGCCAGAATGGAATTTACTTAGGCTACCTTCAAGCTACTTTGAATAATTTCGTCAATCCTTACGTGGGAGGATTTCAACTATCGAGACTCCAATCTTCTTACTGGAGTTTTAGACTATTCTTTATAGAAATTTCGGCACAAGATTCCTTAAAATTTCCTTTAATTTTTCAAATGACGCGTTTATGTCACTTATTCTCACATACTCGTCGGAGGAATGCAACTTATTAAGCTCACCCGGACCGTAGACTATGGTAGGAATTCCCTTCAACCTAAAGTACCTTCCATCTGTTGCATAAGGAGTAATAAAAGGTTTAAGACCTAGAAAGAAAGGTAAGGAAGTGTAATTGGGCTCTGAGGAATTTATTACTTCAATTTCTCCTTTAACTCTTATTTTTTCTAAAACTTCTCCAGTCGTAATCCCAGGAGGAATTCTCATGTCTATTTCAACTTCAGCATAATCTGGAACTACGTTAACTTTAGTTCCACCTTTGATTACTCCAGGGTTAAAGGTTATTTTCCTCACATCACCAAATATTTTATCGTCAATCTCCTTGACATTATTTACAGCTTCTTCCAACTCTTTTGGAATATTGACGGAAAAATCGTTTATCTCTTTCTCTAAAACTAGAATATCGTCTATTAACTTTAAAATAGAGTTATCGCCGAGAGAGGGAGTGCTTCCATGAGCTGATTTACCCCTTTCCTTTATTTTAATTTGCAATAAGCCCTTTTCTCCTATGTTTATTCTCCCTGAACCCGTGGGTTCTCCTATTATTACAAAGAAAGGAGAAAACTCTTCAGCTAAGAATTTACTTCCTTTTTTACCTCCAGTTTCCTCGTCTGGGACTGCTGTAAAAAGCAAAGGGTAATCTAACTTATCTGCCATGGATACGTAAGTTTCCATGAGAACTGCTAATCCTGCCTTCATATCCGTTGCTCCTCTTCCGTAAATTTTATCGTCTACTATCTTAGGAACGAAAGGATCTAAAGTCCAGCCTCCCCCTGGAGGAACTACATCGAAATGTCCATTAAGCATTAAAGGCCTTCCTTTTCCGCTTGAGGAAATTACCACTGGATATCCTTTAACGTATTCCTTAATTTCTGCCTTAAAACCTTGATTTTCCAAATAGTCCTTTATAAACAAAGCGCATTCATAGAGCTCGTTGTCATTATAAGTCTTGAAAGAAATTAGCTTCTTTGTCAGTTCTATTAGCATGAAAATAAAAAGTGAAACTCTTGTAATTATTGTTTTCTACTTCTTTTCTTCTTTTCTTGTGCTAAGAAAGGCTTAATTGCTTCAACTATTGCAGAGCACTCGTCTAGCTTTTTCTTAACTATATTTAAGAAGCAGCATAGTGATGAAAATCTCTCAAAGTTTGTAAACTTTATTGAATTTTGAGGCCTTTCTGTAGATATAGCTAGAAACTTTATTTGCCCAGCTAGCGCTTTTAAGCTTAATTTTCCTACTGTGGCAAGTTCTGTTGTGTTCCACTTTCCTTCTACTGTTTCAGGAAACTTTATTTCGTTCCAGCTTACTTTACTGCAATCAACATTAACTTCAAACTCTTCTTTTTGAGAGAATAAGTCAACTATTTCCGCTTCATTTGTCCTTTCATTAAGAAAATTCTTTGAGGCTTCTCTTAATTGTTCATTAGTTGATGCACAACATGAAAGTGAGATTAAATCATCTAGACTTTCAAAATCTCTTAAGTTAATATTATTAGTACCCCTAGCAGTAGCTACTGATATTAGCGTCACTGTATTTGGTATGAAAAGTAATTCAAATCTAAAATAATTACTTTCAGCTAATCTAAGAATATAAGTCTTACCAGAAGAATCGGAGATAGATTTTATATCGCTTATCCTCTTATATAATTCGTCTTTATCACAATTATTAACAAAAAATTGGAATCCACGCATTTCCTTGATCTCTTCAGTAGAACACTTCATATCATCAATTATATGAGGTGGATATTTATTACTTTCTACCTTCTATGTAATTAAAAAGATTGTTAAAAAAATTACTTCCTTCTTAATAGGATTATTGCAGCAGCTATTATGATAATTACTACGATAGCTATACCAACTACGAACGAAGTGCTAAGGCTTGGTGAAGTAACAGTAGTTGAAGGAGGTGTAGTGGTTGTTGTAGTGCTAGTAGTAGTAGTTATTTGCTTATACGTTATTGAAATCTTTACTGCTTGAGTTAGTGTCAGTGTTCCTTGCGTAACGTTAGGCGAGTAACCATTAGTTGTAGTAAATATTCTGTACTCATAAGTGCCATAAGGTAGTGTTATAGTTAGCGAGGAGGATGCAGTTGTGTAATTCCTTCCGTCTATACATACAGACCATGTTGTACCGCTTGGCAGTCCTGTCTCCTCAAATGTTATGGTAAAGTTCTCAGGTACGAAAGTGAATTTCAATTCAGTATTCTTACTTAGGTTTACAAATTCTTCTTCTGTTATTGGTATATAATATTTAGAGTAAACTTTAACCATGTATTCTCCATAAGGTAGTGTTATATTAATCTCATTCATTGTAGTTGTATAGTTACTTCCGTTAATATTTACTGTCCATTCATATCCGCTAGGTAATCCGCTTTCAATTATTGTTAAAGTGTAATTCATTACAGTAAACTTTATGTTAATTACTTCGTTCATTGTTAAGTTTATAATACCTTGAGTAACGTTGGGCATATAATGTGGAGAGAATATTTTGTATTCATACACTCCCATAGGTAATGTTATTGTAATGTAGCAGGCATTAGTCGTATGATTTTCATTATCAATACAAACTGTCCATGATACTCCTTTTGGCAACCCTGTCTCTTTGAATGTTATATTATAAAGTATTGCATAAAACGTGACTTTTATAGTGGTATTACTAGTTAAATTAATGTATCCCATTGTGGGCGTTACTTTATAGCCAGTTACATTAAGTACTTTATACTCATAATATCCATAAGGTAATAAGAAGCAAATTCTAGAAGACGTTGAGGTAGAAATGGTGCCATTAACGCAGACAGCCCATTTTGTACCGCTTACTAATCCAGTTTCTTCAAAAGTCAAGTTAAACTTTACTGGAGTAAAGGAAATTTGAAGTGTTGTGTTGGAGCTTAAAGTTATGCTTCCTTGAGACGGTGAAGGAATATAATATGCTGAATATACCTTATAGAAATACGTTCCTGGAGGTAATATGAAAGTTATTTCGTTAGATGTTGAGGTCTCATTTGTTCCATTAATACATACGGTCCAAGATTTGCCAACAGGTAAACCAGTTTCTTTAAATGTTAAGTAGTATACTATCTTACATACACTAATTTCAGTTACCTCATTGGATCCGGAATCCGCTACATAAACTGCTGAAGGAGTTACGAGTATAAATCTAGGAGAATTCCCTGTAGGTATTTGATATATTACTCTAGAGGAGTTAATTACACTTAACGAGTTTGAACCTAAGTTTGCTACGTAAACTAAACCATTGTAGGAATCATAAGTTATGAATACTGGATACTGCCCTACTGTTATTTTACCTACGACTTTAGTTCCACTAACCATGTAAACAGTATTATTACATAAGCTAGCTATATAAACGTAAGAAGGGCTGTAAGTTATGGCTACAGGGTATGGAACGCTAATAGTGCAAATTACTGAGGTTCCATTTATTACGCTAGTTGAATTTGATTCTAAGTTTAATACATAAACAAGACCGTTATAAGGATCATAAATAATCTGTCTTGGAGCTTGACCTACTGATATTGTCGCAATAACCTTTTCGCCTTTGATTACTGAGACCGTAGAGAAACCGTTATCAGAAACATAAATATAGCCATTACTAGGATCGTAAACTAAACAAACTGGGTGGCATTCAACTTGAATATTACAAACTACTTTTGTACCATTAATTACGCTTACTATTCCTACTCCTGCTTTATAAGAGTTTAAATTGGCAACGTAAATTAAACCGTTTACACATAATAATGCAACTGGCGAATAACCTATTTCTCCTCCTACGGTAACAGTTGCTATTACTTCTGTTCCATTAATTATACTAATGGAATTAGATAAGGTATTAGCCACGTAAATTAAACCGTTCTGTTTATCGTATACTATTGCAGTAGGATCAGTGCCAACGGATATTGTAGCTATAACAGTCGATGAGTTGATTACTGAAACTTGACCAGATCCTGAATCAACAACATAAACATATCCGTTGTTAGAATCGTAAGCCATTGCTGTAGGAAAACTGCCAACACTTATATTTGTAGTCTTAAATCCTTGTACTGCACTAGTTATAGGAATTATGCTTATTATTGAAACTATATATAATAATACTAATGTGATAATAAGTATTTTATTCACAATAACCACTGTCTTATACAAAACGCAGTTGGTAATAAATTTTTATGTCAATGAAGGGGGCAAAATAGTATATAAGGTTTTAAAAATGAAGATTCTAGTTTATCACAAGACCTATTAAAGAAATTTTTGCCTTAGAATTATACCGAACATATTTTCGATAGTTAATCTTAAAAATAATCTATAAAATTTCATCTTATGCAATTCGTTAGAAACTCTTCTGGACTAGTTAAGAACGCCTCTTTGACAGACGCTATGATGCTCAATATTGCGAACATGGGAGCAGGGCTAGCAATATTCATTGGTATATCTCCTTATATAGTTAAGGGGGCAGTCCTATGGTTAGCTTCGCTTATAACCTTCTTGATCACCTTGCCTCTAGTTTTTCTATATACTTTCTTTATAATAGAAATTCACAGAACTGGTGGAGATTACGTTTGGCTAAGTAGGAAACTTAACGGCAAAATTGGATCCATAATGGGAATCGCTCTAGCCTTTAACATGCCGCCTTACTTTGCTCTTTCGGCTTTCTTTTCTGTTGCTGCGATAAATACTGTCCTTGAAGTAATAGGAACTTTAAACCACGAAAAAGCTCTCCTTAATTTAGCCAATACCGTATTCGTTAACCCCTACAGTCCCTCTATTACACTAACTCAAGAAATATTAATTTATATTCTTGCAGCAATAGCTTTTGCAATAATAATAGGAATAAATATCTTGAAGCCTAAGTGGGGGTTCTCCCTCGTAACTGCTTTGGGTACTTTAGCAATATTAGGTACTATAGTTGCAATGATAGAACTGGGAATAAATGTTCAGGATTTCCATAGTAAAATTTCCACATTCTTGACAGACTTTAATCTCACTCCCTCAACTTACACTGGACCTACTTTCAGTTTACCTGCGACAATTTACATGATACCTTACTTTGCTTCTTTTGCTTACATATGGCTCTACGCGGGGCCCGCTGTTTCTGCCGAAATTAAAAGTGAGAGAGGAATAAAATATAATATAATTCTAGGTAGTTTATTAACTCTCTTCCTTATCACAGTACCTTTCTATTTACTCTGTATTGCTGGAGGTTATGGTTTCAATTTCAGCCTATTTCCTACTGAAACATATAATTTCTGGAGCGTTGCAATTGCCTTAGCAGAAAACCAAGCTTTACAATGGTTTATAGGAATTTCATTAATAAGTTGGGAATTCTTCGTAATGGCTTTCGGAGTTATAGTATTTGCAAGGTATGTATTCGCGTTCTCTTTTGATAGATTATTTCCTGAGATATTCTCTAGACTTAATAAGAGTAGCTCGCCAGTTTACGCTCACTTACTCGACTTTGCAGTTACTTTAGTTTTCCTAGCAGTACCGATAATAAGCCCTGAGGGTGTGCAAGCTTTATACTCTTACACACCCCTAGCAATTGCTTACCTATTCCTAGTATCTTTAGCAGGGATAAAATTCAGTTTAGAAGGCAAAAAGAGGATAGGAATGCTAATATCGTCTATATTATCTGCGGCATTTATGATATTCATGGGCTATGAAGCATTTACTAACCCTTATTTTGGAGTAATATCAAATGGACAACCTTTCTGGCCAGGCATTGCTTACGTTCTAAGTTTAATAGGCTTAGGAATAGTAATATACGTGGCATCTAAAGAGTATAATTTAAGGAGAGGAATAAACATAGACTTGAATTATAAGGAAATCCCTCCAGAATAACTATTATTTTTGTATTCTAGTAAAAAGAATTTTTTATTCAATATATGCTGTGGTTATATTTATATCCCTTCCTTCTTTAAAAGTATAATAAATTATTTAAATTTTTATATTTAGCTCTCGTCTCTATAAGGAAACGGGAGTTAATGGGACGGAAAGGGGATAGATAGCCCAAGGCGTTAATGACGCTCCTCCACAGCTCGAGTGAAGTGCAACAGCATGAAAGTCTCTCACTCTTCCAATGCTCTGAGCCCCCGAATTGATGAGCCCCTTGGGAGGGAACTCTTCCAAGAGGAAGTCAGAGAACCTTACTATTTTCAATAGATAGAGAACGGATACTATATAGCCTACGTAAAATATAAAAAAAGATAGGGTAAATAAGTTAACCATGGAAGCTAACATAAGATATATCGTTTTATCTAGAATATTCAGAAGTCTCCCTTTAAGTTATATGTCCTTTCTTGTCCCTTTATATTTGCATAAAATAGGTATTCCTACTTTTCTCATAGGAATTTATTTTCTTATAGCTACAATCTCAACGTCTTTCCTCTTGGTCCTTTCTGGCTTCCTTGGAGATGCTTATGGTAAGAGGAATATTTTACTACTTTTGAGTATTCTCTTTTCCTTAAATTTATTCATTTTTGCTTTCATAAAAATTCCATTAGTAGTATTTCTAACTTCGGTTTTAGGAATAGGTACTGCTTCAGGAGGCGGCATTGGAGGAGGAGCAGGAGGAGGCCCTTTTAACCCATTACAAACTGCTTTAATTGCTGACTATTCGAGGCCAGAAGAGAGGACTAAATTATATTCCATAAATTTTGCAGCGGCTACAATTTCTGCTTTTGCAGGCGGGTTAATATCAGATTTAATAACCACTGTGTATCCTCCTTCAATTTCTTACTCATTACTTTTTACGCTAGGCTTTATAATTTCATTATTTTCTATCTTCTTTGTTTACCTAATAGATAAGGATCACGGAACAGGAAAAATAAGCATACCAAAAGCTTCTTTCTCCTCAATTTCCAAAATTTCTATAGCGGGCAGCTTAGGTAGTATAGGCTTAGGAATGGTTATGCCTTTAATACCTCTTTGGTTCAAACTGGACTTTGATGCTACTGAAAGTGAAATAAGCTACTTGTATTCAATTTCCTACAGCTTAGTAGGAATTTCTTTCTTATTTGCAGATAAGATAGAAAAAGTAATAGGAAGAGTTAAAAGCATCTCAATACTTAGAGGGTTATCTTCACTTTTCTTACTTTTAATACCTTTCTCGCCAACATTCTTTATAGCATCGATCTTATTCCTAGCTAGGGGAGTAACTTATACTATAACGATACCTATGAGACAATCATTAGCTATGGATGTTTTCTCTGATAAAGAGAGAGCTAGCGGTACTTCAATAACTGGTTTAGCCAGAAGAATACCTTACGGCTTAGGTAGTTTAATTTCCGGGGCATTATTTTCTGTAGGGCTTTTTACATTATCAATTTTTCTTGGAGGCGTGATTTCTCTATTTGACCCTTTGCTTTATTATGTATTCTTTAGGAATTATGAAAAGCGTGAATAGGAATAAAATCTATTACCTTATCCATTTATATTTTTTGGAGTTAAAAAGAAATGGATAAGAATAAAAAGTTTTGTGAAAAAGATATCACATGAGTATAAATCCAGTTCAAATAGCTCAACTTCCTTATACAAATAGGATAGATAATATACAAAAAATAATTCAAACATTACTTTCAATGGATCCTAAAACTGCCGAAAGTGCCGTAAAGGACTTATTAACTGCCTTATCTAAAGCAAGCGACGAAGATTATAAGAATTGGTGCGAAGGTACAATGAGAGTCATTTCAATGTTTGATGATAATGTAATAAAATCAATTCTCTCTTTAAGAATGAAGGTTGTATCAGAAATGCCAAAAGAAGTTCAAGATAGAGATGCTAAGATAGTAATGGAAGTCTTAAATTCTCTAGACGAATCAGTAAAAGAAAAATTAATGAAAAACATGCCAAAGTCTTAAATTCCATGAGTCAAGTAATCTATTCTTCCTCCATCAGCTACAATAACTTGTCCAGTGATGTATCTAGCCTCATCGCTAGCTAGGAAGTAAACTATATTTGCAATATCTTCTGGCTTTCCTGTAGTGTGTAACATTGTCCTTTCTCTAAACCATTGCCTAAGTTTTTCTATCTCTTCTTCGCTCTTTCCACCTATTGTCATTTCCGTTTCTACCCAGCCTGGAGCAACTGCATTAACTCTTATATTATACTTACCCAGCTCGTATGCTAACCTTCTAGTCAAGATAATTATTCCCGCCTTAGTAATTGAATAAAATGTATTGCCAAAAGCAGAAGTTCCTAAACCTGCATTTGAAGCAATATTTATTATTGCTCCACCTTTCTCTTTCATTAAAGGTAAGAACTCGTGCGTAACGTAAATTGTCCCATTTAAGTTTATTTCTAGCATCCTCCTGTATTTCTCATCGTCAAACTCCTCAAATGACATTAAATACCAAATTCCAGCATTATTTACTAGAATATCAACGGTCTTAGTTATTTCTGATACTTTCTTTGCTGTAGCTATTACTTGATCCCTCTTTGAAACATCGCATTTAAGAACGTAAAATCCTCTTTCTTTCATTTTTTCGGCTTCTTGGTCTGACGAATTATATAGAACAATTACCTTATTTCCTGATGAAAAGAACTTTTCGGCTATTGCCCTTCCTATTCCTCTAGTTCCTCCAGTTACTACAACTGTTTTTCCAGAGACCATAAGGAGTGATATGTTTGATAGCTAAAAAATTTAAAAACGAACTTTTACAAAAGGGGCAAAGCCTCGCAGACATGGTCTCCTTTTTGTAAATACTACAAAATCAGTGAAAATCCAATAAATACGTGAAACATAAAAATAGGGCCATAATTGATCCAGAAAATGTCTAAAATTGTACAAAAAAGTTAAGCTACATACCAGCTATAAATTATATTGATAGCAAAAATGTAAATCAAAAACTAAATAAGTTAATAATCTTTCCTCTCTTAAACTGTGCTTAAAAAGGTTCCATAAGTCTGAACTGCACATATGACGGCTTCGGCACATAAAATTCGTTTAAGCCGTGTTCTGGATGTTTTACAGTAATCTTTTGAGGACTAAGAATTAGCGCATTTACTCTTCTACCCTCTACTACGTCTGTTATTACTCCATTTAATGATATTTCATGAGGAGTTGTATAATGTCCTATTCTGATTTTTACTGTATTTTCTTGACTTAAAACGAAGTTGTCAAAATTTTCACTTAACTCTTCAGCCTTCTTTTCCCTTAATTTTCTAGCAAATTCTTGAATATCCAAGAATCTAATGCATTTATATCGTTCAGGCTCAGAAGATCTAGGTTTTTCATATAAGTTATGAACTTGTATGCCGTATTTTTTAGCTAGAGTCAAAACGTTATTTTCAATAATTCTTAATAATTTTACTACTTTGATTACATCTTTTCTATCTTCTTCTTTGTAAACTCTAGTATTAAGTGCAAAATCCATTAACTCTTGATAAGCTCCTATTAAAACTTCAGCGTTCTGCATTTCCTTATTTTTACCAAGTTCAGCCCTTACGAAACTTTCCCAAAGTTGTCTAAAGTTTTCCTTATTTTCATTTACGTATTTCAGTAATTCCTCTTTTTTATCGTAAGCTCTTATTACGTCCATAACTAGATCTCCTTGAATCCTTATTTTAACATTGGTAGCATACTCAAACTTCTCGTAGTAGTGATAATCAAAGCCCATGCATTTTCTTATTTCCTCTTCTGTTTCGTAATATATGCCGCACATTCTAACTGGCATAGTGAATATCTTACCTGTTGTATCGTCAATTCCTGATATGAAACTTGAAGGTCTATCGTAATCTAAATCAAAATAAACATAATTACCTATTTTTATTACTTTTCTCTTTAGTTTTATAGCAACATTAAATCTTAAAAAATGTTGCAAACTTAAAAAACAATCATAGTATGCTCCAATTTCTTTATCTATTTTCCCTTCTACTACTAGCTTCAGCAGGTCACTGCACTGCATTTAGTCTAAACCTCTCACCCTATTCACTGTAGTAATGTCTATTGTTTTTATCTCTTCTTCCTTCTTTTCTATTTTCTTTTCAACAACTTCCTCTTGCATACTAATATTTCCTCAACAATCTTATTTAAAGATAACTTTAAATATTTTTTAGATTAACGGCGTGTGCTACTTTAAATTTAAAATTAATGGACATAGTTATGAAAGATTAAAAATAAAAAGGGTAACGTAATACCCTTTATCCTTTTACTTACGTAAACTTGACACTTTAATGACGAGTTTTCCATAAAATTAGATGTCAAGTTTTATTTAATTTCTGGTATATTCAAGATATCCTTAATTTCTCAAAGTTCTTAGATGAGTAATTCAAGAATTAGGAAGACGGATGAGAGGGTAATGGTGTTTCCCTAGAAGGGTGTATGATCCCTTAAGCCCGTTACGCCACGGGTGGATAGTGAAAGCAAAAATTCCAGTCTCTTTCATCTATTTAATCTTTTTGCAGATACTTTTCTATCTATTTAAATAAATGGCAATGAGGCGTGATAAGGTACGTTAAATGCGTTATTAACTAGAAGCCTACTGTAAATTTTCTTAATAGTAACGTACTGTTTACCAAAGAGTATGAATGAGACATTCTTCTTTGAGTTCTTATCGAACCTAACAATTCCTCCATCGTCGCCTCCTTCCATGATACAAAGTACTCCTTGTGAATAGTAAGGCTTATCAACACTTATTCCCATTTTCTTAAGAAAAGCATAAGTTGCATTCTCTGCAGAGACCATGGCAGACCTAGCAGTCTTTGGTCCTACCATTCCTTTAGCTGAATCTCCTAGTGCAAATATTCTTTCATTATATGAAAATGATGGGAAAGAAACCGGAATAAATCCCGAGTCGTCTGTAAACTCCTTGACTGCTTTAGGCGCAGAAAGCGTAGGTAATACTGATTTAATATCTGCTTCTATTTCCTCCCCATCGTTAAGCACTACCTTATCTTTCCTTATTTCAGTCACATATTTACCTTTTAATAAATGAATTCCCCTCTTCTCAAAGTATTTATTTGCTATTTCAGAAATTTTAGGATCAGGAATAGGGCCGAAGACTCCTCTAGGACTCTGGGTAGCTAAGTAAACTTCACCCTTGATTCCTTTCTTTCTAAGGATAAATTCAGAGATTAACGCTACTTGATAAGAAGGTCCTTCAATAGGACTATTTTTAGCGTTTCCAACGAAGATTTTTACTCCATCCTCTGCTTCACTCAGTTCTTTCTTAAGTCCTAAGAAACCTTCAAGAGTATGGTGCATATAGGCGTGTTCATGTCCTTTTATTTTCTCGAAGTTCTCTTCGTAAGCTCCTCCTAATGCAATAAAAAGGTAATCATAATCAAAGGTCCCCTTTGAAGTTTTTACTTCCCCATCTTCAACTGCCTCAACTTCTGCCTCAACGAAGTTTACTCCTTTTCTTTCCATCACTTCCTTAGCATTAAATTCGGTATCTTCAACTTTAATTTCATCAGTTAAAAGTAGCGGAAAGATAGTGTTTTCTCTTACGATAGCTGACCTAGAAATTATTGTTACATCTATTGTCTTTAAGTAATCCCTTATCCTATGTGCAACCGTTAAACCTGCATAACCAGAACCTAGAATAAGTACGTTCATGTGTGTTAATGATTTTATGGGCATAAAAGTTAATCTTGTTTAAAATTCGAGCAATGGATTAAAAATTAACTTACTGTAAACTTATCTATTTCGCTCAAAAGTCGTAATATTGCCATTTCGTCACTTCCCTCCTTATCTGCATTATATTGGTGAAGCAAAAGTGCCATGTTAGTAAATGGTACAATGCAGGAAGCAAGATAATACTCAACGCTACCGTACCAATTTATGAAGTAGGAGAATTTATAGGCACTTATAATGTATCTCCAGGAAGCATGATAGTAGTCAATTCACCAGTGGTGGAAAGATTAGTTGAGAACGTTAATTACGTCTTCATTATTCTCGTTACTGTAATCGTATTGGCTATAAGTATTATTGTATTCATAAAAATTAGGAAATAATAAAGAGAAAGAGAACTTAAGGGGAAAATATTTATCATTCTTTCCTCTCTATATAGGCAGTATCTCCAGCTGTCTCTTCTATAGGTATCATATTAGTGTCGTAACCTTTATAATACCAAGCTAAACTTCCACCAAGCCCTAAAGCCCAAAGGCCAAGGTTATATATTACGAATTGAGTAGCTGAAAAACCAGAAGTTAAGTAAAGTGACCCAGCGTAAGCTAGCATAGGGGCTACTCTAATTAAGCCTATGTAAAAAGCTCTAGATTTTATTGGCATTAATAACGGTTCTAGAACTGTCCTAGTTGCCCAGCCCAATTCGCTAAAAGCCATATTAAAGAGCAAGATCACGTAAAACATACCTAGAGAGAATGGAACTACTCCGCTAATTAATAATAATATTGGTATCATTGTTAAAGTACCTCCTAGAAAGGATAATACGGCAAATTTCCTTGTAGGTATGTATTTAACTAGGAAAGAAGCTATTATACCAGCAATAGAGGCTCCTAAATTTGCAATGAAGACTATCTCATCTACAACAATTCCATGAAAATAATAGTCAGCAATAATATAAGCCATTAAACCATAAGTTAAGTATTGCGAAACTCCTATAATAGAAAGAAATGCATATCTAAAACCTAAAGAAACCTTATTAACTCCCCCAGGTATTACATGCTTTACCTCTGCAACAAAATATTTTATTTCTTTTTCAGCCTCTTCCTTCTTTCCAGCCTTAACTAACCATCTAACGCTTTCCGGAGTTAAATATCTCATTACTATTGCAAAGCCCACCATTACAATTGCGAGAATTCCTAAAGTCCTCAGCTCTAAAAGGTAGGACGAAGAAAGATAATACGTTAAGTAAGATATTGCTGCAGCAACCATTGCGCCTATGTTATTAAAATTAGGTAAAAATACCAGCATTGTCTCCCTCAAGGAGAGGGGCATTGTTTCTCCAGCATAAGACAAAGCAGTAGGAACTTCACCTTCAATTCCTAGATAACCAAGGACTATTCCTAGGACTACTAAAGGCAAAAAGACTGGAGAGGAAGAAGAGATTATTCCAGAGACTACAGCCTGGGATACTCCAAATATAATCAAAGCCCCAGTACCGTAAAGCCCCATAGTAAGGAAGAAGGTTCCTTTTCTTCCCAACCTTATGTCGGAAAGGCGAGAAATTGCTAAGTCACCAACTAGCTGAGCAATTATTGGAACTACCAAAAACCAAACTTGATTAACTTGCGGGTAAAAAAGTGGGGCAATTGACGCTATAATTCCCCACATGAAAAATCCTACGGCTAATGACGAGAACAGAGACCAGTGAGCTTTCGTCCACTTAGAAAAATCAATTTCTGAAAAGTCCACAAGTTCATTTCATTAAAGTAACTTATAAACTTACTTATAATAATGAGGGGCTTTCATACTTTATAAACCGAAGCTATTCCTATTAAATTACAGTAATACGCCTCCACCTTTAAAGGTACTGCTGGTACATAATAGCCCTCGTAAGGAGAATATAACTTAACTATTTCCCAAGAACACTTCTTCAAAACAGTTGCATTAGAGAAGAAAATATAACCATTTGCCGAAATAGATGGAGCGTCAGGAAATATCCTAAAATAGGGTTTTATACAGTTAGGCAAGGATGGAGATTTGGGATAGTAACTTACGTTGAGCAAAAATCCGTAAATTTCTCCATCTTTTTCACAAACATGAAGCACTTTCACGTTAATTGAGGTATAGTATGGAGTATATGCAAAATGGAAGAAAATTCCTAGACCAACTAATAAAAGTAATGGTATGGCTAAAGGTTTAAAGTTAATTGCACTTCTACTACTTTTTTCCCCATTTGGCAATGCGTATCCGAGTATAGGCCAAGACATAAAATAATTCCATAAAGCCCTATAGTTAACGAAGAAGATGAAATACGGAAAGAAAACCCAAGAATCCTTGAGATTGTCGTAATATTTCCAGAAAAAGTAAACCTCAGTCAGCGTAACTATTACTAATGCCAAAGTAAAAAATTGAGGGTAAATATAAAAGAATCCAGAAATCGCAATCATAGACAAGCCCATACTTATACCTATTAGCGGAGCTACTATTGGATAAAGAACTCCTTGAAAATAGTATTCCGGAGAAAGGAAAATAAAGTACCCGTTAATTGCCAGGAAAGAGATGGCGGTGTAAGTTATAAACTTCAGCAAAGAACTCCTTCCCCCTTCTTTGTATATTGAAATTAAATAAAAAGGAAGAAGAGCAAAAGGAGTTTGCTTCAGCGATAAAGCCAAGCCGTAAAATACACCTTTAGCTTTCACATCTTTGGAAAATAGCGAAAGTAAAGCAAAGAAAACCCAATCAAGAGTAGTAACTCCCCCTGCAGAGAAGTCACGATAATTAATGTTAAACAAGTAGGGGAGTAAAAAAGATAAAAATAGGAATTTGTCAACTTTCCTTAACTTTGCATATAGGAGAAAGACTACTAAAAAGTAAAAAATCACGGTAATAAAATTGGGGTTTATGTTAAAGATTACTGACGGAATAAGTATAAGCATTTGCAACGCAGGGTAATCGTACCTAGTGACTACTCCTCCGGTGGAAAGAGGAGTACCCAAAATTGGTATAAATTGGCTCAAATGGAAAAAGGTGTAAACGTTAGCAGTAAGTGCAGGGTTATAAGGATTTTCTCCGTGCAAAAATAGGTAAGCAGCATAGTAACTAAGCATCATTCCGTCGGTTCCAAAATTAGGAGGGAAAACAAGGGTAGAGAAAGTCAAGATTAGAAAATTTACAATCATTGCCTCAGCTAGAAAATTGTATTTAATTCCTAATGCTACTAGTAACAAGTAAATAATGAGAACGTAAATACTAACTCCTTGTGTAAAATAATAGAGCATCCCTACAATAATGATCTCTGCATAAATAATTGCAATGAAGTATTTATCGTGAATGCTCAATTTAGTAAATAATAAGAGACCTGAGAAAAATACTAATAACACGTCCATAGTAATGAATATCAAATTGTCGTAATTTGGGGCTATTAGTAGAAACATAGAAATGGCAAATAAAAACTGAGAAAAATTCACCGTTAATGCCTTATTCCTATCCATCAAAGTTGTGATTAGCCTTGCAAATAAAAAATTATGCGAAAAATGCCAAGACTTGCCATTCAGTAAAGAAGAAGGTGAGAAAGAAGGAAATAGCTATATAAATGACAGTATACGCTTTCCTCTTAAATATTACCTCAACATATCCAAGCAAGGAAGGAAATGCAGGCAGTAATAAACGAGGTAAGGATATTGAAGGCCAGCCGTGAATAAAAAAGAGAGGTAATATTATACTTAATGAATAGAGAGTTAGAAACACGTCCTTAGATTTCTTGTAAAAGAGTATAGTTCCCGTAATATAGAAGGCTAGAAATACATAATTCCTCAGCAAGTAAACCAACGGAGATAAATGAAAATATGGATCAAAGAAGGAATTAATAAAAAAAGAATAACAATTTAATATCCATTCTGCCTGGCACCACGGTGTAGTAAAGTAAGCGCTCCAATGTTTACTTTCGACTGAGAAGAAAGTGAAAGGACTTCCAGTAAAGATCCAGAAGGCAAGAAGAATTGCCCCGCCAGCAGCTAGTGGAGGCAAGAAATACCAAATTTTTCTCTTATATTTTAAGATAAATGAAGGAAGTGTGTAAGCCAAATTATAGAAAGTAGCTATCGCGCCCCCTAAAGCTATTGCTGAAAGCCATCCACCTAAATTTAGAGAAAGTATGAGGAAAGTTAACGCAATATCGTCAGAGTAAGGGATAGTAGAATAAATTACAAATACTGGAAACGTTGATAGGATTATTGACCCTTTAAACCCATAGTAATTATATGACAGTATTACAAAAATATTTGTAATTATTAAGCTAGAAAGGGAATATGAACCAGTTAAGAAGGTTAACCCTTTAATAAGGGCTGGGAAAACTGGTGAGAATGCATAAAGGAATTTGACCATATATCCATGTGCGGCAATCCACATGTAATCTATGGCGTCCCAGTTTATCGTAATTTCATATATGAAGAGGTTTCTGAAAATCAAGTAAAATGTGATAAAAACAATAATTTTTTCTAAAGTGTACAATAAAAGAGGAAATAAGATAGTATTATAATACTTTCTTTTCATTTATCATTCAACTTCGTTTGTGGTCTAAAGATTAGTATTATAAGTATTCCAGATAATCCGAGACTAAGTATTGTAAATGAGATATCATGAAACTCTCGAGTTAAGTCACAAGACAAGTTATAAGTAAGTACTCTTGCCTTAGTAAAACCTGTAAAACTAGGTAAACTTTCGTTAGTTATTATATTAGTTTTCCAAAGCTTATAGTATGCAACACTTTCATTAATTCTGCATTTGCATTGTACATCCACGCCACTTATAGCTATTCCAGATGAGTTAAAATATAGGATCAGCTCATTCTTTGCCCCAAAAAAATGTGTACAGTGATAATAAATATATAAACCACTAGGTGTAGTTCCATTGAAAATTAAGTTGTTACAACTTATATTTTTGCCTAATAAATATGGACAAATATAAAACATACCATTAGGATGAGAGTAATTTTGAATTGATATAGAAGGACAAAAATATGACGATTCATTAAACGCTATTATTGTATTATTTAAAAGAATACTACCATTAGGGAAAACGCATATTACTTTCTGTATAAGTATTATTTTGTTGACAATAATCTTACCATTAACATAAGTAAATACAGTATCATTATATACTAAAAAAGAACCCTTAAATAAACCTGGAGTATGAGACGTACTAAATACTAATAAAGGAGAAATTATAGTTATAGAAAATATCAAAATAAAATAAAAAAGTCTTATCACTTTTATATCACCATATTACTAAATTCCAATTAAGCTCCTGAATTTTACCCTCAACATGCTATAGCGCTTACAACTACTACTTGCCCACCGCTTAATACTAGGTCAACAGTATAGGTTTGCCCGGCGGCATACGTAATACTAGGAAGGGGAATGTGGTATAGGTTTGTTCCTGCATATATAATAGTACATTGAGCAGGACTAATAGAGTGTGATCCTACTTCCACAGCTACAATTTTTGTTTGTGTATTAGATGATAACGTTACACATAATTTGTAAGACGTAGTAGTCCCAGACCCAGACGTCGTACATTCTATTATTTTTGCTGTTCCTACTTGTGTTACTGTTGGAGATGATGAGAATGCTCCTAGGTATCCGAATGCGAAGAATACTACAACTAGTGCTATTATTACTGACGCAATTACTAATATTAGAGCTGTTATTGCACCCGACAATCCTTTTTTGCCTTTCTTCGTCTTTTGCACTATCATGTTTCTTCAAGAAGCTTTTGTTTAAAGTTCTATATAAATTTTTCCTTTGAAATCTGTAGCGAAGATTATTTCCAATTTTATAGCAAGTACTAAGTAAGCGAAGATAATATTACAATTTCAAAGTAATTAAAAAAAGAAGTGATATTCTTTAATTTATTTGAATAGCAGAGAGACTATACTGAAACTATTTAACTACACAATTTTATGTTTCAACGCTTTATTTTTTAAAGAAGGCATTAGGAGTAATCGTTAACGCAGTTAAGAAACCTCTATCTTTCATCGTAGATCATAACAGAGTAACATCCATAAAGGGGTGTAATCTCGGGGAGCCCTTGCTAGCGGGGAGGAGGTCAGAGAAAGACTTATATAGAAAATTTACCATCTTTCCCTTAATGAAAGGGATGTGGAGTTCTTTTACAACGCTTATTATCTTGATTGCAACTGTATTCGCTTCACTAGTTGTAGTGTTTTATGCTTATTCAATGTTAGGGGCGCAAAATCAGAGCGTAATAGTTACTCAAGCTTCTCCGGGAATAATTAAAGACGGTCAACTTTGCGTTTCTCTTCAAACTAATTCCCAAATAAAAATAGTTAAACTTCAAGTAGAAGGTTACTGCGAAGTGGAAAATGTTATTTTGAAGCCTGGATTAAATAACGTTGCTTTAACTCTCCCTTCAGGATTTTCTCCCTTGAAATGTGAAGCGTATTCCTTTACCTTGGTTTTATGCAACGGGGAGTCAGTTTATGTTAATGCTAAATATTATTGTTGAGATTCTCTACACATTTATCCTTTGATTTCTTCAAGGCTCTTTCCTTTTACTCTTGCGCCTTTCAATAACATCACTCCTGAAATCATTGAAACAATTCCTATCAGCATAAATGAATAACTTGCGTTGTATTCATAAGTTAACGTAAACAATACTGGTCCTATTGCTCCCCCTAAGTGACCTATTCCATCTGCTATTCCGTAGCCCAGCGTTCTTATTTTAGTACCAAGGTTTTCAGCAGTATAAGCGTACATTGTGGGGAACTTAAAACCTTGGAAGAACATTGCTATAAAACCTGCTATTAAAAGTGAAACTCCTCCAAGTAGGGGCATTGAAATTATTGCTATCCCGCTTAATAAGTTAGAAGCTGAGGAGGAGAACTTCCTTTCTAACTTATCGTTTAATATGGAAGCTAAAGTTACTCCTAATGGATCTCCGTAAAGTATGTAAGTAAAATAGAGGGAAGTGTTGGAAAACCCCTTGTTAGAAAGTAATGAGAAGACTGGAGTGCTGAAGAGCGAGTACCCTGCAAAATAGCTTGTAAACCATATTGCTAGGAAGAGGAGGACAGTGTTATCCCAAACCATCTTCTCTCTCCTTTTCTCTTCCCACATTTTTGATTCCGGTAAGGTTAACCTAAAAATGAGTGCGAAAGCTGAGATCATTAAAGAAGGTAAGAAGAGTATTCTCCAGTTGTCCCCAGCAATTACTGCCACTGGTCCTACAATAAGGCTCATTAGGAAACCGCCCAGTGTAGTTAAACCTACTGCCCTTCCTCTGAAATTTGCCGAAGACATTTCAGAGACGTAGGCAGGGACTACTGCTACTTCCCCTTCTATTCCGAAACCTATGATGAATTCTGCAATAGCTAGCTGAAGGAAAGACGTTGAGAAAAATCCAATAGTTGAACCAAGGAAGATGAGTAGCATTGAAAGAATTATTCCTATTTTCCTTCCGTACTTTGACGCTATTAGCCCGTTTATTGCTCCTCCGGTAAAGTATCCTATCATTTCTGCGGATAGGATTAAAGTTGAGTTAATAGAACCTAGTTGTGAAGATGCCTCGTTTTCTATGTAAGGTACATTAAATATGTCCCAGAAAGATAGTGACGTGCCCACGGAGATTAGTGCTAACTGCTTTTTTGTGAGCATGCATGTTCATACTGCTTATACAATTTAAACTTTTTCTTTTGTTTCATGAAAATGAGACTTAAAGCTTAGTAGTGTGTAAAACTGGTTATGATTAATGTAATTCTTCAGTTCTTAAATTTTTTCCATCTTACAAAAAATTAGTATATTTTCTACAAATATAAGTTTTCAACTGAATTTATTATAACTTACTCATCATTAATTACTCCGTTACCTTTTAATTTCTCAAAAAGAAGTTTAACCATTTTTATGCATTCCTCAGCTTCCTCTTTCTTTACTTCACCGTATTGTGAATTCTTTCTACAATTACTTACAACGTCAAGTTCTTTCCTATTTTCTTTTATAAACTCGTAAAGGTTCTCGTCATTAAGCCTCCCTAATAACGTTCTAATATCGTGGGACGGTACTATTGGCTGTTTAAGCCCTCGCTCGTCAAAAATCGACCTAATTAGGAGCTCTGCAGACACTTGGCATAAGAGGCATGAAACCCTGTATCTGCCCTTATTGAATTCCTCGATTGAGGCCTCTAGGAACTCTAAGAATTTATCCATTACCGCCCTATTTTCCTTTAGTGTTTAAAGCGTTATTAAAACTCGTGCAGAAAGACTTGGAGCTCTAGTACAAGGATTGTTACGTCCTATTCGCACATAGAAAACTCGAGATTTTTATATTAGATAGTAAATTAAGAAATGGCATTTCTCAGAATATGACGATTACCAGGTTTTTGAGGATAAAAGCAAGCAAACGATCATATTTGCTACATTCTATTCAATTTACTTACTCAGTATATTATCTATTACGCCTAGCAGTTTTAGAATATCTTCTTTGGCAGATTCATCATTAGTATACTGACTTAATACTGCTTGAGAATCGGGACTGTTTTATTGGTGAAGGAGTGTTAGTATCCCCACCTATTGTTTGCGCTACAGCTTTTATTAGTAGGCATCATTGCGATAATCCAGTCAACTTTTGTCACTTTCCTTTGAACTTTTGCGCTAGTTTATCTAGTTGCAAACGCCGCAGCCTTCCAAGTTTTGTAAACTTTTCCTGCAGCGTTACGTAAAAGTCCTTCCTCTAAAAACTTCCTTGCGATTTCCGCTTCGTATTTTGCCTCTAGTAATCTTGCATTATTAAACCAAGGTTTAGGCAGTTCTTCCATAAATTTAGTTCCTAAAGATATAAATAATTCCATACGTTGCTTTCTCTCATTATCTCTCAACTTAGTGCAGAGGAGACGGTGTGACATAGAAAGTGAGGAGGTGATGGAGAGAGTCATCAAGGTATTTAACTGCTCACGAAGGTGGGAGTATTAAAGTGCTGCTAGGATAGTCAGTTTCTGTTGAAGGAGGATACAATTAGGAAGGTAGTGGAGTTTCCCTCTAATGATCCCTTAAGAAGTTACGCCACGGGTTTATTGCCTCAGCTCTTTAGTGTCCTTATCGTTTAAGGGTGCAATAAAAATGCATAGGGGATGGACAGCCCAAGACGTTAATTACGCTCATCCACGACTCTAGGGAGGGCAACCAGCACGAAAGTCCATCAAATTTTTCTCTGGACCGCCAGAATCGATGAGCCAAGGTGGGGGAAACTTATAACCCTAGTTGTGGTACTTTCAATAACTTGTACAATTCACATACTGTATTCGCTCTTAGACATTAATTCACTTCTCTTTATAATACTCTTTCGATGGGAATTTTCCTTCTTTCACTTCTCTTACATATTCGGAGATAGCTTTGCTAATTATTTCCCTTAAATCAACGTAAGCCTTAGCAAAGTAGGGCTTAAAGTCAGACAACCCTAACAAGTCGTGAATAACTAAAATTTGTCCATCGCAGTAAGGTCCGGCACCTATGCATATAGTTGGTATCGATAAGTTCTCTGTTATTCTCTTTGCAATTGATGAGTAGACGTTCTCTATAACTATTGAGAAAACGCCTGCTTCTTCTAGAGCCTTTGCGTCTCTTAAAAGTTGTTCTTCTTCACTTTCAGTCTTTCCTATTGTCCTATATCCTCCTAACCTCAAGAACCTTTGAGGAGTTAATCCTATGTGGCCCATGACTGGAATTCCCGCTCTTACAATTTTCTTTACTACGTCTGAAAACTCTTCCCCACCTTCAAGTTTTACCGCATCTGCACCGTGCTTTGCAAATAACCCAGCGTTTTTTACTGCATCCCCAGTTTCGTAAGATAGGAAAGGCATATCTGCAACTATTAATTGCCTAGGCTTAGCCCTAACTACTGCGTCTAAGTGATGTAACATTTCTTTCATACCTACCTTAAGCGTATTTTCCAGCCCAAGGACTACCATTGCCAAGGAGTCTCCTACCAAAATGCCATCTAGCTCAGTGAGGGAAATTATCTTTGCAGTAGGGTAATCATAAGCTGTGAGCATTGTTATTTTTTCTTTTCTTTCCTTCTTTTTCAGGAAGGATTTGAAGGTTATTTTCTCTAACATAAAACTAAAGTCCTTAAGGTGGTAAAAATAATTTATAGAATGAGTTTAAATATATATTAAGGGAAACTTAATGAAGACTAGAGCGGCATTACTAGCATTACTAATTCTTCTTTTAATGTCCAGTATCTTTTACTCCGATGTTCTGTATTACTATCACGCTAGAGGTCAATTTTGCACTATTAAGATAATTAAAGTTTACACAAACCATTCTCTACATAATCCAAAATTTTGCTCTTCTGTGAATCCTGGCAATAACGTTTCTATAAAAATTTGCGAATATAACTCACCTCCACCTCCTCCACCACCGCCACCTCCTCCGCCTCCACCACCTCCTCCACCTCCAACGCACTCCCAAAAATTAATTAACGTTACTACAATATGTTTACCAAAATCGTCTAAGGTATTTTTAATTCCCATAATATATAATATATCGAAGAATGGTCCAAAACTTTCTTATTGTTGTATTTCTTTAACGTTTACTTCACGTGCAAACACTTATAAAGCGTGTCTAGTTAGTAAAGCTAAGCCGCAAAATAAGCCATTTTATTTCGTTACAAAATGCAATTATTACTGTGTTAATGTATGTTGGACTTTTTGTGGAAATCCTAATACTGCATGGGCAAGTATTTTACTAATGTTTATAATACAGGAAGGTGGAGCAAACTACGTATTCTTCTGGTCAATTAATATTACTCTTAGTCCTGCTAATCCGCACCCACCACCGCCTCCTTCTTCATGTTGTTACATTGTAGAGTACCCTAATCTATGTCCATTAAAAGTTGCGCAAATTATCTCTTCTTTATATAAACTTTAATCCTCCAGAATAACTACCTTTTAGTATCCTATCTATAGCAAATAGTGTTACTACCATTACTGGTAGTGCTGCAACTAATGCTGAAGAAGCTAATAATCCCCAGTTTATACTTTCATCTCCTATAGCTAATAATGCAAATATTGTTATTGTTTGTGCACCTTCTGGTGGGAATGAATAATTGTAGGGCGTTGAAGTGAATATTAATGGGTAAAATAGTAGATGCCAATTGAATATGAAAGATAGTAGAAATACGGAGAAGAGGGCAGGCCTTGATAAAGGCATTATTATTCTTGTCATCTTTCTCTTTATTGAAAACACTTCTGCTGCGTCCTCGTAACTCTTCGGAAAACTTAAGAAGAAGTTGAAAAATAGCCATACTGCAAAGGTTGCAGTAAATATTGGGGTTGAGAGTATTAAAGCCCACCAAGTATTTAGAAGCCCTTCTGAGGAAAAGAAATCGTAAAGAGGTATTACAAAAGACGTAGAAGGTAAAGAATAAAGGTAAATCGATAATGGTAAAATGAACTTTAGCTTTCCTTTTGACACTTCATAAGCCGAAGGTAAAGCTATAAATATTGTAAAAACTGAAGCAGTTATTGCAACTATGGCACTTGATATTAAATAAGGTACTGCTTGAATTGAGGCGGAAGAGAAGTAAGACGAAGTCAAGCATTTTGGAATTAATATTGGTGGATAATGGAAATCTAATGAGGAATTTCTAAATGCGACTAAAAACATCCAATAAACTGGAAAATCGAGGAAAAATAACATTAAAGCAAGAAAGGCAAAGATTATTCCTTTAAAGACCTTGTTCGGTATTCTTATCTTTAACGAAATCCACCCTGTCCTTTTACTCCTTAATAAGGAGAGAAGGGCTATTGAAGGAATTGTTGCAATTATACTTAAAATTGCTGCCGCAAGTGAACCTCCTGAGAAGTTATCATATGAGAACATTTCCTCGTAAACTAATAAAGGCAAAGTAGTAGTTGCATACCCTGGTCCTCCAGAGGTCAATACGTAAGGCAAGTCAAAATTACCTAAAGCTAATATAAATTCTAAAAGGAAAGATAACCAGAATGCCTTTCCTACCATAGGTAAAGCTACTCTAAAGTAGTATTCCGATAAGCTTAGGTTATCTATTTCAGCGGCTTCCTTAACATAAGAAGGAATAGACCTAAGGGCTGACAGCATTATCAGAAAAGGCATTGGAATTGAAGACCATATACTTACTAACGTTACTGCATATAATGCGGTGCATTTCATGTAAAGAGGGTCAAATTTTAAACCAAGAAAGTAGGTAAACCATCCGTAACCTCCGTATAAGCTTATAGTCCATATTAGGGCTGAGGAAGTGAAAGGAATCGTGTAAGGTAACATTATAAGTAAGCTCAACGCCCTTTTTCCTTTACTTATTATATCTATTCCCACAGCCAGGAATGTGCCTATAATAGATGAGAATAATGCAGTAAAGAAGGAGAAAAAGAATGTATTATACACTATTACATTGAGAGGAACTAAATTTATGCCTTGAAAAGCAGTCTTAAAGTTTAGCCCTACCAATGCGAAAGTTAACGCAAAGGGAATTATTCCAAATCCTAATATATAACCTAAATAAGGAATAGAGTACTTCAAGGTATCACCTTATATTTGAAATCAAAATTTATTTCTTCACCAATTTTCAATCTTTTACTAGAGAAAGCCTTTATTTCTTCATTATTAAAGGAAATATAAATTAAATATCTATCTCCCCAAAATTCAATGTCCTTAACTATACCCTTATAATTTCCTTCCCCAATTTTTACGTCTTCAGCCCTTATTCCCAATTTTCCTTTTCCGTCATGTATAATACTCATTGGAGGATTTCCAAAGAATGAGGCAACAAATTCGTTTACGGGATTTTCGTAAATTTCCTCAGGAGACCCAACTTGTATGATCTTACCTTGATCTATTATTGCTATTCTATCAGCTAAAGCCATTGCCTCAGTTTGGTCGTGAGTTACGTAAAGCGTTGTTATTGAATTTTCCAACTGAATTTCCTTGATCAATTTTCTGGCGGAAATCCTCTGTGGAGCATCTAAATTTGATAAAGGTTCGTCCATTAAGAATACTTTTGACCTCTTAACAAGTGCCCTAGCTAAACCCACTCTTTGTTGTTGTCCCCCAGATAATTGTGAAGGATACCTATCTAGCAATTGGGAAATGCCTAACCTCTTTGAAACTTCTTCTATTATCTTTTCTCTCTCATCTTTCTTTAAATTCTCTATTGGCATTGATAAATTTTCGTAGACAGTTTTGTTAGGATAGAGAGCAAAATTTTGAAAAACCATCGATATTTCTCTCTTACCGGGAGGCAAAGAAGTTACGTCTCTCCCGTCAATGAGAATTTTTCCTTCATCTATTTTCTCTAAACCTGCAATAGACCTTAAAAGCGTGGTCTTTCCTGAGCCAGAAGGACCTAAAATTACAAAAAACTCTCCCTTTTCAACCTTTAGGCTAATTTTACTTAATGCGTAGAGCTTTCCGAACTTCTTGCTTACATCCTTAAGTTCCACGCTCATGACTTTACCCGCTTACTGCTTTAATCCAATCTTGAGCCGCAATATTTAACGCTTCTTGTGCTGAGATCTTTCCAATTAGGTAGCAGTGCACTTCACAATTAAAGTATGGAATCAAACAAGTATATGTTGGAGGTATGTTTGGTGGATTTGCCCATGCCTCTTCTGCAGCTCTATACACTTGAGTTAACCATTCTCTTTCATATGATGGTAAGGAAGTGTTGCCCATCAAGTCTTGGAATGCCTCCTTAGATATTGGGAATTTGCCAAACTTTAAGAATGCCAATTTTTGAACTTGCGGAGAAACTAGGAAAGCGAGGAATTCTTCGGCTAATTGTTTATGTAGAGAATATTTGCTAACTCCTAAGAAGTCAGTTCCAGTCTCAGCGTAATCTCCTGGTAATGGTGCTAGATATGTGTGTTCTCTTTCAGTAGTGTTTAAGCAAGTCAGTTGTGAAGTAAATATGAAAGCTCCCGCAGCATCTGGATAGAATTGTGCAAAGTCACCGTAACATATTTGTATTAAAGATGGAGAAGGCTCATAAGATACTAGATCGTAATATGTCTCCAAAGCTTCTATTCCTGCCGTTGAATTAAATGAAGGCAATGGATACGAGTAACCTGGTAAGATGTAACTCTCAAACATTATATTATACCCTGGAATTCCACCGATCTTTCCTTGCGTCAACTGAGGGCATCTTTCATAATACCATCCGAAAACTGCAGGATAAGCGTCAATTATTCCATGACTAACGTGATCGTCAATTAGGAAGCCGTATTTTGTTATTCCGTGAGATGTTAAGAAATAGTCCACGTCAAGTACTATAGTCCAATTCTCCCAAGTAGTTGGACTAAAGTTCATATGATATTCATTATAAAATTCTTCAGCTAAAGTAGCATTGCAGAAGATGCATTCCTTATATGCAGTTAAATAAACTGCAGTTTCATAAGCAATGCCTATCATTTCAGTTTTTCCTGTTGTTGAATTATATATTATACCACCAAAATCTTCTTGCGGCATTATTATGTCGCTCATGTTGAACATTGATTCATTAAGGCAAATTAAGTAAGGAGCTACTTCCTGTGCAGAAGTTGAAGTGAAGCCTATTATATCATACTCTGTAGAATGAGCCAATAAGGCAGTTTTTTCTTGATTAATATATTCACTAAACGGATAACAAATTACCTTTACTGTAACTCCAGGGTGTTCTTCTGAGAACAAATTACCTGCACATTGGATAAATTTAGCAGATTCTCCAGAAAATGTAACTACGGTCAAGGTTACTGAAGAAGTTGTAGATATGCTTGTAGTTGACTTATGTGATATGACGTAATAAACTCCTGCTGCTGCTATTATAACTATTACAACTATGATTAGAGCTATTATTGATTTTGAAACACCTTTCATTTGAAAGGATTAGAGAATCTTATTAAAAATTATTATTGTCTTTTCTTTAAGAACGAAAAGATTAAAATATTATAATGAGAAAATAGTAGATTGAGTTCATAATAGCGTATAAAGGGATTTTAAAATCATAAATCTATAAAAGGAAATTGGTTCATTTAACTGTTTAAAACGACATTTTGATCTTTTAATAATGTATCTCACTTTTATCTATGACTCCTTTTAGCTGACTTCCTCCTGGAAGGGTTCCCTCCAAAGGGGCTCATAGATTCGAGCGCAGAGAACCATTTGAGGGACTTTCATGCTGGTTATCCCTCCCTCGAGTAGGGGAGGAGCACCATTAACGTCTTGGGCTATCCATTCCCTTTCCTCCCCCAACCTCTTTCTGTAAACTTCATTAGACTTGATACCTCTGAAAAATTTTAAAGCACGCATAATTAACAATCCTTAATGTACGAATTTACCTCACAACTAAGTTACATCGTAATTTTTATATTAATGGTATTAGAAGGAATGAGTTTACCTATTCCAAGCGAGATTATTATGCCTCTAGTAGGTTATTATTCTTTTAAAGGATATATAAATATCGAGATTGGAATAATTTCTGGTACAATAGGCAGTTTAATAGGTTCTTTAATTGATTATTTTATTGCAGAGAAGCTTGGAATTCCATTCTTATCTAAATATGGGAAAATCTTTGGAATAGACGATAACAAACTTAACATGCTTAGCACATGGTTCGATAAATATGGAATTTTTGCAGTATTTGGCTTTAGATTTATTCCTTTATTTAGAGCGTTAATTTCCTTCCCTGCAGGTCTAGCAAGAATGAAAATGGCGAAATTCATCTTAGCAACTTTTTCTGGACATATAATATGGAATACAGCTTTAGCACTCATTGGATATGAATTTGCTACACAATGGGAAACAATTATTAATCAGATAGAAAAACTAGGTTATATAATTGCAGGCATAATAATCCTAGTAATATTCACATATATAATAACTATACTTATAAAAAGGAGAAGAAACTTAAGATGATTGTTTTTCAACTTGTAAAGGAGCACCGCAGTTAGAACAGAATTTA
This sequence comes from Acidianus infernus, assembly GCF_009729545.1. Lineage (NCBI taxonomy): Archaea > Thermoproteati > Thermoproteota > Thermoprotei > Sulfolobales > Sulfolobaceae > Acidianus > Acidianus infernus. The sequence continues at coordinate 1,355,719 of NZ_WFIY01000004.1, forward strand.
GCACCAGGAGAATTTATTGTACCGCATTTAGGACATTTTAGAGGAGTCTGCGGAGCACCACAGAACGGACAGAATTTTGAACCTTCAGGAATTTCTTCCCCGCACTTCCAGCATTTGACTATTTTTGTTGACTGTTGAACCGCACGCTGAGGAGTGGGCTGTACACTGTTCTGCTGAGTAGTAGGTTGCACAGCGTTCTGAGGAACTGCTTGCTGAGGAGGATAATACTGCTGACCATACTGTTGGGGAGTATATTGTTGCGGATAGCCTTGTGGCTGACCGTAAGGCTGTGGATAGCCAGGCTGACCTACTGCAGGGGGTGGAGGTGCGGTAGATATTAACATCATTATAGTATTCATTAATTGTTCTTCATTAGCATAGTCTTGGTATAAGTGATATAAATCGAGAGCAGATGCTCCCCCTCCTAATAGTTCTACCAGCTTACTATGAAGTACATCATCTCCTAACAAGTAAGTTCCGCCTGCAGTAGCTGCTACTGTTAATAAATCTTGCATTAGGTTAGTTATCCCTGTCTCTACCATTACGAAACCTTGACCTTGACATATTCTTATAGTATAAGCCTTATTACCTGCAGTTAAATCTCCCAGCAAGCTCGTATGTTGTGCTTGTATTACTGCCATGTTTTGTCCGACCATCGGATAAGCTTGAAATCCCTGGCCCATTAAGTACATTACTGCTTGTTGTGCTACATATTGTAAATCTATCGGATGATTTATTGGTATCATCATTTGTTTTCCTCCTAAGCCTATAGGCTGGGCACACATAATGAAAGAATTGAAATTTTGTTGATAGTATGGATTTCCTTGCGGATAACCTTGAGGAGGATACCCTCCTTGAGGATAGTATGGATTTCCGTAAGGATAACTCATATGCTATTCTTTCTTGCACTAGTATTTAAAAATAGTTGAGATAAAATTCGCTATACATGAAATCTTCCACTTACTATATTAGATTTGTTAATCTTCTTCTCTAACCTAGATATTAAAATTCCAAGAAACATCACGCCTATCCCTTCAATCATGCCAATGTTTACATTAACTCCCCTAAGCTCATCAACTGCAGTACTTACCGCAGGCACTGAAAAACTGAGGACAGTCACCTTTGATACTCTCTCAGTTTTTAGCATTGAGTTCCATAAGTAAAAGGAAATTCCTCCTCCAAGTACTGAAACATATAATAGATCTACTAGGAAATTTATCGAATATCTAAAGTAAAATTGAATAGGAGATAGCGTAAAAAAGATCAAAGAACCCAATAGTAGTTGTACGGCATTAATTGAAATAGCATTAAGGCCTCTCAGTTTTCTAAAATAGACTGTAAATAATGCCCAAAAGAAAGCATTTATTAGCGTTAATACTATACCTATTAATGAAAAGTAAATTCCTAGATTTAGGGAATAAATTATAACACCGCTGAAACCTATCAAAATACCTATTACCTCAGTCTTAGTAGTCTTTTCTCTAAGTATTAACGCTGATAAAGGGATGGCAATTAATGGCATTGTGTAACTTAATACTGCAGATTCAGAGGGTTGAACGTAAAGTAATCCGTAAGCCCAAAAAGTTGTGCTTAAAGTAGTAAAAATTGAGAGAAGAAAAATATCCCTATTTAATGTCAATTGTTTAGTAAATGGTAATAATATTATTCCACCTATTAGGAATCTTAAAGCCATAAAGAACATGGGAGACGCATAATATAACCCATCCTTAACAAATGTATAAATAAGTGAATTAATTAACACATAAGGTATAATATAATATAACTTTACCACAACCTAAAGCTATACTGTTCAATTATATATTTATCTCATAATGAGCACTCTTCCAAAAATTCGTTTACATAAAATGGGGGTTAAGGAGCAGAAAGGGGAGGGATAGCCCAAGGCGTTAATGACGCTCCTCGCCAGCATTCCTCTGGGATGGTTCTCTGAGCCACTCGAATTGATGAGCCCCTTGGGAGGTAACCCTTCAGGAGGAAGTCAGATAATATGATGTGAAAGAAGTACAAAAGAAAGAAAGAAAAAATTATTGTTCGTTTAAGTATTCTCTCCAGAATGTTCCTTCCATCACTGGATTTAATATTCTAATATAAGGACCATATACTAGAGTGTCTAAAACTTCATCATGTACTTGTCTTAGCTCAGGATATAGTAATACTCTACCCATTCCAAACATTAAAGCATCAGTGTTAGCCCATTCTACATGTACTATGTATTGTTGTGGGGTATTCTTTGCTTCTGGGACTGAGTACATTACATTATTTGGATCTGGCTCAAGTGATCCAGGGTTCTCTAAGACTTGATGGAATCCTTTGGCGCCAAATTGCATGCTTCCTATTCCAGAAACTCCTATCTCCTTTAATACCATCGCGCCAAGGAAGCCAGGAGCCTTCTTTAACATTTCTAAAGTCCTAACTATTGCGTCTTCAAATTGCTTCTCTTTGCCAGGAATTACTGAGTGTTCTGCAAAGGCAACAACTCTCTTTCCATATGGTTGTGAAATAACTGGAATGTCTAAAGGCTTTCCTTCTGCAAACTTCTTTCCTACAACTGCAGTGAAGTCAGTCATTTCGGTGTTTATAGGCATGTTTGCGTAGATTATTTCATAAATTGGTTCCCAGGGTCCCCATATCATTTGCGAAGCGCATGAATAGCATAGTCTGAATAAGTAACTCCAGTTTTGCCTGTGCATTTCTTCATGGTCTTTCCAATCTTTCCAGAAAGTATATTGTAAAACTCTAACACTGCTACTTTCCTTAGTCATGTCCATTTTAGCTCCACCATATCTGTTTCCAAATGGCAAAACTCCTATTTGTATATGGTTTTGAAAGCCAACAAATCCCGGATGCCTTGCTGTTACCATGCAGACCTTCGGTCCTACTGAGGCAAACATTTCAAACGTTTTAGGTTCATTCTTTAATTCTGCCATGTTTATAGCAACGTATGGTTTTGGCATTTTTGGTCAAAAATACATTTTCGTCTACTTTTATATTCTTTCTTTCATAAAAACTAGATAAAGTATAACTTAGCTTTAACATTACATTAACCTATATGTAAAATAGAATATAAATATTTTGATATTTTTTCTCTACAAAAAAGAAGAATAGATTTATTTCCTGAATAAAGTAGATTAGATTATGGTAGATTATTTATCGCTATTATCTTCTCAAAATCCTTACGATAGATTAGATGGCTGGTTCAAAATAGATTGGTTAATTCAGAACGGTATTGTAACTAAAGAAAAACTAATTAAAATGAAGGATAAATTCCTCGATTTGCTAAATTACAACGATGATACAGTAAAGCTACACGCTTGGAGAATGGTACCACAATTGATTAATAAAGGAATCATAACTATTAACGATGTTAAAAAGTACGATTTTTTGTCTCTCCTTTACGATTCTGAGGCTTGGTTACTTGTAAAAGACCTAGTAAATTCTGGAGCAATAGATATAGAAAGTGTGAAAAAAGAAAAAGAGAAATATATAGCTTTACTTAAAGGTAATGAATTAGATAGAATAGCCAGCTGGTCCCTAATTCTAGACATACTTAACCTAGGAATAATTGATAAGAATGACGTTGAAAATAATAAGAAATATTTATTAGAACTATTTAATTTTCCAGCTTACGACATAAGGTTTAATTTACTATTCTTGATTGCTGAATTAGTAAGTAAAGGAGTTCTCTCACCTAAAGAACTCGAACCTTATGAGGAAAAGATCGAAGAAATAGTAAAGGACAAGGACTTTAGCCAATTTGTGAAAATTTACGAAAAAGACACGAGAGAACTAGAAAGTATAGGAATTCATTTTTTTAATTCCTAGTCGCTTCCATTTATTTTATGATTGGAATAACAGATGAAGGAGAATTAGCTAGAGCGTTAACTAATACAATTGACGATGAATTCATATTTATAGACTCTCCAAAGAAAGTTTATGAAACTAAGCCTGAAATAGTTATACATACTCTGGAGGATAATTCAAATAATGCTTCAATGTGGAATTTAAATACGTGGTTCGCAATAAATATAGCCAAAGCTGCGAATAAAATAGGCTCTTTAAACGTTTACTTCTCAACGTTCATGATATATGATGGAAAAAGGGGATATTATTCAGAAACTTCAACGCCAAGTCCTTTAAATTATTATGGAATGACTAAGTTAGTAGGAGAAACTGCCATAGCTTCACTCGGCAACTATCTCATTTTAAGACTTGGTGCAGTTTATTCTCCATCTTATAGGGGCATTTTATTTCATATCATTAAAGCATTAATAAAGAAGGGAATAGCCAAATGCAATACTAACCTTTATTTATCACCAATTTCAGTAAAGGACGTAGCTTACGCTGTAAAATACCTTTTAAAGAAGGACGCAAGGGGAGTCATAAACTTAGCAGGAAAAAGGTTTTCTGAGTACGATATTTGCAGAAAGTTTTCAGACGATTACGGCGGATTAATTATACCAGTAGAAGGAAAATATTTCGATTTTTCCTTAGATAATTGGCTATTGAGAAGTTTCGGCTTAAAAATAGATGGAATTTAATTAGGGTCATCAGATAGCTATGATGCCTTAGATAATTCGTAAGCTTTCCTCACAACTTGCATGAAAGACTCCCAGGTAAGTCTTCCAGTCTTGGTATTCTGCGCGCTAGGATGGTAACTTCCAACGATTTTCTTTCCTTCAATGTCATAAATTACGCCGTGAGAAAATTTACATTTTTCATTAAAAACCATGCAAACTGAATCAAAAGCTATTTTACCTAGAGCTAATATCACTTTAAGATTTCTTAAGGACATTATCTCCTTTCTTAGGAAATAATTACAGTTTAGAATCTCTTCCCTTAAAGGCTTATTCTTAGGAGGAGCACATTTTACTGCATTAGTTAAATAAACTCCTCTAAGGATCAAGTTATCTTCTCTCCTTAAGGAGAACTCTAGATTTGATAATCCTAGTTCATAAAGGGCCTTAATTACCCATTTACCGGATTCATCGCCAGTAAATACTCTGCCAGTTCTATTTCCGCCATGTGCTGCAGGGGCTAATCCTACAATAAGTAAGCTTGCATTTTCATCGCCGTATCCTGGTAGAGGTTTTCCCCAATATTCCCAGTCTCTAAATCTTTTCACCTTTATTTTACCTATCATTTCAGAATATTGCCTAAGTCTAGGACATTTATAGCAAGATATGATCTCCTCGTCAAACATTGCTCATACGAATATACTTATTAGTTATTATTAAGAATATTTTATCATGCATATTTTGAGTAAGATAGGATTGATAGTGCTCGTTATAGGGATAATATTGGCGGGAGTAGGCTTTTATGAGTTTTCTTCGCTGATTAATGAAATGGAGCCGGTAATAGAACTTCACGGAGCACAAAGAATTATCCTTGGACCGTACCAAAACTATACAATTCCTGTTTCACCTTCTCCAGGGAAAATTATCGCGTTTGCTTATAATTCTACCTCACCCATATATGTAACTCTACCTTCCAGCTTTACTAACTCTACTCCAATTTCTACAGCAGAGAGAGTATATTTGTCTCCTACTGGTGATGTATCAGGGGTTATTGAATTTCAAAACCCTTCAAATTCATCAATAATAGTATATTACGTTCTAAAGTATATTGAAGTTTCTAGTATAGACGTCTATTCTTTAGTATTTGTCCTCTTAGGAGCATTATTATTTATTGTAGGAATTATTATTGCTATAATAGGGTTAATATTAGGGAGAAGAAAGAGAACCTAAATTTTCATTTTAAATATTTAGTAAACCACCATATTTTCTTATAAAGCCTATCAATCATATTTTTAGGTTTTCCTCTCCTAGCGTGCTCATGAGAATCACCAGGATACCTTTCTAATACTGTAGGGACTCCGTTCATTTTCAATGCCATAAAGAACTGTTCTGCTTGCTCTATTGGACATCTATAGTCTTCTTCACCGTGGATTAACATGGTTGGCGTCTTTACGTTCTTAACATAATAAATTGGAGACATTCTCATTAATTTCTCAATATTTTCCTGCTTCCAAGGATCATCAATTCCTGCCTCTATTGCATTAAACCAAAAGCCTATATCACTAGTCCCACACATGCTAACTAAGTTGGATATACTCCTTTCAGCAATTGCTGCAGAAAACATATCTGTCTGAGTAACTATCCAGTTTGTCATATATCCGCCATAAGAACCTCCAGTAACGCCCAATTTTCCTTTAAGGTTATATTTTTCAATTACTTTTTTAGTAAAATTGATTATATCCTGCATATCTTTCCCACCCCAGTCTCCTACACACGCCTTCGCAAAATCTTCTCCATAGCCTTGACTTCCCCTAGGATTGCAATATACTATGTTAAATCCATTAGATGCAAAGAATTGAAACTCTATAAAATATCCATAGCCGTAAGCAGCGTGAGGCCCACCATGGATAAACAAAATCGTTGGATTATCTGGATTAGTAATTATAGCCCAACCTTGTATTTCGTCATTAATCTCCTGCGGTTCTATTCCTTCTACTCCAGGATTAGGGTCATAATCCTCCTTATAATGAAGAATCGAAGGTTTAGTGGGAGTCGTGTAAAAATACGCTATATCTTCCTTGGTATTAACATCAAAACCTCTAACTACTATTTTACCTTCAGTTATTTGCTCTGCCTTATCACTTATTTTATAAATCTGAACTTCTCCTTTAACTTGACCAAGAGAATAAATAACATCGTTCACAAAGTAAATTCTAGTTTTTGCTCCGTCAAACAAGTCTGTTAATACGTCACCTCCGCAAGTATTGCCGCAGAGAAAACTCTTGTCCTCCTCTGGAAGTATTATTTCCTCTACTGCCCAAGGCGCCCTACCTTTTCTATGGCCTAAGTAAGCTATTTGACCTTTTTCGTTCATAGCCACGGCGTTTACTATTCCTTCTCCTTGAGTTATTCTCCTCATTTCCCCATTAGATAAATCGATTTCGTAAACGTCTGAAAGACCTATATCATCATTCTCCTTTGTTGCAGAAATTACAACTCTTTTACCGTTCGTAGCTACTCCAGTAACGTCAAAGTCCCCACTAATTATTTTCTCTAATTTTGTCGAAAACAAGTAAAGAGCTTGCCTAGTCCTTAAAAGCCCTCTACTGTCAAATCTGTACTTAAGTTTCGTGGCCTCAAATGGTGCGCTCTTGTCTACTTTATCCTCTCCTAGGATAAGTATTCCTTTATTATGGAATGCATAATCTGAGATTTTACCTAAGCAAAGAAGTTTTTCTTCTTCTCCATAAGGAGATTTCCTGAATAAACAAACTTCTTTTTTGTTCTTATGTCCTTTAATTTCTTTAACATAATATAAATATTCGCCATTAAATCTAGGTAAGCTTACTTTTCCTTCAATTATTTTTCTTTTATTTAGTAAAATTGCCGATCTATACTCATACTTTTCTATCCAAGTTTCTACATGAAGTAAATCTCCTTCATTATTTAATTTTACATCAGATATGAGTTTTATTGAATAGGCTTCCTCTGGTGTCATTATAAAAATAGATAAAAGGAAGGCATTAAGCATTTCTAATCCATTGCGTATCAAAGAATTCATCTTTAGATTTCGAGAGCTCTTGGTAATTTGAAAAACAGAATCTTATAAAATCGACAATTTCTTCTCCCTTTTTTCCTCCTCTTATAACTCTCCTATAAGACCTCATAAGCCTCATAATAAAATATGAAGGCTTACTCAAATCTTCGCTAATTAGAGAATAAGTAGAAAGATTATAAATTATTTCAGACGATTTCCTAATACTTTCTGCAATATCGTCGGTTGAAATAACTTGTGGCACAGTTAAAGAATAATAAAACCAAGTTGAAGGCTCTAGGCTTTCTCCAACAGTAAAATATGTATATTTACCGAAACTTCCCCTCAAGGATTTTACTAAATCTAGGAAAATGGAATTACCTTTTCTTAATATTTCTCCTTCATTAACTTTTCTGCTAAAGTATTCGTCTACGAAGAAGGAATATATAAAAGAGTAGTATAATGCCCTTGCTAGAGGATTTCCTTTTTTATCAAATTTTATTATTAGCTTAAGCAAATTCATACCTTTCTTCGGAACCATTTCATAAGCAAATACTTTACCTAGGGGAGTTACTTTACCTTTCTGGATAGCACCTATATTTTCAAGGAATGATAAGGAATCTTTTATCTTTGAAGGAGAATACCTATATCCATATCTTGCCAAGAGCAAAGGATCTAAACCGCTGTAAATCCACCTTAATACTGTTTGTGGATAATCTAAGGGCTCTGGAACCCTTCCAAAGTCCTTTTTTAACGCTTTATTAACTATTTTTACTTCATCAGGTTCTGCAAAGATTAAAGCCAAACCTTTTTCTGAATAACCTGGCCTTCCGGCTCTTCCAATAACTTGGGCAACTGTTGACGGTTCTACGTAAGTTCTCAAAGCCGCGAATCTCTTTAACGCTAAAACTACTACTACATCTACGTTAGTATTTATACTAAGAGCTAAAGTGTCGGTTGAAACTATTACCTTGTACTGGTTATTTTCACTCCTCATGTCGTCCTCTATCTTTTTTCTAACTTCTATCGGCAAACCTGCATGATGAAAAACTGCAGATACATGAAGTTCCTTCTCTATTAATTTAGATATTTCCTCTGCGGATCTCCTAGTATTAGTGTAAACTAGTATTTGCTTATAATTTTCTAATTTAAGTTCCCCTTTCTTAACGTAATTTATGAATTCTATTGCCTTATTTAAATAGTAATTTTCACTCCTCTTCTGAGAAACTCTTACTATTTTTACGTCTATATTTACGGGCCTTTTATCGTTACAAATAACCTTTGCCTCTAGATATTCGGAAAGCGAATCTACATCTGGCATTGTTGCGCTAAGTAATATAATATTAATTTTACCACCAAATTTCTCCCTAAAGAACTTATAATATGCTAAAAGCTCTTGAAGGGTGCAATTTCTTCCTTCTGAGAGGAGCAAATGCGCTTCATCAATAACTAAAAGCGAATTAGAAAAGAGAGAAGGATAAGAGATCATTTGTTGTAAAAGCCTTTCATAACTAGTTACAATAATTTTCTTTCTCCAGACTTCTTCCGCATTAAAACTATCTTCGAGTCTGGCATCACTATCGTCTCTTCCTACGTAATTAGTAAAAAGTGAAAGTTTAGTGTAAACTTCTCTAATAGCCGCCTTTGTAGGCATTGCAAATACTACCTTATTATAAACATTTTGTTTTAACGCGTACTTTATTACAGAGAAAGTTTTACCTGAACCAGTAGGGGATATAACCATTAATGGCTGGTAAGAGTCTAAAGCCTTAATATCAAGCTTAACAAAATTGCTCATTACCCTTATTACTAGATATTCAAACTTTAATTACTATTTCCTCATTTTTGGAGCATAACCAAAAATTATAAACAAACTGTTGGTTTCTTCCTTTTTATAAAATATTTATAACAAAACCTCATTTTTTAGCAAAATATAAAACAAAAAATACAAAAATGTGGGTTAAGGAGCAGAAAGAGGATGGATAGCCCAAGGCGTTAATGACGCTCCTCCCGAATCGAGGAAGGAGCAACCAGCATTTATAGATGAAAGTTCCGTACAACTTCTATTCTCTGAGCTACCCGAATCGATAGTGGGAACGATGAACCGCCCTTCCAAAGCAGGAAGGAAGTCAGAAATAATAGCCTGATAGAATAATAGTTCTTAGTTGATTTGTTCACAGAGAATTTCCCATTTAAGTTAATAGAAACTCTTATATTTACTCTATAGATTTATTTTCAGGAAGGTGATTTTTGGTATACCGTGAATGGCAAGCGTTTCACCTTTTGTAATTGAGAAGGGCATTAAGTCTACTGATTGTGATGTGTTAATGACGACTGACGGCAGGATTTTGGAAGGTGTAAAAGGTGAAATTCTTCGTCCATTCTTTTAACTAAAAAGAGATTTTTTAAAAAAAATGATATATTCTTATTAAAGTAAACACTTTTTTGTCGTATGTTTGACATTAAACTTCATGATTTCCTAAAAGATCACTGAAAGCAATATAAAAAAATAAATAACGGATTGAGCTAATTTTTTCAAGATATGCCAAATCTAGAGGAAATTATCAGTAAAAATGGTTACGTTGCTATAACAGGATATCCCTTTTCTGGGAAGAAATACAAACTGTATAGGTCAATTGAAAAATTACGTAACATGTCTTTTTGCATAGTGTATCATAGACTTTCTATTTCAAATGAAAACCAGTGGAAGGATTTAAAAAATATACAAAAAGGTGTAGACTCTTATGAGCTTGAGGCTTTTGACAAACAAAACTTTGATAAAATTAAGGATAAGATTAAAGGAAAAACAGTCATTATCCTTTTCCCAAAAATCTTAGGACAAGAACAGTCTAAGGAACTACGCGAAGTAATCGAGGAAATAAAAAAGGATAGTAAAGTCATAATCGTAGCTAGGGACTATGTTTATGATTATGTCTTTGGGTCTAGGAAAAAACAGAAATTAAAAGCTCCTAAAGAAATAAAGGTCGTATGTGATAAGGAAGAAGCAAATATCATACTCAATACCCTAGGTGGGGCTTCCTTATCGGATGACCTCAAGAACAGGATATTAAGATATGCTAGGATTAACCATGGTCCATATCGAGGTTACTATTTCCCAAGCCTCATTATAGAAGGGGTTAGGAAGATGGACGAAATAGGAGATAGTACGACCAACAGAATAGAGAAATTTGAAAAGGAATTAGCGGAATTAGGTTTTTCTGCATCAATTGTAACTTCATCACGTAAAATAATTTTTGAACAAATGACTAAAAACGTAATTAAGAGCATAATTAAGTTCTTAGGTAAATTTATCCCCAGATTTTTACTCTTAATAGGTATAGGTCTAGGGAGTGTAATTCTTAACTACCTGAACGGTTTCATGTTTCTACTTCTTTTAATTGTAGGAGCAGTAATTATAGGGGTAGTCCTAACGCTTCTCTCTAATAATCCGGGTAAGAAAAGCTTCATAGGGGAGATTATTAAATGGTACTCTACATGGAGAAATTTGCCTCAGGAAAAAAGAGAGTATATTGCTTACCAATATGATAAAATATTTGACCTTCCACCCGGCGAATCGTTGAATATCATCAACAATGTCCTTGAAAATAGGTTATTGTATTATAAAGTGAATAGTTAACTCTATTGGACAAGACCTTTTCCCTCACAATATTTGTAGAGACTGGTACGCCATAATATCCTCCTTTTCTTATTTCCTCTTCATTCTGGACCTGCTTTATCTTCCGCCTTTTCTTTAGGTTCTGTATTTAGAATAAGTGCACTGAAAGAGGTTGGATGAATTAACCATAACAGAGGACGTTGCGACTTCAATAAGACTACACGAAGAAGGTTACACTTCAGTTTACGTTGTTTCACAGCTAATTTGGTACGGAGAACCTCCTGAGGATATAAACGCTTATTTAACACGACAATCAAAGTGGGCTTTTGGATATTTTCAACTTGAAAGATACTAAGAGTAACTTAAATTTCTCTCAATTTGTTGGCTATTTTTCAGGGGGTTTATATTGGGTTAAGGAAGGTCCGCTCGCAATAGCCGAATTTTTAGCTCCAGTATTTTTCCTCTTGTTCAAGTTGCCAATAATAATTTTAAATCCTTTAACCTATATCCTTGCTTACACCCCTTATCTTCTTTTTTCAATAGCACTGTTTATTTACGCGATAAAAGGAAAGGGAGAATATGGGATAAAAAGGGTTTTATTACCATCAATCGGTAGAATATCTTGAGTTTTTATCAATAACTTTAGCTTTCTTTTCTTGAATAATAGGCAAAAAGAGACCTTTCGATGTTACTCCTAAAGTTTGATGCAAAAAACGAATTCCTCATATAATAATTATCATTTTACTTATTTTATTAATTATAAAAGGATTTCTTTGGTTAACTAAAGCGAGCTCTAGTTTACCCTTATATTATTCAGCTATAATAAATACATTTTGGGCAGCTTACCAAATACCGTTTTTAATTGGTGGAACTATATTGACTAAAATAATGTCAAGGAGAGAAAATTATGTGGTAGCTCTTAACAGGAATTGAGTCATTTTAATCTACCTGTCTCCATTAAATAATATTTTAAGTATGGAGTTTCTTCTATTTTCTCCTTGGTTAAATACTCCATGTAAATTCCCTTTGGTTTCTCTCTATTAGGCTTAGTCCTTATAATTTCCTTTTCAGTCACAATTATATCAACGGGAACATCAAAAGGTTGTGAAGGTATTTCATCAACTATTTGTATAGAGTGAACTGTTGTAGCTACTGGTGTTTTTTCATTAACCTTACCAAGTTCCCTTAATATCGCGTATTCCAATTCGCTATAACCTTCTCCTTTTCCTACCCTATCTCCTGATCTAGTTACGGCAACCGAACCTACTACTATAAAATCTACTGTAGGAATTTCCTTATAACTAATTCTTTTGCCCAATTTGGTAAATCCTGAAATAGTGGACGCTAGCTTAGGATTAACATTATAAAGTAAGAAAAATTCTCCTTTAAGCCTAGGCGTCGGAACTAATAACTTTTTACCGGCTGATAGAACTAACTCCCTTACTTTTCTTTGCGGAGAGTCTGGATTCACTTTAATTACTTCAGCTTTTTTAAATTCTGGAAGCGTAGAAAGAAGCTCAGCCGCTTTTTCTGAACCTTTAAAGTTAGGAATCCTACCGAAAACTGGCCTAGGAAAAGATGCTATGTTAGTTTCTTCCATTAGTTTCCAAATCTTTTGTCTAATTTCTTCCTTATCCATAAAAACTGATTAATCTTAGGAATAAAATCCTTTTATTCTTGTAAGTTTTCCCCATTTTATGATAGTAGCTGTAGATGTGGGAGGTACATTTACTGATATAGTTGGAATAGATGAAAATGGTAAAATTACTATTTATAAAGGATTAACTACTCCTAAATCCCCAGAGATAGGCGTATACGAAGGATTAAAAAAGGGAAATTTTCACGACGTGAAAGAGATAATACATGCAACAACTATAGCAACAAATGCAATTTTAGGACAAATTAACTTGGAGCTTCCAGAAGTTGCTTTACTTACTACTAAGGGATTTAAGGACGTTATAGAGATTGGAAGGCAAAATAGGCCAGAGCTCTATAATCCATTTTTTGATAAACCTGCTCCCTTAGTGCCAAGGGATAAAAGATACGAAATAAATGAGAGAGTTAACGCTGAAGGAAAAATAATTCAAAGAGTTAATGAAGAAGAAGTAGATAACCTAATAAAATCTATCAAGGCAGACGCAATCGCTATCTCTTTTTTACATTCTTATATAAATCCAGATAACGAAAAGATAGTTGCACAGATAGCTAGGAAATACTTCAAATACGTTTCAGTATCTCATGAGATAGCTCCTGAACCTAGGGAATACGAAAGAACATCGACAACTGTATTAAACGCAAAATTAATGCCAATAGTAAGCAGATACTTGGAGGCTTTAGAATCTTTACTTATGGATTTTAGTTCGCCACCTATTTTTATTATGGCAAGTTCTGGAGGCTTAATAGATAAAGAAGAGGCATCAAGAAGACCAGTGCAAATAATAGAATCTGGACCTGCAGCAGGAGTAGTAGGTGTTGCTTACTTTTCTGAATTACTTAACATTAAAAATGCAATAAGCTTTGACATGGGCGGAACTACTGCAAAGGCAGGAACAGTTGTTGACCATAAAATAGAGATAACTACAGAATACGAGGTAGGAGGAAAAGCTCATCATGGTAGAGTGATTAAGGGTTCTGGATATCCTGTTAGATTTCCATTTGTAGACTTAAGTGAAGTTTCCGCAGGTGGAGGAACTATAATCTGGAAAGATAGTGCAGGAGGTTTAAGAGTTGGGCCTTTAAGTGCTGGCGCAGATCCTGGACCAATAAGTTATGCAAGGGGTGGAAAAGATCCTACATTGACTGACGCTAATGTAGCCCTAGGAAGAGTAGAATCTTTACTCTCAGGTGAAATGAAACTAGATAAAGAGGGAGCGATAAAGGGATTAAATAGATTAGGAGATTATGTTGAAATAGCTAACGAAGCAATAAAGCTAGCAAATATGGAAATGGGAAGGGCTATAAGACTTGTTACAGTTGAGAGAGGTCTTGATCCCGAAGATTTTACTCTATTTGCATATGGGGGAGCAGGACCTCAATACGCTATTGACCTCGCAGAAGAGATGGGAATTTCTACAGTAGTGATTCCTCCATATCCTGGACTTTTTTCTGCTTTAGGAATGTTATTTGCTGATAAAAAATATGAAGCGAGAAAGTCGTATCCTAAGGATCTCGAGAAAGATTTCGAAGAGTTGGAAGCTAAGGTGAAAGGAAAATATTACTTAAGATATGCTGACGTAAGGTATGAAGGACAAGGATGGGAAATTACGATCCCAGTAAGTGATGTAAAAAAGATTAAGGAAGATTTTGAAAGTATACATAAGAAAATTTATGGCTTCACTTTAGATAGAGATATAGAAATTACGACGATTAGAGTATTTGGAATAATTCCTTCTTATAAGGTAACATTACCTAAACCTAAAACAGAAGGCAAACCTAGCGTAAAATTTAGGAAGGTTTACTTTGAAGAATGGATTGAAACTCCTATATATAATAGAGAAGAGCTTCCTAGCAATTACGAAATAGAAGGTCCAGCAATTATTGAAGAATATAGCTCAACAATCGTAATAAAGCCGAATTGGAAAGCGATAGTAGATGATAACGGATTTATAAAGATTTCAAAGGTGTAAGCCATGAAGTGGGAGATCGTTCACAAGGCTACGTCCTTCATAGCTGAAGAAATGGGAGTTTCATTAAAGAAATCTGCGCTTTCGCCAAACATTAGGGAGAGAATGGATCACAGTTGTGCAATAGTTAACGAAGAAGGAAAAATAGTTGCACAAGCTGAACATATACCAGTACACCTAGGGTCATTTAAGATAGGCGTTCTTAACGTATTAAATTACTTGGAGAAAGAAGGAATAGATCTTGAGGAAGGAGATTCCATTATATTTAATGATCCATATATTTCTGGAACGCACTTAAACGACGTTGGAGTATTATCTCCTATATTTTATAATGGAAAATTGGTAGGCTATGCAGTAAATAAGGCTCATCACGTAGACGTTGGAGGTCCATTACCGGGTTCAATAAATCCTATGGCCAAAACTATTTATGAAGAAGGCGTAGTAATTCCACCAGTAAAGTTAACTAGAAAAGGTAGCTTAAATGACGAAATAATTAAAATAATAAAGGAAAATTTCAAAGTTCCAGATTTCTCACTAGGAGATATAAAGGCTCAGATATCTGCAAATAAGCTAGGAGAAGAAAGAGTGAGACAATTGTTCGTAAAATATGGAGACATAAGACAATCATGGGAGGAATCTATTGATTACTCTAGAAGACTTGCACTAAATGTAATAAATACATGGAAAAAAGGAGAATATGAAGCGGAAGACTATTTAGAATGGGGATCTTCACTACTACCTATAAAAATTAAACTTAGGGTAGAAGAAAAAGGAATAACCGCAGACTTTGAAGGAACTCACAAGCAAATTGAAGGACCACTTAATGCGGTTCTTGGAGTAACTTATTCTGCAGTATCCTTTGCGATTAGGTCTATGGTAGGAGAAGTTCCTACAAACGATGGATTCTATTCTTTAATTACAGTTAAAGCTGAGGAAGGCAGTCTCGTTAATCCTTTAAAACCCGCCGCTGTTGGTGGAGGTAACGTAGAGACTTCACAAAGAATAGCAGACGTAACTTTCCTGGCTATGAGTAAGTTCCTTAAAGTTCCTGCAGCAGCCTCTGGAACCATGATGAATATAATGATGGGCGGTATCTACAAAGGAAAATATTGGTCTTATTATGAAACTGTAGGCGGTGGTAGCGGTGGAAGACCGTGTAAGGAAGGTGTATCTGCGGTGCAAAATAATATGACAAACACTTTAAATACGCCAATAGAAATAGCCGAAAGGCAATATCCTATTCTCTTTATAGAATATAGAATAAGGGAAGGTAGTGGAGGTAATGGGCTTCACAAAGGAGGAGATGGAATAATTAGAGGATTTAAACTACTCTCTAAAGCCAAGATATCGATACTGGCTGATAGGTTTAAGATAGGACCTTGGGGGTTAGAAGGAGGAGAAAGAGGAAAACCTGGTA
Source organism: Acidianus infernus (assembly GCF_009729545.1). Lineage (NCBI taxonomy): Archaea > Thermoproteati > Thermoproteota > Thermoprotei > Sulfolobales > Sulfolobaceae > Acidianus > Acidianus infernus. The sequence continues at coordinate 1,371,944 of NZ_WFIY01000004.1, forward strand.
GAGTTACAATAAACGGTAAGGAATATCCTAGTAAATTCACTGAAGAAGTTAATGAAGGAGACGTAATAATAGTGGAAACTCCAGGTGGTGGAGGATATGGTAAAGCTTATTAATAGTAAGATTAAGGGCTTAACGTGGATAGGATAAGGATTTGGAATAGATATTTAATACCTTTAATTGAGAACTTCGTTGCTCCATACTCCGTCTTAAGGAAAATTCTACCTCAAATATTACTGTTAGGTTTAGCAGTTTATATAAATGCTTGGGTTTTTATGGTTTACCAGCATCTGGATTTTATATCCGCAATTTATGCTGGTGTTAATGTAGTTACTACTGTAGGTTTATACGCTCCAAACATTTCGCAAATGACTGACACTGAAAAAATAGTTCTTATAATTACAATAATTTTTGCAGTAGGACTTTATACTAGCATAATTCAATCAATAGTTAGTACTGTAATAAATAGGAGTACATGGCAGGACGCTAAAGCTAGATGGAGGGGAAGTCATATGAAAGGACATACTGTAATTGTAGGAGAAGGTGAAATAGTAGCCAGTGCTGTTAGAAGGCTTGAAAGGCTTGGCGTCGATTACATAGTTTTAACTCCTTCTAAGGATATAGCAAGTAAAATAAGAAATGATAGAGTAATAATAGGAGATCCAAAGGATGATAAGAACTTATTGACTGCAGGAATCCTAGAGGCAAAAAACGCAATAGTCTCAATGCAAAATGATATGGATACTTTGCTTATAACATTAAAGATACAGAAGATAAATCCTCCGTTACAAGTTATTAGTGTAGTAAAAGACTCTAATATGGTCGACGTTTTTAAAACTGCAGGTGCAGATATAGTAATTCCTAACGATGATATAGTAGGTAGGATAACCGCTGCTGCAGCAATATCTAATAATGTTGCTGGAGTTATATTCCATGACAGAAGTGAAAATTTAATAATAGGATTATTTGAAATTAAAAAAGAGATTAAAATAAAAGACCTACCTTCTGGTATTCTTCCTTTGGCAATAATAGAAGAAGATGGAAAGCTTAATCCTTATTTTGAAAAGGATACATTGCTAAAGAAAGGAGAAAAATTAGTTGTCCTTGGCGATCCAAACTTATTTAAGAAAGTTAAAGAAGTCTTAGGAGAGTAATATTTATGAAATATTTACTTTTAGGCTTAGGATTTGTTTCTACACATGTTGCCGAATATTTATCTAAATTTGGAGAAGTTAAGGTAACTTACAAGAGCTTAAATCCTGTAAAGAGAATATACGCTGAGGATGTACTAAAAGGTAAAGCAGAAGTAGTAAAGTTAGATCCTTTACAAGATAAGGAAAAATTAAAGGAAGAAATCTCCTCCTCTGACGTTATAGTAAATTTTATTGGAGAAATTCAAGGTAGTGAAGAAAGCCTAAGAGTAGCTAACATGGAGATACCAAAGTTAATAGCGCAGACAGTAGGTGAAACACAAAGCAATGAAGGAAAAAAGAAAATTCTAATTCATTTTAGCGGACTTCTAGGTAAAACTGGAAATAACGTAAAACCTGAGGAGCCTCATTTACAAGGAATAAATCCTTCAACTCCTTTCGAAAAAACTAAATATGAGGGAGAAAAGGAAGTTTATCAAATTTCTCAAAAATACGACTTTCCCCTAGTAATTCTTAGGCCTACACTAGTTTATGGTAGATATTCCGCTCACATTCAATTTATAACAATGTATAATTTTGCAAAAAAAGGAATAATACCTAGATTAAGTTTCCAATTTAATACGATAAGCGCATATTACATTGCAGAAATGATAAAGAATTTATCTGATTTTAAGGGAAGAAAATATTTTTACGCCACCGAGTGTAGTCCAGTAAACGTAACTAGATTCTTTGAATTAATGGCAAAAGGGCTAGGAATAAATAGACAAATTCATCTTTATGTTCCAGAATTCCTTGCTAAACTCGTGTTGCCAAGTTACATTAAAAGTCTGCTAAAGTACACTAAATCAACGTATGATTGCACAGAGTCTAAAAATCTTGTTAATAACTTAACTTTTGATGAAAATGAAGTTATAAAAAATGCAATATTCTTAAGAAGATTAGAAAAGGAAAAATCGCTTATTCCAACATAATTGGAGAAGATTTTTAACTCATAAAGCCAAAGTTCTTATTAATGAGGAGACAGACCTTAGTATTCTTTATACTTTTTATAATAGAACTAATAATATTTATAGGAACATCAGCGCTACCAGTTAATCAACCACAACTAGCTAGTCAATTCCAGTCTGAGAGATCATCTATCGTATCTTTGCCTTATCCATTAGAGGCCTTATCAATATTTACTCATAATTATGAGATAGCATTGGCAGAATTTATTCCAGCTTTAGGAGTAGGAATTATGGGATTTTCAATAGGCTCTACAGGTTACGTTCTATCTGCAGTTTCAAATGCGCAAGGAGTACCTGGCTGGATTCCAGCAATTTTCCTACTTACTTTACCTCACTCTTGGTTAGAGTTGCCTTCATATGCCTTTGCAGCTACTGCTGGATTATTCCTTTTAATTGATAGAAATTGGAAGAGATTCTTATACATGATAGGTTTTGTTGGACTAGAATTATTCTTTGCAGCATCAGTAGAAGCTGGAGAAATAGTATTAGAGAACGTGAATGCTATATACTCTTATCTATTTTGGATTCCTGCAGCCTTGTTATTATATGTCCTTTACGAGGTCTATGAATATATAATGGATATAACTGAAAAACCCAAGGTTCAATATTAAATGATCTCTATATCCGAAATTCCTTCTTCTTTTTCGAATTCTAGTCTTCCTATTTTTACCTTTATTTTATGTCCAGGGTTTGGAGAAGTACCTACAATAACCTCTTTTATCCTACCTTCTCTCACTATAGTAAGCTTAGTAGAATCTTTAACTTCTAATTTGGACTTGCCGTTAAATCCTATTATCTGATCTCCAGGAATCAATCCAGCTAAATCCGCAGGAGAATTATCCTCCACATATGTTATAGTCTTGTCCTTTAGCATTATGCCATAATAAGGCTTCCCTCTATCTATAAATTCTATGTACGCATCGTCTTTTAATTGCTCAAGAATTTTCACTGCAGGGCCGTATACAAGGTCTTCTATATCGATCTCATATTTTCCCTTTAAAACTCTGTTTAAATCGTCGAAGGAATAAATTCTTTTTTCCTGATAAATTTCCTTAAACAAGTCATCTATTCTTTTCCCCTTCTTTGACATTTCTAAATCAACGTATAAGGCTAAGGCTAAACCTCCATCATAATATGAAATTGAGGAGTTTAAGAAATTCTCGTCTTGCCTATAATATTTTATCCATGTAGTAAATGAAGATTCTGCTAAGCTTGTCCTTTTAGCTCCAGGGAAAGTTAACTTAGATAAAGAGTTTGCCACATACTTTAATGCATCTTTCCTATCGATAACTCCTGCCCTTAATGAAATTATTACCGCCATGTAGTCAGTAAAACCTTCAGCAAACCACAAAAGCGATGTATAAACCTCTTTCTCGTAATTATGCTTAAGATCTGCTGGAATGAGTCTCTTAACATTCCAACGATGGAAATATTCGTGAGCAAATAAAGTTGCGAGCTTTTCTCTATCCCAGCTAACTACTATTGCTGAGGAGTTTGAGTGCTCTATCCCTCCCAATTCCTTATCGGACCTCCTAAAGTGAAAAATATAATTATCTTCATCTCCTAGAATTTTATCCGCCTCACTAACGATCCTCCTTATCATCTCAACGTCTAAGTCGTCTATTGTAGAAACAACGTGCTTATCGTCTATTTTTAGTACCTTTAAATAAGGGGAAGCCTCTATTGGAGAATCAGCAAACTCATCATAATTATCAGCACAGTACATTCCATCTTTCTTCTCGAGAGAAGTGGATATTTTCCAGTTAGGAGGCAAATCTAGCTTTACACAATACTCTTCATTAATTTCCTGAAAAGGGAAAACTGCTGGCGGATTAATAAAAATATAGTCGAGTGTAGAAATAGCTTCCCTTTGATCTTTGCTTACTGCATAAATCAAATACCTAAAATTGTCCTTTACATAAAATCTATTCTTTGATATTCTAATTCCTTCAATTTCTACAATATTTCTTTCTAGCTCTCTTATTACATAAGACCCAGGAACATAAGTAGGAAAAACTACGACTCCTTCTCTTCCTTTGGCTAAAATTTCAAAATAACGATTCCTAGGTTTTACTTCAAATATCATTAGAAATGAAGAAGAATAGAAGAAAATAACTTTATGCAGACTAGAGAGGGTAGTAGTGTTTCCCTTGAAGGGTATATGATTCCTTAAGCCTGTTACGCCACGGATAAACGCCTAACCAGTAGTGCATTTGGTCTCTTAACGCTCATTACTAAAAGGATAACCATTGATAAGGCAGTAAATAGTGACGCCAAGAACTTAATATCGAAGGAACTTATTACAGGAACTGCAACTCCTCCTAATGCTGCAGTATTCAAAGCTATTCCCATATTTCTTGCAGATGCTCCATAAGAGGCTGCTAATCTTGGCGCTATGGAATTAATTCCTAAACCAAAGGCAGTGAAAACTACTAGAACGTAAGGGGAACCGGTGAGGAAAAATGTGACTCCGCTTATTGCTGAAGTCATTGTATAAAGTAACGCGGTTCTAGTTTCACCTAATAGTGAAGATATTACTGGGACGAAAATGTACATTGGTATTGCTGCTATATAACCTATTATTAGCCAAATTATTCCTCCTTGATTTTCAACAATCGCAGGGGCTAACTGCAATGCAAACGCTGGCTCAAAGGAGAAGAAGAATATTAAAATTGAAGATATTGAAGGTATTCCGAGCCTTCCTACTTCAACTGAGAATATACTTACCCTCTTGTATAACATAGAGAAAGGTAAAGTTATTGCTCCGCTTAATGCAATCAATTGCCATTCTCCTAAAGCTAAGTAAGAGAAAGCCCCGCCTATCCATCCGAAAGCCCAACCACTCATTGTCAAAGCAATTATTAACCTATTTCCAGATCTTACTGCTTGTTCAACTGCTAAAGAAGTAGCAATCCCAAACGCAACGCCAACTAATAACCTTAAAAGTATCAATACGGGAACGCTTAAAGTACTACTTCCTATTGATAATATTCCTAAAGCTATCATTGAAGATAGGAAAGTTAACCTAGATCCTAGGATTGCAACAATTCTTTGGTAAAGCAAAGATCCGATAACTCTTCCTCCAAAAGGTATAGACACTATTAAAAATCCTAACCATGCTGGTAATTCAAATTGTTTCACAGTAAATGCTGGAGCTATCATTACGTAAGTGGCTAAAGTATAAGCTATAAATGAAGTAACACCGTTAAACGTCTTGCTTATACTCATACGGGTCGATATATAGTATTCTAGTAATTAAATATAAGCATTACCTACGTAATGTATAAACAAAAATAGATAACTTAGATTAATAATTATCATTATTATCATCTTATCCCACTATGTCGTATTTTAAGTTATTTTTCTACAATTAGATTAAAAACTGTTAATCTATTTTCAACAGATTGAAAGATAATTTTTTAAATATATGCCGAAGCCTTTTAATATGAGTGAAAGACCGGTCTCCAACTATGTTGGTTCTTATATATCGTGGATTATGGATTCTTATGACCTAGGGGCAGTAGTTATAACTTCAACTCTACTAGAAAAGTTGTTCTACCCGACTTTGGGAACATTAGGTGCAGTATTACCAATAGTTTTCACAGTATTATTTAGACCTTTAGGCGGTTTTATTTTTGGCTATATAGCTGATAAATATGGAAGGAAAAGAACATTAATATTTACAGTTTTAGGATATTCGTTGTCTATAGGAATAACTTCAATTTTACCTACTTATTATCAAATAGGAATTTTAGCTTCAATTCTCCTATCATTACTTAGAATCTTACAAGGAATATTTATAGGAGGAGACGTATCCTCAAGCTTCACTACTGCAATGGAAAGCGTTAGGAAAATGAGGGGATTATTTGGTGGAATAATGCAATCTGGAACTTTAGTTGGATTTGTCGTAGTAGACCTCCTTTTCGCTTATTTTGCTAGTATACCTAACCTTGCAGCTGATAGTTGGAGATATATTTTCGCTATCGGTGTTTTGCCTGCGGCACTTGCAGTATTCATAAGATCTAGGATGACAGAACCTAAAATATACGTTGAGAGCAAGAAAGATGACCCAATTAAGGGTTTGAAACCATTACGGCAGACTATACTTGTTATGATAGGATTCTGGATAATGATTTATGCAGGACCACAATTCGCTCCAGTATTCTTTGGAGAATACATTCACTTAACCCAAGCAGAAATTGGCAAGTATGCATTTTATATGAATTTAGCAGGAATACCCGCAATGATAATAGCGGGAGGAATTTCCGACTTTTTAGGGAGAAAATTTACGGGAATCGGATATGTCTTGTTAGCAACAATAGGTGCAGGAATTTTCTATTTTAGTGGTTTCTCGCTATTTACAGTCATACTCTTCGGATTCTTAATAAATTTCCCTTCAGCGTTAACTCCAGCGTATTTAGCAGAAAGGTTCAAGACTTTTAGTAGAGCTACTGGAGTAGGATTTTCCTATAATGGAGCTTTCATAGCTGCAGGTTTTAGTCAATTGTTTATATCTTTAGTTTCTGCTAGACTTCCATTAAATGCTTCAGCTTTCAGTATTTTAACTCTTGGTTCAATTATTGCAATTTTGGGATTAGCCTTAGGGCCAGAAACGTTAAAGAATAACGAATTAACAATGTATTAACATTAATGTATAAATGTATACATTTTTGCACTAGATTTTCTTGATTTTTTTAGAATATATAAATAAAGTTCCATGACTTTAAACGTTTTAAAGTTATAAAAAGATAACCTTTTTAATATTAGTAAACAAATATACATTTTGGTGGTAAGATGTCTGGAAAACAATCAGAGGAGTTCAAAAGAACTGAGAAAATGACAAGGATGGAGTACTTATTCCCAGTAAGATTTGCAGTAGGCTGGATGTTCTTAGATGGAGGATTAAGAAAGGCCGTATTAAAGCCTGCAAAGTTGGATCCAAATTCTGCATCTTTCGTAGGAGGGAAATTAGTAAACTTCTTGCCACATGCAGGACCTTTTAAAGGATTCTTATTAATGACCTTAGAAAACAGATCACTTGACGTAACTTTCCTAACGGTCTTTAGCTATATCGAAATAATAGCCGGATTATTTATTATCATAGGTCTTTTAACTAGGTTAGCAGCACTTGGAGCACTAGCAATGTCTGTAGGTTTTGCACCAGCTTACTGGTTAGGTTCAACTTGCGAAGACGAATGGCAGATAGGAGCACTATTAACTGCAGGTTCAATAACACTAATGTTAACTGCTGCGGGAAGAGTTTGGGGATTGGATTACTTCCTATATAAGAAACTAGGGGATAGGCCTATTGCTAACGTGCCTATACTCAAGTGGATTAAATTGTGGTGATTAAAATGGAGAGAGTAACAATAATTGGTATAATATTCTCAATTTTAGTAGTTGGCTGGATATTAGCTACGGGTCAGTGGGCTTACGGTAATGTTGTAGGACCTTTAGTTAACCACTCAAAGATACCTCTATTGAAAATTACTTATGTTTCGGCTTATGAGAATTCAAAAGGAACATATTTGATATTGAATATCACTGACTGCTGCGGACCAGATGCATATCCTGCATCAGCACCAATAATGGAAATTTGCAACTCAACGTGGCACGTATTCTTATACTCCTACAATATATCTAACGATACGGTCAAGGTAATACAAGCACCTTGGAATGAGAATAAGAAAGATTACACAAATTGGTACAGTGGCTTCGTAGTAATATTAGGTAGCGAAGCACAGTTCCAGTTACAATTGCCATTCCATTTGTCTCCTGGAACATACCACATAAAGCTATTCACCCCTGCAGTGTCATCAAAGGTTTTAGCAAAACAGACTGCTACATTCACAATAAGTTAAGCTATTTTTTCTTCTTTTCTTTTTATTCGTTTTTCTATAGATTAAAGTTTTAAACTGTAGAAAATGTTAAATTATTTACGACAAATTTCTTTTTATGAAAGTTTCGATTTATCCAGAAAAGGACTCATTAGAGATGTGCTTTGAAGGATCTACAATAAAAATGTTTCTTGTAGGAAATGAACTTCACATAGCTGAGGAAGTAACTTATGAAGTTAGTACTGGAGAAGTTTTATCTAAAATCCAAATTGTAATTAAGGACGGTAAAGCATACTTGCAATCGCCCTTTGGGTTAAACGAGATTTCTGCTCCAGAAAATATTTTTAAGGGAATAAGAGCAGTACTGGAAGAGATAAAAGAGAAACATAAAGCTCTTTATGACAAATTTTATAGGTTTATTCCTACTTCAACAGCATTATAGTATATAATTAGTTAGATCTGTTATTGCTAATGACTCGTCTTCGTATCCCTTGTAGAATACTATAACGATCTCGTTACCAGAATATCCTATAGAAAATTGATAACAGTTTATAGAAGCTATAAACGCATTGCTGCTTATATTATGAAAGCTTAGTGCTATTACCTTACTATTGTCCTTAAATGCAGTATATATTGTATTATAAATATTTTTAGGTTCCATGGTCGACGTGTAATTTAATATGATAATTGAGAGTGTCTGATTTCCATTATAAAATGTTGTAAAATTAATATTTCTAAGCTCAACCTCTATTATTCCAAGGTATTTACTTATTGTGGGATTAATGAGCGTGAAGTTTCCAGAACTAACATTATCCGTAGTGCCGTTATAAAAATGAATTATATAATATGACTTTTCTGGTTCTACATAGCCTGAAAGACTATTATTCTCATTCCACTTTCCTCCAAAATATTTATCTACTATTTGAGAATTAACTACTATAACACTATTTATAGAGGTGTTATTTGTCATATTAAGGTAAGGTAGTAACATGAATGCTAAAGTAAATGCTATAACAACTAGTATAAGGCTTATTATCATTCTAAGCTTTACAGTTCTGTATTTCATAATACTGATCTAGAATCATAAATTATAAAACTCTTCAAAACATGAACGAATATAACTCTCTTTTAAATATCATATATTATGGAGGAAGCAATAGGCCTTGCAAAAATTGGTAAACCTTTAACTGCAATGCTTTTAATAAAATCTTACGTTCAGGAAAAGATTGATGAAGGAAAAGATATTAATAAAATGGATAAAATTTGTAAAGACTTAATCTCAGCAATTTTAGCTACTCCATCAATAAATGACGAAAGCTGGAGAGTTTTCGTACCTTCTCCTTCATTAGAAGAAATTGAGGCAGTTGTTCAAAAAGTAAAGGAATGCTTAGGTTAAAATTGGTCTTCTAGGCAAATGATGTTTACCTCCTTGTCCTTTAAACCTCTCTTCTTCCCACACATTTCCTCTCTCATTATAGCCTCTTTCTTCCCAATAACCATCCACGTATCTGGAAGTAAACTCTATTTCAGTTAACCATTTTGCGCTCTTCCAACCGTAAAGGTGAGGCATAAAAGGCCTTGCAGGGAATCCTTGTTCTATACTTAATGGTTTGCCATTAATTTTCAAAGCTATTATTGAATCCTCGGCTAGCGCATCTTCCTTAGGAACTACTGAAGTATATCCATCTAGAGAGTAAAATATTACCCATTTTGCTTCCTCTTTTACTTTTGCCTTCTCGACTAAAGTTTTTATTTTAACTCCTTCCCAGTAAACGTCCTTTACGCTCCATCCAGTTACGCAATGGAAATCTCTTGTATATCTAGTATCTATCATTGTTAAGAGTTGATCGTAAGTATATTCTATAGGGTTTTCAACTAGACCAGAAATTTTTAGTCTATATTGCTGGATGTTAACTTCTGGAACTCCTAATGCCGCATAATATATAAACTTCTTGATGTATCTTTGTCCAGGCGGTATTTGAGTTTGCATAAATACTATATCCTTTAACGGCATTTAAGAATATGTTAGAATAATTATTATACATTGCCGTTTATTTTAGCATAGCCGTGTCAATCTTTTTACCTCAAATAGAATTATTTCCTTATGATTTTTACTGACAGACTAACCAAGATTTATAAGGACGGAACGAGAGCTTTAGACGAACTTAGCATTACTCTGGATGGAAAAATTTCGTGCATATTAGGTAGAAATGGAGCTGGAAAAACTACTTTGATCAGAATTCTTTCTACTCAGCTTTTGCCTACTTCCGGCAAGGCATTAATAGAAGGGTTTGACGTAGTTAAAGATGTAAAGAAAGTAAGGAAAATAATAGCGAGCATTCCGCAAGAAGCTTCACCCATGGGAATAGCTTCACCTTTAGAGCATGTAACCATGTATTTGACAGCGAGAGGATTTTCAATCTCTGAAGCGTTAAGAACTGCTAAATACGTACTTAAAGAAGTTGGATTAGGAGATGTAATGGATAAACCTACTGATGAGTTGTCGGGAGGTATGAAAAGAAAAGTTTTCGTGGCTATGGCAATAGCCTCCAATGCGGATGTCGTATTTTTAGATGAGCCTACTACGGGTTTAGATCCAATTTCTAGATTAGAAGTCTGGTCAGCTATTAAGCAAATGAAGTCAAAGATAATTTTAACAACTCACTATATGGAAGAAGCGGAAGAGCTTTGCGAGAAAATAGCAATTATAAACAAAGGAAAGCTGGTAGAATATGGAACTGTTGAGGATTTATTATCTCCATTAAGGGGTAAGGTAAGGGTAGAAGGAAAAGGAGACATAAGAGTTGGCAATCTAAGTATTTCTTACGTCGATGAAGAAGAAGCGAAGAAACTTGTGGGAAAAGGAGTAATAATAAAACCGATAAGCCTAGAAGATATTATGATAATAAAGGGGTTATATTATGAGGAAGAGTGACTTTATTCTAGCGTTTGCCTGGTTTTACGGTTACTCTAACATAAGAAGAGCGCCAATTTACATTTTAGCCTACCTTTCTCTGCCTTTATCCTTGCTTTTCTTCATTTACATGATATCTAAAGGCGAGCTCCTTGCTTACGGTATACTGGGTGGGTTAATTTCTGTAATAGTATCTAACTCAATCTCATTAATAGGAGATTTTGCCTTCCTAAGGTTGCAGTTGAGGTTACAAGACCTATTAGTAGCAACTGAAATAGGCCCAATGGATTATATACTAGGGCTGACTTTAGGAAATTTCATATTCACTTTACCCGGATTACTGGTTTACATCATCATGGGTTTAATCTTTCATGTCTTCTCTGCTCTTCAATTACTTGCTATTCTAGGAATATCTGGCATACTGCTTATATCAACTACGTCGCTCTCAATAACTCTGGCTAGCTTAATAAAACATACTAGACATTCTTGGGGATTATCAACTTTCCTCTCGTTAATCTTTACAATACTTCCTCCTCTTTATTATCCGTATTCAATACTTCCAAGAGATATACTATATGCCTTGATGTTATCTCCTTCAACACCAGCGTCTATGATAATTCAAGGGTTGTTAAACCTACAGAAGATGAACTTGCTGGCAGTAGCAGTATTTATCTTAGAGAGCATAGTCTTTATATCATTACCTAGATATGCTATGAAATGGAGGGAATAACACAAGAATAAAAATTCCTAAATGCAATGTTATTTTACATGATAATTGCGGAAGGCATAAGAAAGAAATACGGAAATAAATCAGCATTAAACGGTGTTAGCTTAAAAGCAGAAAAAGGTAAAATAACTGCCATACTGGGTCCTAACGGAGCCGGTAAGACTACGTTAATTAGAATTATTTTAGGCTTGATTTTCCCAGATGATGGAGAAGTTAGAATTTTAGATAAAGATCCTTTTAAGGATAAGTCGATATTCAAAAAGATAGGTTATATCCAGGAATTGCCTAACCTTCCCCCTTTCCTCACTGGAAGGGAAGTACTTGAATTCTCTGCAAAAATAAAGGGAGTTGATAAATCAGAAATTCCTAAACTTCTTGAAATGGTAGGGATGACAGAAAACGCTGACAAGAAAATTGCAAAATATAGCAAAGGAATGATACAAAGAATAGCTATAGCAGAAGCAATGCTTGGAGACCCAGAGGTTTTAATAATGGATGAACCTAATATGGGTACTGACCCAGTATTAATAACAAACTTTAGAAATATGATAAAGAATATTGCAAAAGACGGTAGGACAGTTCTAATGACTTCACATGAAATGGAAGACGTAAAGAAAATTGCGGACAAAGTTTATTTTATCTTTAAAGGTTCTGTGTATTTTGAAGGTACTGTAGAGGATTTAATAAAGAGATTTTTAGGTATAAGGGTGATAGTAGAAACTGACGATATAGAAAACCTAAAGGCTGAAGCTACCAAGATAGATTTTATCAAGGGAGTAGAAGATGGAGAGAAAAATAAGGTTATCTTGACTCTTACTGAAGATAGGAGGGAGGAACTAATTAAAAGGTTAATTTTAGCCGGAGTAAGAATTAGGTCTTTTTACCTAGATAATGAACTAGAGGAGGCATACTTGAACATAGTTAAAGAGGCAATGTCCAATGATTGAGAAGATCATAGTTTACGAAATTAAGAGAGCAATTGCAAGAAAGAAGGTAATAACTTTAATTGCAATCACTTTTCTATTTGAAATAGGAGTCTACCTTTCCCTAGCTGAGTTTAGAACGCCTAGGATAGAAAAATTATTATCGCCTATAGAAGATTTACTATGGCTAGCAGGAGTACTTTTACCGCAAAGTTTGCTAATTCACTTTATTTCCATCTCCATTTCCTCTGGGGCAATGTCTGAGGAATACGAGCAAGGAACAGTAGATTTCTTTATGACTAAACCTATTACTAGATTATCATTTTTAATAGGCAAATTCTTAGGAGGATATTTACTGGTGACACTAATTTATTTACTTATGGTAGCATTAGCATTAATTTTCTCATTCTCTTTCTTTGGAAATCAAGTGGAACTCCAATACTTGCCAGTAGTAGTACTATCAATTTTATTTTCAACTTTAACTTTCTTCTCAATAGGGTTTATGTTCGGTGAAATTTTTAGGAGAAGTAGTTTAGCATTTCTTGTCTCTAGTACTATTCTAATAGGCTCAATAATAATTGGTGCAGTACTACTTTTCGTAGCTAAGTTAACTAGCTTGTATTTCTTAATAAGCATAGCTATTTCCTTACCTGCATGGGGGTCTACTGAGTTGCCTTATATAATAGCTCAAGGAATTCCACATGCTACAATAATAGTGGAAGCCCTAGAAATCTTTCCTGTAGTACCTGGGACTACAATTGCGGCTATTGCGTACATACTAGGATATTCGAGCTTTGCAATAATAATTGCATTCATTAGCTTTTTACATAGAGACATTCCAAAGAAGGTTAGCTAAACTACCTAGAAAAGCTTATATTTTAGATATATCTATTTCACGTATGAATTCAAGGTTTTCAGAGTTTATTTCAAAAAAATGGTACATTGTGCTCATTATATGGATCGTTGTGCTCGCAATATCTGCACCTTTTTCAAGCCTTTTCTTCAAGAGCGTTAGTTATCAGATAAACATATCGACGCCAGGTAGTACTTCTGCTCAGGCTGAGAACATAGTTTCAAAATATTTTCATCTACAAGGAGCGTCTGGAGCTAACGCTATTCTTATAATAGAAGGAAATGTAACTCCGTATTCACTATTTTTAGCAAATTTAACTTCATATGGAAATATAACAATTATAAGTTATTACTCTCTGGAAAAGAGTTTGCTAAATACTACATTATCAAAATTACAAAATTCAACAAACTCTCTTTACATAAAAATCTTGGAGATAAAGAGTGGAGAAATCGAAGCTGAAAATAATCTTAGCTGCAAATATATAGAGCTAAATAACACCATCGTAAAATTAGAGGAACTAAATTGTGGAACAAAAAAGATCGAGGTAGCATTTATTAACGTCAGTAATGAAATTAATGAAACTGCAATTAGGCTTTATCAGCTTCATCAAGGAATGCTAAATAACCTATCAACATTCTGTAAAATAAAAGAAGGAGAAATAGAAATAAACTCTACAGCATATAATGTCTCACTTTTCCTTTACGGCTATACTTCCCTATTTTTAAAGGAATTTCTAGAAATATACAATGAAACGCATAACTTTACATATTCTAGTGAAAAAGCCTTCGAAGAAGTAAGCAAATTAATAAATAATGAGAATGAGAGTAAATTCTTCTATGCATTTTATAAATTCTGGCTAGAAAATAATTACACCAATTTCGTAGAAAGAGCACAGATAAGCATAAAAAATGCATCGTTGCTTATTCCCAATAATTCATTTATTCTATCTTTAGAAAACTATATAAATATAAGCAATTTTGAAGAGAATCTTCCTTACTATGAGTTCACAGTAAATTATATTAATGAGACAATACACGTACCTCTAGAACTTGCTGAGGAGTTGTACTATAATCAGCCTAAAGATGTACTATTAACCATCTATTCAGAAAAGACCGGACTTAACGAAACATTCTTACAAAAGGTTTTAAACCAAACAAACTTCAAGGAACTTGCTTATGATCTTATACTTTCTAAGGCTAATGTAACTGAGAGACAATTCATTTCTGCAGTTTATTATAATTTAAGTAAATCCCCTTATGAATTTGCAGTAGATTACGTAAGCTCTCAGTATAACGTTTCCCCTACTTTAGTTAACGAAATAAGTAATTTTACTGAATATTCACAATATGTTAACTTCGTTTCCCTCCAAGCTTCTAATGAAAGTAAATTGCCACAATGGTTCTTCCAACAGTTACTCTATTATCATAATATAAGTAACTTAACAGCATATCTTATCTTACCTAAGTTAAGTAAACTTCAACCAATACTAAATGCTTCAAACATAACTCCTAAAGAATTCTTAATATATTTACAAACTGCCACTAACGATAGCATATATAATTTAACTGCAAAATTAATAAGCAATTATGTTAATTTTACTCCAATAATATGTGTAAATAGAAGTCTATTACAAGAAGTTCTTTCTAGGAACGAAAGTGTATCTTCATTAGTTTCAGAACTGATTAGAGACAATGAATTCCCAGTGACGCCAATTCCAAATATTACGGACGCTTTGTACTATAAGAATTACTATTTGATTATAATGAAAGGAAATTTCACAATAAACGAGGCAAAGGACTTTCAAAATTATGTTAAAAGTATAATTCCTTTAACCTCTTACTTAACTGGACCTAAACCTATAGATCAACAGCTTAGAGGATTAGCTAATAGCGCGTTTGCAATAGCAATACCAGTTGGAATAGCTCTAGCTATAGTAATTACTGGAATATATTTCAGGTCATTTGTAGCGGCTTTTGTACCTCTAGGAATATACTTATCAGCATTCTTAGTATCTTCTGTATTAATATGGCTTATAGTAATAAAACTCCTAGGCATAACAGTTGATTTCCTAACTCCTAGTCAAGTGCTATTATTAGCTTTAGGACTTGGCACAGATTACGTAGTTTTCATCTCAAGTAGATATATAGAAGAAAGGAGAAAAGGCTTAACAAAAGATGATGCCGTAAAAGAAGCAGTAAGATGGGGAGGAAGGGCAGTAACTTTAACTGCACTTGTAGTAATGTTGTCTTTCTTGTTCCTTTACGTCTATAATGTACCATTAGTTTCGGATACTTCAATTTCTGAAATGTTAGCAGTATTTGTAGTATGGCTTTCTGCAACTACCCTTTTCACGTCAATATTAAAGGCAGCAGGAGATAAGTTATTCTTTCCAGCAAAGTTTAACAGAAATAATAATAACAAAAGTTATTCGGTCTCTAGACCTGTTACTAAGGTAGGAATATTTGTTGCTCTAGTAGTAATTTTCTCGATAATAGCATTATCTATGCCATTAAGTACTGATATCCTAGGTTTAATGCCGCCTTCTCAAGCAAGTGAAGGGGTTAACCTATTAAGCCAAGAGTTTACTACATCTAACGTATTTCCAATATATGTAGTAGTACCTATTTCAACCTTCAATCAAACTACCTACGACTATGCAGTTCACATATACAAAGAACTTTCATCTATACCCGGAGTTACTGCTGTAGAGTCTCCAGTATCGCCTTACGGTGGACTAATTCCTTATTGTAAATTATCTGAGTATAACTATAGCGAGTACATATCACATGGATATATGTTATTTGTAGTAAACCAAAAATACCCACCTTTCTCTACTCAAGCGTTCGGGGTTGTAGAAAATATAGAGAGCCTGCATGTAGGTTACGTAGGAGGAGGACCCGTAGACCTTTATAATATATTGCACTTTATAGAGACAGACTTTCTGGAAATATTCTTGTTAATTACTATTACTATGTACGTGTTGTTAGTAATTATGACTAGGTCATTCTCAGTTTCAGGAGTTGTAATATTTACTATAATGTCTGCAGTAGGAATAACACTAGGCTTAGAGAGGTTAATATTCGTGAATATCTTAGGCTATGGAATTTTTGCAGTAGTACCGCTTTTCCTAGTAGCAATAATAATTGGAATTGGGATGGATTATAACATATTCCTAGTAGCGAGGATTCATGAAGAAATAGAGAAGGGAGAAGATATGGAAACTGCTGTGGGAAAGAGCGTTAAAGCTATTGGAAAAACTATCATATTCTTGGGTTTAATATTTGCTGGAACTATGGGATCTTTAATGCTAGTAAAAGCCGCAATATTACAGGAAATTGGATTTGCTTTATCTGTAGCAGCAATTCTGGAGACCTCGCTTTTATGGTATTATCTAGGGCCATCATTACTCGTATTATTATATAGAAAGTTCAAAATAAGACCTAAAATGCTAATCTGATTTTTACTTAAAAATGTTAGAGTGAACTATACAAAACTTTAAATCTTTTAAATAATTTGATTAGACAATGAGAATTTCAGTGCTAAGTACTAAAGGCGGAGTCGGTAAATCAACTATAGCACTACTTTTATCAAAATATTTTTCACAGAATGGAGTAAAGACTTTACTAATTGATAGAGATCCATTAGGTTGGGCATCTAATTTAGCTAAAATAAAAGGAAAAGGATTACTGGCCTCAATAGTAGACAAAGAAGAAGATAAGCAAACCTATTTTAAAGAAGTTAAAACAAAAGATGGAGGAGATTTTTACATTCTTAAGCTATATGGAGATGGAGCTAGGTTATACGTAGATTTAGATATTATTAAAAGAGACGAAAAATTGTACAAAAAATTAAGGGAAAAATATCAAGAAATACTTAGAAACAGATTTCAAGCGTTTATAGTAGATAATCCTTCAATGGTACAATGGAATGAAGATGAAGTACAATACGAATTAAGAATATTTAGGGAAAATTTTCCAGATGAAAAAATATTCAGGCTATATATATCAGATTCAAGCGAAATTTCTATAGAGTCTACCCTTAAATACATAAAAGAAATAGAGCAAAACCCTCATAAAATTGGCCAATATTTAGGAATTGTAATAAATCTTGTTCCTCCTTTTCCAGAGGATTTAGATAAAGCAATGAGATTGGCCAATAAGTTTGAAGGAATAAAAGTAATTATTCCGTTCATTGAAAGCCTTTTCATGCTCAATGACATTAATGTAGAAATCCCTGAACAAGTAAAATACCTTGGAAAGGAAATTTTAAAGTTAAATAATAAAGTTTAATCGAACCACGAAAAGTATTATTGTGTTTAACAACTTTATATGCAATAAAGATTATAAAGCTAATATATAACCTATATATCATGCTTAGTATTATAGAGAATAAAAACGAGGTTGCATGCAAGAAAATAGGATATAATTTTGAGATTTGTTACAGTTATTCTTCATTAAAATCATCTAATAGCAGTTTTGAATAGACTTAATTATAACTAAGTAAAAATCATTTTATGAGCAGAAAATATGTTGACATTGTCTTCTACTCGTTACTTGCCGTAATAGTTGCTACATACACATATTTTACGATAAAAACATTTCTTCCTATTAACGCTTATATAGGTGACGAAGTTTGGTATCCTACTGCAGCATATAATATTCTTAAACTTATTTTTCACATAAGTCCACCAATGTATTTTCCTTATCCGGATAAACCTGACATTGAGACTTTTATTAATATTTGTCATCCGCCTCTAGCAAAATATATTATGGGCATGTTTATCATATTCATGGGCTATTCTCCATTATCTTGGAGACTACCAAGTTGGATAATAGGCGATCTCATTTTAATAACTGGATTCTTCTTTACTAGGGAAATCTTAGGTAAAGATCTAATAGGAAATCTTGGAGGAATTTTTACTTCAATAATATTAGCTTCCTGCCCTAATTTATGGGTACTTCACGGAATAGCAATGCTTGATATATATGTAGCATTCTTCAGTTTTCTTAGTCTTTATTTTCTGTTAAAGAACAAGTTATTATTCTCAGCCATATTTTTAGGCTTAGCTATAGCTTCAAAAGAACCAGCAGTAATGTTAATTTTTCCTGCGTTATATTACATTGGCGAAATAGAGAGAAAACCAATTAAGAGGGCTTACTTAGGTCTAGGAATTCCGGCACTTGTCTACTTAGTTATTTCCTTGCCAATCATAATCTATGAAGGTGGGCCTTTAGCTTGGCTTCACGCGAAGATTGCAAATACGGTAGTCTGGGATATAAGCAACGGACACATATCTTTAGATGCAGTTACTCAAATCTCAGAGCCATGGGATTGGTTTTTAAACATACACCCTTTCAACATGGGTCATGGACTTTATGCTAATGTGAACCCAATTATAATGATTCTATGGGTTGTAACAACTCCTTTGGCTTTTGTAATGAAGAACCTAAAGATGATAATGACTACAATGTTCGCATGGTCGGAATGGCTTGGTTTTGTCTTAGTTTACGTATTAGGCAATCACACTCAATTTAGCTTTTATGTTACAGACTTTGCTCCATTTGTAGACTCATATATTGTAATAGTGTTATTCATGATAGCAAGAAGGTTCTATGTTAAAAAAGGAGAAGAGAAAAATATTGAAGAAAATAAACAAAACTACTCTGGGGGTATTTCCTGAAACAGTAAAGACATTTCTATTCCCTTCCTTTTATTTAACTGTGTTGCTATGAAGTATATTATGCTACCAGTAACATATATTATTCCTAAGCTAGCTAATGTTTCAATGTTGATTGGCAAAAGAATTGGATTTCCCCAAGTTATAGCTAAGATAAACATTAAGAAAGCGAATACCGAAAAGCCAATTAAACTAACTAAAGGAATTCCTAAGATTTTTCTCTTTATTGGAACTGATCTTTCATAAACTTGTTTCCTTACATAAGGCATTAGTGCTACTGATAAAGCGAATATTGCGTAACCTATTTCAAAAATTACAGTAACGTCTACTAATGCCACAACTGTATTAAATGCATAAAGTAGAACTCCAATTATTCCCATAGCACCTACAAGTAATGTAGCTTTAACTGGAGCCTTTAGATTGTCATTAACGTCAGCTAACCAAGATGGCATTAATCTATCAAATGACCATGAGAATAAGTATCTTACTAAGGAGGTCACTAAAGGGGGATTACTATAGAAGTTAGGAAGCCATAAAGCTATGAACATTATCATAAAGATGAGTAAATTGTGATCTACTATTAATGCGAAATATGGAGTGAAGTCTCCTATGGATGATAGTGATTTATAGACAGGATCATTGATTTCACAATTACTAATGTAGCTCCACGACGTTAAGAATCTACAGCCAAATGCCCTTAAATTTATGTAAGTAAATACTATATAGTAAGCAGATATTATTAAAATGGCAACTATAATTGAGTATAAAACGTTTTTCCTTACTTGTTTCATTTCTCCGGACCAAGACGCAGGTAAATTATACCATGTATAGTAGTACCATATTACTGGACCCGCAAGAAAGGTAGCATATAATGGAGGATAGAATTTTAGTCCATTACTCATTGCGTCATTTATTACTTCATTATATGCGTTAGGAATGCCAGTTGAAGAAGATAATGCTATAGAGAAAGATGTCGGCGTTATTTGAAGGAGGAATATAAACATTATTATTGATGAGACAAGGGTTATTATTCCTCCCCAAAATACAAAACGCCATTGAACTCTAGGAATTATAGATAATATAATTGAGAGAAAAACTACTAATATTCCTACGATCACACTTCCAGTAGTGCTAGAAAACCAACAACCTAAGCTAAGGAAAAATTGATTAGAGTAAGCTAAACCTATAGAGGAAAATAAATAACCAAACCACTGTGCCGCCAAGTAGCTATAATATCCTAAGGACAGCGCAAAAGCTACAAAAAGTCCAAAATAATTGATAAAACCAATAGCAGGATGAACAGCTCTACTATTAAATACATAATCTCCTCCGGCTCTAGGCATTGATATGCCTGCTACGTAAAATAAGAAAGCCGTTCCTAGTGTTGGTGGTAACATTAAGAGGAATGATAAAACCCAATTTGCTCCAGGAGCTGTAAAAAGCCAACTTAATATTAAAATCGGAACTCCTCCGGTAACTAATCCAAAGGTTGCCGATAATGAAGCCCAAGGACTTACTTCTCTCACTAATCCAGAGGATTCCCTAATGAATAAATCTTTTCTTTGGGCCATTTCGGGTAAAACTTAGCCCCTACAATTTAAATTTAACCTACTCAAATGGGTAATAAACAAGGCTAATTCAAGAAAATGAATAAATACTCGCCTTCAAAAATATTCGAATTGTAGAAGGTTGGTAATATAAGCTTGAAAACTAATAAGGATTCTACTTTAAACTATGAGAATTTTAAGTACATAATACTAAAATGTTTTTAAGCTTTAGAGCCTCTACCACTTGGCTCTACACCTTTTTGTTTAGCTATTTCTTCTAGCTGTCTAATTTCATTTCTATGAAAGCCGAGAAAAATTCCCTTACCCTTTCCACCGACGTAAAGATTCCCATTAAAATTTAATGTAATCTCTGGTATTATCATCCTTATTTTGTGTTCATTTATCGGGAATGTCACTTCATTTCCTTTCCATTCAACAAGAGGATACACTGAATGCCTAGGTCTTAATAAACCCTTGATTTTATCTCCTTCAACGTCTATATGAGTAACTCTAGCTCTCTTATATCCTTTAACGTGGAGGAAAACCCTAGCTTCGACTTTCTCTCCATCTAGATAAACTTCGGCCTGTAAAGGTATCTTGCCGTCTGGCATAATCTAATTAAAGCTTAAAAAGTAAAAAAGTAGATTCGATATCGGGTAGATTTTTTTGATTGAGACTGTAGACTTAACAAAGATTTTTAAAATAAAGAGAAAAGAAATAAAAGCCCTTGATTCTATTAGTATAAATGTTGAAAAGGGCAAAATTGGAGCACTTGTAGGTCATAATGGTGCAGGAAAAACTACTTTACTTAAGATTTTATCAACATTAGTATTACCCACTTCTGGCGACGCGTTTATCAATGGTTATAGTGTAACTAGAGAAGAAAAGAAAGTTAGAGAAAACATAGGGTTAGTAACAGTAAGCGAGAGAGCTTTCTATTATAGACTAACAGCATTAGATAATTTAATCTTCTTTGCAAGTTTGCAAGGATTATCTTTAGGTGACGCTAGAAAGAGAGCAAACCAACTACTAGATTTTGTAGGCTTGTCTGAATGGAAAAATGTACCTTACATGAAATTTAGTACAGGAATGCAGAAAAAATTGGCTTTAGCTAGAGCATTAATGACTGACCCTCCAGTACTTTTAATGGATGAGCCTACGTTAGGGTTAGATCTAGTTTCAGCAAGGGAATTTAGAGCCACTATAAGGAAATTAAAGGAAAAAAACAAGACAATCCTATTATCTTCCCATTATTTAAGAGAGATAGAAGAGTTGGCTGATATCATATTCCTAATAAAAAGAGGTAAAATAGTTGCTAGTGGCACTTTAGACGAGTTAAAAAGAATGACCGGAAAAGTCTTGGAAATTATAACTCATGAAATAAATGACGAGATTAGGAAATTTGTTATTTATTCCACTGATAAAGACTACATTTTACGAATACCAGAGACAGAAATTGATAAAGTTACAGTACATTATAAAGAAGTGGAAGAAAAAGATCCAACACTAGATGATATTTATATTCATTTCGTAGGAGAAGTAGAAGAGGATATAGGCAGAGGGAGAAGTAGACCATGGAGATTAAGGGAATAATAAGCAAACTCTACG
Source organism: Acidianus infernus (assembly GCF_009729545.1). NCBI lineage: Archaea > Thermoproteati > Thermoproteota > Thermoprotei > Sulfolobales > Sulfolobaceae > Acidianus > Acidianus infernus. Next base: position 1,394,185 of record NZ_WFIY01000004.1, read on the forward strand.
CTTTCCTCTATATTAGAGGATTTAAAGTATGGTCTTCATATAGAACTCAAGTTATACTCACTATTCTTTCATGGACTTTACCAGTATTTACTTACTATTTCATTGGGACCTCGCTTGGGAATAAATTAGTACAAGATATTCACGTAACAAATTATACGAGCTTCTTTGTAATAGGCTTAGCGTTTCAAGGATACGTATCTTCTGTCATAACTACAATAAGCCAAAGAATAAGGAATGAACAGCTTTATGGCACAATAGAATATTATGTTCTTTCAAAATCTGGGGTCCTATCATTTTTAATTTATTCCGCAATATGGGGATTTACGATAAATACTATCAATGCAGTAATTATTCTAACAATAGGCGATCTGCTAGGAGTAAGATACGAAATTAACATATTAAGCACATTATTATTAACTTTACTTTTAATCTCCTCTACTTTAGGTATAGCTTTTATGTCTGCAGCATTTACAATGATAATAAAGCAAGGAAATCCCATATCCTTCTTCTTCTCCACTTTTACAACTCTTTTAGGCGGGGTAGTGTTTCCAGTGACGATAATGCCATCAGAAGTAACATATATAAGCTACGCACTACCGCTAACGTGGGCTTTAAACGGATTAAGAAATACTATGCTTTATGGATATGGTATATTTCAAGTTTTAAAATGTATAGAGATTCTTTTACTGTTTAACATTATTCTAATTCCCTTAGGATTATTGATGTATTCTTTTTCATTCAAAAAGGCGAGAGAAAAAGGAACTCTAGGTGAGTACTAATAGCATAATTTTGTTTTTGTAGAAATAATGACAAATATGTAAATTAAAATGAAGAGATTAGGCCATATTAATTCTATTTAGAAACTCATCAACAAGATTATTGATTATGCTTCTAGTTCTTTCATAGTTAAGTAATCTATATACTGGAGGATATTTCCTTTTATCAGTAAATTTTAGATCATTTAGATCTCTTCTAACTGGAATTATTGTATTAAAATTAACGAAATCTAACGTTCCGTCAAATGGATATATCCTCTTTTTAACTTCATTAATCTTTTCGTCGGGTAAGAGCTTCAAAGCATCAATTATACCAAGATATGCTTGTTGAGCAAGCTCTTCTGGTTTAGTTTCAGCTATTATGATATTTCCTAAGTACTTTAAGTCCAAGTTAAAATACGACATCCATTGGAATATAGACTGAACTCCTTCTCTAAATTCCTTTATTTTAGCAGTAGATATTGTTGAAAGAATAAAATTTGAAAAACTAGCGGCATTCATAGAGACTATTGAAACGCCAGGCTTAAAATCAATAAATACGAAGTCGTAATTAGAAGTATTTATTTTAGTATCCTGCATCATCTTACTTAGAATGTTATAATTTAATGTAGAGAATGAGTATTCAAAGAACGGCAAAGATACTATATCTATATCTTGAAAAGAATTAATACCAGAATAAATATTTCTTTGCTTGACGAAGAAGCTAGTTATAAAAAGTTTTGGATCAAGGTCTATTATTAATACTTTCTTTCCTCTTTTAGACAGACCAATGGCTAGGAATGATATAACATGCGACTTACCGTAACTGGGTAATGGTGCAAAAGTTATTATCACAGATTAGCATACTTCAAGAAGGAATTTAAATTTTCATCATAAAATTTAACTAAATCATTGTTTTAATTACAATATTTCTAACTCCTCATAGTTATTGTTCTCAAAATAAACGATAAAGTGAATAAACCTAATGCAATAGCTACATAATTTACAGAATAATAACCTTTAATAAATGCGGAAAGCCATATATCCAATAAAAATGGGAAAGATATTATCATAAGCACTACTGATATTTTATTAATCATTGATTTAATACTTTTATCTCTTTTTGTTGCTTTTTTGTTTCGCCTTGTTTGTCTTCTTTTTTCTTGCTTTTTCATTCGCTTTATTAAATAACTTACTACCTAAAAAATCTTGTATTATTATGCCAATGATTCCAAAAAGAAGATAAAAATATGCAATGTTACCTAAAGGTATAGAGAAAAATAAGGCTGAAAATATTAAATTTATTATGCCTAATATTATAAGAAACCTAAAATCAAATCTTAAAATTATAAATAAAATTAGAGTAATTAAAAAGAACATTATTTGATCATAAGAACTAAGATAAACTGAAAAAGATGGAAATATAGACAAAATAAATGAATATATATAATTTTTTACGTTCTTTTTAGCCATATTACTGACCTTAATTTACTCCAGCACAGTTTGACTAATAACCCAGATATTATTAGTAATACTATAAAATCTACTATGATTAAATATTGGTTGATATAATAAGCTTCATTTATAGCCTCTCCATACCCTTTATTCATAGGTATTCCTAGATATCCGTTACAATCTCTAGCACCTTTCCATAAACCATAATAAGGTACTAATACTTTAGCAAACGTGGAGTTACCTATAACTATCACCTTACAAGGAGTAACTGTAACATTAAGTGGTTCTCCACTAGCTGAAAAGGCTATAGATTTAAAACACTCATTTTCATATAAGTGAAACTTACCGCATGAGAATACTAGCTTAAAATTAGAGTAATTTGGAGTTTCATTACTAACTACTAGATAATATTTTATACCTTCATAAGCTAGCTGCTTTGCATTAACGCCAAATATTGAAAAAGATACTGGCAACAAATTCGGAATAAGACTCTCATATTTATAAATAGAGTATAAATTACATTCTAATAAAAACGTTTTATTTATTCCTATATAATAAAATCCTGGATGTTCGTAAATAAATTTTTGCAATTTAAAAAACTCCTCACACACTGCATAATTATTTGCATTAAATGTTAGTATAGCGTAAGCGGTTACATGCTCTTGCGTATACAAGTTAATGCAAGGCATATTTGCCAAGCTCATTAAAAATAGAATAAAGAAAATATATTTCCATGATTTTAAAAATACAAAGGAAATCACAACTAATCCTGAAATAAAAAGAATAAATTTCTGTTGAAACGATTCAAATATTAAATATATTGCATTTATAAGAGGTATATTAGGAATTTTTACAAAGACCGCAAGCCAAGTCAACAAAAGTATTAGAGCTACTGAAACTACAGCTGAGGGTATCTTATATTTTTTAATGAAAAGATAGATTGAAAATATTCCTAAATAAAAAGAAATATAATATATTTCTTTAACATATAATGGTATATAATGAGCGTTCGTTACATTTAACGAAGGGACAACTATTTCGTAAACTAAAACTTCATAATTTACCAGAGATAAAAAGGATAACGCCGAAGATGCCAGGGAGGCTAAAAGAAATTTTATCTTATTACTAGCAAAAAATAATATAGGCAATAGAAATATAAAATCTAGAATGAAAGACTCAAAATATATCCAATTTGCAACTATTAATACTAAAGATAAAATCAGAAAATTTTTCAAATTAATATTTTTTGCTAGTCTATAACCCAATAGGAATACTAAAGGGGCGAAGGCATAAGACATTAATATACCCGGTGCATCGCCTATATAAAGAATAAGTGCTGTGCCTGGGTTGAGCATAAAAAGAAATGATAAAATCCACTTTTTCCATTCTATCAAATTAAAATATGATGACATTACATAAAATAAAGTCGTGCCTAAAATAAAAGGCAATACTGTAAATATTTTCTCTGGCGAATTCCACCAAATTGAATTAAGAAAGTTATAAAAATACGAGAAAGGTGTGGTGATGGAAAACAGATATTGCCTATAGAATAGATAACTCGGTTCAGTATCTATCAAGGAAAAAGCATTAACCTCAAATACAGTCCTAAATACTATTACATAAAACACTAACGTAACTATAAAGAATAAATAAAACCTTCGCATATGAGAAAATAGAGCGTCATGTTATAAATCTTAAGGAAATACTTGGTTACATAAAAATGTTCAATTTATACCTTCTATATCTATTCCTAGTTCTCTAGCAATTTCCCTATATCTATTCCTTATAGTTACTTGTGTTACTCCAGACACTTCTGAGATCTCTCTTTGAGATCTCCTTTCTCCGTTAATATTTGCAGCTATATATACTGCCGCTGCTGCAATACTTGCAGGATCTTTACCAGAAGTTATTCCAGCTTTCTTAGCTCTCTCTACAATCTCCATAGCTGCAGTCATTACTTTACCACTAAGTCCTAATAATGATGCTATCTTCATTACATAGTACTTAGGGTCACTAGCAGGAACTTCTGTAACGTCTTCCCTTAGTAATAATCTATAAGCCTTTCCTATCTCTTTCTTATTAGCAGAGGTAGCTTTACTTATTTCCTCTAAAGTTGTCGGAATATTCATCTTTCTACATGCAGCATAGACTGATGCCGCAACTACTTCTTCTATGCTTCTACCTTTTATTAGCTTTTTCTCTAGCGCTTTTCTATAAATTATTGCAGCTTCTTCTTTCACCGACTTTGGTAATCCTAGATTGTCTATTATCCTCTCGAGTATTGTCATAGCCTTAACTAAGTTCCTCTGTTCTGAAGTGCCTACCCTAGATCTTATTTGTAATTTCCTCAATCTCATAGCTTTTATTCTATCCTTTGCCCTTGTATCCATATAGGTTGAAAGACCCATATCGTGGACTGCTATGTTAATTGTACCGGCTCTGCTTCTTTCTCTATTCTCTTCTTCAGTATATGCTCTCCACTCAGGTCCTTCGTCTACAACTTTATCCTCTAGTACTTCTCCGGTCTCTGTACAGATGTACTCTCCTCTACTAGCGTCAAAGACTATTTTGTCCTTTGGACATATTACTTCACTACTCATACTGGTCACAGATTTACATATATTGTCTTTCTAGTTAATAAAGTTTTCTTTATAAAATGTAATCATGAATTTAATGTTGGAAAAAGATAATATTTGATATATTTTATTTAATGATAAATGGCATACATTTATAATCTTTAGGCTTAAATTCTATAATGATGAAACATGAGAATTAGCGTTGAAATAGAAACCAAGCATGAAAGTAATGCGTTGTTAGTAGTTCTGTCTGATCCTTCATTTGTATTACCCAATTTATTCCCTCCAATTAAGGAAGTTAAAATAAGTGAAGGAAAATACACTTGTAAAGGAAAATTCCTAGGAACGCCTTTCGAAATAGTCGGCAATTATTATTTCTCAACTGAGGGAAGAATAAAATATGTCTTTACAATAAATAAAGGCGGAAATGGAAATTTGGAGTTTTTGATTGAGCAAGGCAAGGTTACATTGATATTCGACTATGATGGATGGTTTGAAAAAATCTCTAGATTATTTATATCTAGGTGGATCAATGAGTTTAAGAAGAATTTTGAGGAAAAAGTTAGGTTAAAAAGAATTGAAAGTAAAATTTAATCAAACGATAGCCTCTATATGAATAAAGAGCAGCATTGATGTTATAGCTACTATAATTTTCTCTGTGGCTTCTTTGCTAATTATAGTGCTTTTCTCCTTCAGTTTTACACGCCTCTTCCCTATACTTAGCTCTCCTTCGCCCTTGTGTACTATTAAAGATAACTCTTGGTTTTTCTTAAAGACTATTTTCTCTCCTGGTTTCATATACATTATTATATCTGCTGCATTCTTTGAAATAAACATATCATTTTTTATTGAAATTAATTCGTGGTACTTCATGAGTGCTAACTACTTTCACGGGTATATTTATTTTTCCCAGAGTGGGGCTTGAAAGTGATAAAGTTTCCTAAGATTTATGATAGAAATTTTTCAGAAATTTCCATATAATACCGTCTTAAGTTTTTACAATGTTTATGATACGAATTAAATATTACGCACTTAATATTATTTTAACCTTGTATTAAAGGCGCCAATTAACTTTGTTAAAATACTCATTTATAAAATTACGTGAGAGCATTTTATATTCTACCTTCGAGAATTTATAATATGTCACGATATTCTTGGATGATAGGAGGGGCACAAGGTTTAGGAGTAGATACTTCAGCAACAATTTTTGGAAATGCAGTAGCAAGAGCTGGTTACTATCTTTATGGTAATAGAGAGTACTATTCCAACATTAAAGGTAGACATTCGTATTTTCAAGTAGTATTTAGTGAAAAGCCTATACATAGTATTTCCTCTACTGTAAACGTGTTAGCGACATTCGATGCAGAGACTATCTTCCAACATTTCACAGAAGTTACTGATTTTATTATTTATGATAAAGGAGTGGAAGGAACAAATGTAGACATGGTCAGATCTATGGAACCAGAAATAGCTGAACGAATAAGGGAATTATTATCTAAAAACGGATTAGGAGATACAGTAAAAGACGTCATATCTTACCTTGAAAAAAAGGGAGTAAAAGCCATACCAATCAATTATCTAGAGTTATTAAAGAAAGTAGCCGACGCATATAAATTACCTTTGTCTGTAGTTGAGAGAGCAAAGAATATCATAGCTGTAGCTGCCTCTATGTCTCTCTTTGGTTTTAAATTAGATTACTTAAAACAAGCAATATCTTCTCTATTTAAGAACGATCTTTTTATTAAATTCAATACAATGGCAGCCGAATTGGGATATAGCTTAACGGAGAACCATTATAAATTGCAAGAAATTCCTGTTTCAAAACCCAGAATACAAGTTGATGGAAATACAATATCTGCAATAGGAAAACTAGCTGCGGGTCTTAGATTCCAATCTTATTATCCTATTACTCCAGCAAGCGACGAAAGTACATATATCGAGGCTAATCAAAATCTCGATATGATAGTTGAGGCGGGCGAATTAAGAAAAGGAGGCGCAGTTGTTGTTCAAGCCGAAGATGAATTAGCAGCAATAAATATGGCTATAGGTGCAACATTAACTGGAGCTAGAGCGGCTACCGCAACTTCTGGTCCGGGCTTTGCTTTAATGGCTGAAGGAATAAGCTGGGCTGGAATGAACGAGGCACCAGTAGTTATAACATATTATATGAGAGGTGCTCCATCAACAGGCTTACCAACAAGATCTGGCCAAGGAGATTTAAAATTTGCACTTAACGTTGGCCATGGAGAATTTCCTAGGATAGTTATAGCTTCTGGAGACCATGAGGAAATTTTCTGGGACGCAATTTGGGCTTTCAATTTAGCTGAGAAGTATCAAACGCCGGTAATTCATATTATTGAGAAAACATTAGCTAATGCATATTCAGTATTTGATGAAGATCGCATATTAGGTAAGAAAATTCCTATAGAAAGAGGAAAAATAGTGAAACCTAGCGAAGACTTTTTCAGAAGGTTTGAAATAACAGAAGATGGAATTTCTCCTAGAGCTTTCTTAGGAGAGGCAAGCATGTTTTATGCAGGAGACGAACACAATGAGGAAGGGCATATAACTGAAGGAACAGAAAATAGAATAAAAATGTATGAAAAGAGAATGAAGAAACTAGAAACTGCGGATAAAGAAATCCCAGAGGAACTAAGAGTCAACATTGTAGGCGACGGCAACATCGTGCTATTAACTTGGGGTTCTCCTAAGGGAGCAATAATAGATGCTATGGACGAATTAAAAGATGTAATGATGATTCAAGTGAAAATGTTTAATCCCTACCCAAAGAACTTGATGAGAAAGTTACTTCAAGGAAAGAGTAAGATAATAGCTGTTGAGAACAATTATGAGGCACAAGGAGCTCAAATACTTACAGAAAATACTGGAATCTTCCCAACCAATTACATATTAAAATGGACAGGAAGAGCTATAACTAGGGAAGAAATAATTGAAGGCGTAAAACAAATTGTTGAAAAAGGAGAAAAGAGGGTGGTGTTAAGTGCAGGAGCATAAACCGGTATTCGTAGATTGGTGCCCAGGCTGTGGAAACTTTGGAATATTAAGAGCAGAAGAAATGGCAATAAAGGAACTAGGGATAGATCCTAAAAAAGTTATAGTAGTATCAGGAATAGGTTGCTCGGGTAAGATACCTCACTTTATACAATTACCTATAGGAGGAGTACATACTTTACACGGAAGGTCTATAGCTTATGCTACCGGAATAAAATTATCTAATCCATCATTGGAAGTAATTGTAAATATAGGAGACGGTGACGGACTAGGTATAGGAATGGGACATTTTATTCATGCAGGTAGAAGAAATATTGATATGACAGTAATAGTTCACGACAATGGAGTTTACGGATTAACGAAAGGTCAAGCGTCACCTACTCTTCATAGAGGTTTAAAAACTAAGTCGTTACCTAGACCAAATATAAACGACGCTGTAAATCCAATTTCAGTAGCATTATCTGCAGGATATACCTTCGTTGCAAGAGGATATGCCTACGATGTAATGCACCTTAAAGATCTAATAGTTAAAGCAATTAAGCATAAAGGGTTAGCATTTATAGATGTTTTACAACCTTGTCCAACATATAATGATATAAATACTAAGGAATGGTATGATAAGAGAATTTACAAATTAGACAACGACCCCACTTGGGATCCTAAAGTAAAGAGTGAAGCTGACCAGCAAACAAAGTTTGAGAGGGCTATGTTAAAAGCGCTAGAATGGGGAGACAAAATACCTATTGGAGTATTTTATGAGAACGAGCTAGTTCCAACATTTGAAGAAAGAATAATGCAAAATATACCTAACTACTTAGATTATTATCCTGCAAAACAAGAAATAGAGAAAAACGGTGAATCTACCACTAGAATCGATGAGCTTATAAAAGCAAAAAGAGTTTAACGGAGTTTTTCGAGTTTAGCATATTTTTTCCGTTTAAACTTTTATAACTTTTTAAAACAAGGTAATATTATGTCCCAGCTTTCTATTCTCCAAATAGCTAAAATGCAGGAAAAAGAAAGAGAAGAAACAATGAGTAAACTATTCCAACAACTCCTTGGGATGAAAGATGAGGATAAGATAAAGACTCTAAAAGATCTAATAAGAGAAATGGCAGAAAAAGCTACTGATGAAGAATATTTAAATTTATGCAAAACCAACCTTAAGTTAGCTTCAACATTACCTGATGACCTTCTAAAAGCTTTTATACAGTTAAGAATGCAAGCTTCTTCCCAATTACCCAAAGACTTACACGATAGAGACATGAAATTGTTAACTAAAGCCTTAGGAGAAATAGATACACAAATAAGAGAAAAAATAATTAGAAATATGCCAAAATAAATAAATGAAAATTTTTCTTCTTTTTATTTCAAAATATGCTCCTTGCTGCATAACTTATGCTTTCATTTGACATAGGATGTTGATCTGCATAATTAGCCATTTGTCTAGCTGTTAATCCATTAGCTACTGCAATGCCTATTTCATTTATCATCGTTGGCGCATCTATCCCTATTATCCAACCTCCAATTATTCTTAAAGATCCTCTCTCAAAGAATAGTCTAACTTCTCCTTCGGCTTCATCATACATTTGCGCTCTTGAATCTTTACTCAAGGGATATGATGCTTCTATTATGTCAATTCCTCTCCTTTTTGCCTCCTCTGGTAATATTCCCACATAAGCTATAGAAGGAATTGTAAAAACGGAAATTGGAACGCTTTGAAAGTCCATGTAATCTATTGGTGTACCTGCAAGTATATTATGAGCAGAAACTAAAGATTGCCTAACTGCTGAATGGAAGAACATTGATCTGCCATTCACGTCGCCCGGTGCATAAACGTTTTTAACATTAGTTGCTATTGTCTCATCAACCATTATCCCTGTTTTACCTATTGCCAAACCCAATTTTTCAGTCCCCTTAGGATATGCTGGCCTTCTACCTGTAGCTAACATAACTAAATTTGCGGAAATTTCCTTTTTCTCTGATTTTTCGGAATATATTACTTTATACTCGTCTTTATCTCCAATCTTCTGAACTTCTATAACTGGGGAGTTAAACCTTATATCAATGTTCTTATCCAACATTGAAAGTAACGAGGACACAAGTCTACTATCCAGTCCTCTAAGTACTCTATCTGACCTAACTAATACATGAACTTTAGTACCTAAGGCATTCATAATAGAGGCAGTTTCTAGAGCAATATAACCTCCTCCAATTATTATCATTTCTTTAGGTAATTTTCTTATCGAAGTCTTATATTTATAAAGATCGTCACTGGTTATACAATATTCTGAACCTGGGAATTTTGGTTTAAAAGGCTCACTTCCAGTAGCTAAAATGAGGTATTTGTACTCTACCTGCACATCTCCTTTCTCATCTTTGATTATTGCGTGATGATTATCTATAATCTCTACTTCTCCTTTATAAAATTCTATAGAAGATTCTGCCAATTCTTGTTTATGTTGCTTAAACCTAGTTTCTTGAACAAAGTCTTTATGATCTTGGGCTTTCTCAAAGGATATTGTCTCATTAAATCCTAGTAATTTCTTGGCTCTTACGTACAGATGTGCTAATTCTCTCAGCGTCTTAGAAGGCACACAACCTTGATATAAACAGTTACCTCCTAGTTCTCCTTTGGGATCAGCCATTACTACCTTTAATCCGGCTTTATCTAATCTAAATGCTGCTGGATAGCCTGCACCACCCGCTCCTGCTATCAAAACATCTACTATCATATGTCAATTATAAAGTTAAGATTAAAAAGAATTTTTATGCATTAAGAATTTAGATGACTCTATATTTAAAAATAATACGCAAGGTTTATCGCCTTTGAAAAGCATATAGAATTTGTGAGTGTCTCTGAGACCCTTCAATTAGCAATAGAAATCCTTCAGATATTATTCTTCATAGTGCCTTTTCTATTCTTCCTAATGATGATGAGGGCTAATAGAATAGCTAATAGGCATAAGAAAGTTGTTAGCTACATACCAAGTACAAGGTTAGAAGACCTATACGATTTAAAAGACGTAAAGAAGAGGCTTGAAGAAATTGCTGAAGAGGTTAAAAAAGGTAAAACCTACGGTGTAATACTTTTTGGGCCTCCAGGAACGGGTAAAACAAGCCTATCGAAGGCCATCGCAAATAAACTAGGCTGGAATTTCTTTCAGTTGAACGCATCAGATATATTGAGTAAATGGTACGGAGAAAGTGAAATTTTACTAACTTCCTTCCTTGATAAAGTTGAATCAAATCAGCCTGCAGTACTTTTCATTGACGAAATAGATAGTTTTACAATGAGCAGAGAGGACGATGTACATGAGGTAACTCATAGGCTGATAAATATTCTATTAAATAGAATCCAAGAATTCCATGATAAAGGAGATAAAATACTCATAATAGGTACTACTAACTTGCCTCAAGAGATAGACGAGGCATTCCTTAGACCGGGAAGATTTGATGAAATAATTTATGTTCCTTTACCCGATGAAGAAGGAAGAGAAGAAATATGGAAAGGATACATCAAAGATCCTAATATAAATTACAAACTCTTAGCTAAGAGATCGGAAAGATTTTCTCCAGCAGATATTAAATTAATAGTAGATGAAGTTAAATCAAAAATTCAAAATCCTACAACTGAAGATTACCTAAAATTCATTGAGAATTTTAAACCATCGGTAAAAATTTCTACATTAATAAAATTCGAGAATTTAGCCAAGAAATACTCTAGGGAGAAAATGATCGATAAACCATTTGGAGTACCAGATATTACTTGGGACGATTTAGGAGACTTAGAAAAAGTCAAGGAAATAATAAGAGAATCTGTTGAATTACCAATAAAAAATAGAGAATTTGCTGAAAAATTGGGAATAAAACCAGTAAAAGGAATCTTACTTTATGGACCTCCCGGAACAGGAAAAACAAGCATTGCAAAAGCTATGGCTAATGAATTAAAAGCATCTTTCATAATTTTATCCGGAGAAGAAATCGCATCAGCACAAATGAGAGCACCAGAAGTAATAGCAGAAAAGTTTAACATTGCTAGAGACAATTCTCCTGCAGTAATATTCATTGACGAAATAGATATGATAGCAAAGAATAGAATGTTTAATGAATGGAGAAATGCGTTGACTGAACTTTTAACTCAAATAGATGGAATAAGGGAAACTGACGACATTATACTAGTTGGAGCAACTAATAGACCGTGGGATTTAGATCCAGCAATTTTAAGACCAGGGAGAATTGACAAATTAATTTACGTACCACCTCCAGATTACGAAGGAAGAATTAAAGTTCTTAAAGTATTAACTAAAGGCTTAGAAGTTGATGAAAAGACAATAGATGAAGTTGCTAAAATTACAGAAAACTATACACCAGCAGACTTGAAACTGGTTGTAGATGAGATAAGAAGAAATCTACTTAAGGAAGCTTCAATTACAAATACGCTTAGAATTAAAGTTAATATTGATGATTTTAAAAATGTTCTAGACAAGGTTAAACCCAGCATAACAAAAGAAGAACTAAGAATGTATGAAAGTTTTAAAGCTAGATTTTAAGCGTGTAATAAAATAGACATTGGCACTAGGGAATACATGGATAGTAGTATTATACTTTCTTTTATGGAAAGATTATTATTATTGAATAGTACGAACATCAGCGTACTAACTAGTATTAAAGCTAGAAGAGAGTAATTAATACCTATAAATACTCCTTCGGGTCCTCCTAGAAGTCCAGCTAAACTTAATGTGAATGCGCTCAGAATTATTGTTTCTACTATAAAACTCAAAGTCATTTGAGATCCTAATTCTGGACTTGATAAGCTTCCCTTTATTGCAACTATTATATCTTGTATATTAAGTACAATAGGAAATAAGAAGATCGTGAATGCCCAAGAAGGCAAGAATTTTGAGGACATGAAAACTAAATTATTCGAAGCGATCCAAAGAATCGTGATTCCAGAAAGCATGAAAAGCAAAGATCTTACTGAGAACTTGACCTCATTAAGTCTAAGCATTAAATAATAACTCAGTATAAAAAGTGATACAATACCTATTTCTAGGTTTATTTTTTGTAGAATAAAAATTGATAATAAAATACTCATTATTATTAGAATAATTCTTCTTTCTTTAAAATTAACTATACTAATCCTTCTCTTCCTCCATTTTAGGAAAACTGAGACATTTACTATAGCAATACCTAGAGTATAAATTGTAAGAGCAGTTATAAAAAATGAGGATAAGGCCAAATAAAAATTCTTATGAAATAGTAAGTTACTTAAAATTATCAATTCTGGTAGCACTGAAAGAGCGCCAAGCATGAAACCTTGTTGTATTATTTCTTTACCTCCTTTTACAATTAGCTCGCTCCCTATGTAAAAGCCTAGAATAGATAATATTGCTTCTATAAGGTAATACACAAACACAAATAATATATTTATAAACATTATCCTATAAGCTTTTCATAAATCATAGACTAAAAATATAAAAATATGAGGTCATACGTTTTTAAATATTTAATAATTTAACGAAAATAAAATTAAAAATGTAAAGCTAAGATAGGAGTAAATCTTGAATATGTTCAAGTTGATTTTTAATTCTCTTGTATTTTTGAGAAAGGATATAGAGAGAAATTAATATTACTCCAAATTCGCCTTTTATAGTGATAATATCCTCATAAGAAATATAATCTTTTTGAATAATTTTCCTAAGAATTTTAAGTTCTTTTCTTAATCTTAATAAGTCCTTTCTAGCACTTCTATTTGAAACTGCTAAAGCACTAATATTGTAAATAGCGTCATTAATCCTCTTTTGCAAGTCTTTATTAAAAACTGTAATCTCCATTTATACCACATATATTTTTGCATCGGATGTTATAACTCTTTTCTAAATATATTTTAACAAAAGTACATCCCAAGCATCTTAGATATTCACGAGTGAAAAATGATATTTACTAAAAGTATTTTTTATCTAGAAAAATGATTTACCTATGGATAAGTATCTATTAGCGTTACTTGGCGAAGCAGGAGCTTCTGGATTAGCTAAAGCGTTTTATGTTAGATATAAGACAACGTATTTTAAAGAAGCGTTTGAAGACGAGCAATCCCATTGGAGTTATTTTAGAAAATATAGAAGATCTATCCTAGAAAAGCCAACTTATTATGCACTTTTCATATTTGGGATTTTAATTTCATTACTTGGATATAATGCCGTTAAAAGGGTAGTACGATTCGTGGAAACTAATGCAATTAGATTTTATGAGAAAAATTTTGTAATTGAAGGAGAGTTAAAGAAAATATTAGAGGAAGAGAAAAAGCATATGAATGTATAGTATTATAACATATAGTGTTATGACTAGAATACTCAACATAAAAGATACACCAGGAGGTAGGATAATAGAGGGCCTAGTACCAGCTAAATGTATTGTAGGATTCCATAAAGTGAGGATAAAAGTCATAAATAGCAAAATGGTTGAGAGCGAATGCAGTTGTGGAAGTACTCTTTGCCCTCATGCAGTAAAGTTATATTTATTTTATATGGCTCATGTAAAAAGAAACGAGAATTCTATAAAAAGATGATTTTGGATAATAACATTTAAATTTCTCTATTCATAAATCATATCAGATGAAAATTAATGATTTAACTAGAATCATAGAGGATTTAGGCTTTCATATAGGGAGAATAGAAAATATAGAGAGAGGGATAAGAATTTTTATAAAAGAGAATTTTTATATTGATATAATGGAAGAAAATAATGAGTGGATTTTATATTATGTAAGGAAAGTAGATTGTAAAAATCTCCATCTAATAAGAGAAAAAATAAAGAAAAGAAACCAAGAAATATTAAACAAGGGTTATATTACTGGTATATGCTTTTTGTCCAATTCATGTAATGTAGTAGTAGTTAAGAAATTAAAGAACGGAAAAGACGAAAAATTATGGGATGAGTATTTTAATATGATTAAGGTAGCGGACTTAGTAACATAAAAATATTTGAGAAAATCGTTTTAAGTTCAATACGAAGTTTAACAAGTGAAACTTCTAATAGTAAGATATGATGAAATAGGGGTAAAGAGTGACGTAGTAAGGAAAAAATTAGAGAAATTACTAATTGATAATTTAAAAGCTTCTGCAAGTTATTTCAGTTGTGGCGAGGTAAAAGCTGAAAAAGGTCAGGGCAGAATTTACCTTTACGGTAATATAGATTGTCTAAAAATTTCGTCATCTAAAGTATTCGGGGTAAAATCTGTAAGCCCTGCCGAGAAAATAACTTTCCAAAACTTAAATGAGATTGTAGATTTTGCTGAAAAATTATGGAAGAATAAAATTGAAGGAAAAAGATTTGCAATAAGGGTTAGAAGAGTAGGAAAACATGATTTTACTTCAATAGAGGCTGCAGCAAGAATTGCTGATAGATTCCATGGCAAAGTAGACTTAGAAAATCCAGAAGCAGAGGTATTCGTAGAGATAAGACAAAATGAGGCTTATTTTTACGACGAGATTATTAAAGGACCAGGAGGATTACCCCTAGGATCTGAAGGAAAAGCCTTAGCTTTAGTGTCCGGAGGAATAGATTCTCCAGTAGCTTCATGGATGATAATGAAAAGAGGTGTAGCATTAGATATTTTGCATTGTAATATCTCAGGACCTAATAATCTATCCTCGATCATGAAAGTAATAGATAAGATAAAAGAATGGTCACAAGGTTACACTCCTAGAGTTTTCATAGTAGATTGTGGAAAAATAATGGAAGCTATAATGAAGAAAGTAGACATTAGACTCTGGTCGGTGGCATTTAAGAGAGCACTATATTTAATAGCAATTAATTATGCAAGCAAGATAGGAGCTAAAGCAATAGTTACAGGGGAATCTTTAGGTCAAGTCTCTTCTCAAACACTTTCTGTTCTCAGTGGGCTTCAGCACAAAATAGATCTACTCTTTCTTAGACCTCTAATAGGCTTTGATAAGGATGAGATAATAAAATTAGCCAGAGAAATAGGGACATTCGAGCTTTCAACAAAGGTTCCAGAATATTGTGCTTTATTCTCTCATAAGCCTAGAACTAAAGTAACAATTGAAGAAATAGAAAAAATAGATGAAGCACTAAAAGAAGCCATTGAGGAGACTCTTAAAGAAAGCGAACAAATGCAGACTGAGAATTATAACGTTCAGATATATCTTGACAAATTACCTACATCGTTGCAAAATACAGTTATCATTGACCTTAGAAAAGAAGAGGAATATAAGAAAAGTCATCTACCCAATGCTATAAGACTTGATCCTTGGGAAGTTATGGATTTCGTTCTAAAGACGGGTAAAGATAAGACATACATCTTATATTGCGAGAAAGGAGTAGTTAGCGGAGACCTTGCATATAGACTTAAGAAAATGGGATATAATGCATTCGCATTAAAGAATCCTACGCTAGCTGCTTAGCCATGTATGGCCCATACCTTATGTACCCCTTTTGCCTATAGTATTCTCTTACTCCAATGCCAGAAAGAACGAGAATCTTTTTAGCGTCAAATTCCTCTAGTGAAATTCTTTCAGCTTCTTTGAGTAAAGCAGAACCGTAACCCTTATGTTGGTAAGCTTCATCTTTCTTTTCGCCTATAGGTACTTCTTCTCCATATACATGTAATTCTCTAACAATTGTTGTCTTCTCATCAATTTCTTTCCTATGCGAATTCCCTGGTTTCCTTAACCTCAGATAACCTATTATAAGTCCGTTATCGCTCTCGAACGATAAGAAAACTTCTGTACCTCCACTTGCCTCGTAAATTTCTTTATGTAGGGATATTCTATCGGGTTTTATCTTCCTATGTAGCCAAGCAACTCCAACTTCCCTATACCTTATTTCTTTAATTTCTATTCCCTTTTCTTCAGCTCTTTTCTCAACTAGTTCTCTTAAATTTCCCTTCTTATTTCCTGCTAATATAATATTTGCTGGAATATCTCTCTGTATTCTCATAATCCTTACCCACTTTGGTATGTAACGGTACGCCTCAGAAATTATTTCAACTAAAGTATCAGTATCATAAGGAGTATACAATCCTCTTTTCCATAACTCTGCTAAGGGAGCAGTTTCAACTACGAGAGTAGGGTAAATTTTTAGCATATCAGGCATAAAATCTGGATTAGCAAAAATTTCTTTTATTGTCTCTAAATCCTTATCTGGATCAGCCCCAGGTAAGCCTAACATTATATGATACACTATCTTAAACCCAGAGTCCTTTAGTATCCTAGTGGATTCGATACTATCCTTAACTGTGTGTCCCCTATTAACCCTCTTTAGGATATCGTCATAGATTGTTTGAACCCCCAATTCAACTTTAGTTGCTCCAAGCCTAAGCATTTGGTTAGCATGCCACTCCTTGCCCCAATCGGGTTTAGTTTCTATAGTCATTCCAACACATCTAATTTGAGCGGTCTCATTTCTTAATTGCGCATCTTCCAGATACACAAATTTGCCTTTCTCTTTCTTTTTAGGAAAATTATTCATTGCCTCTAATGCGTTAGTAACAAACCAGTCTTGATAATCTAAAGGCAAAGAAAGAAACGTCCCACCCATTATAATTAATTCCACCTTATTAGGAAAGTGACCATTCTCAAAGTACTGTGCTAGCCTAGATCTTACTTGACAGTAGGGATCAAAATTATTCTCTATAGCTCTCATCAAAGTGGGTTCTCTGCCATAATAACTTTGTGGAGTATTATACTCAACCCCTCCTGGACAGAAAATGCACTTACCATGAGGACATCTATGAGGATGAGTCATTATAGAAACTGGGGCTACTCCAGAAATTGTCCTAACTGGTTTTTTAAGCACAAAAAAATGTGTGTTTAAAAAATAATAAAAATACCTTATCATCTTACGTGCAATTTCTTTTCTTTTCTACTCGTTGTTTTAGGAAGCATTCTCGTTGAGTTCTTTAAAAACTTATATTCCTTTATCCTAGCTAATGCTTCTTCTGGTTTAGAAACGCCTTTCAGTATTTCTGCTAGCCCTTTTTCACCTATATAATTCAACCAGGCCACTATATGCCCCTCCTTTAGATGGTACTCTAAAGCTGCGGGGTCATCTTTAGTCAGCCTTTCCATTTCCTTTTCTAGTTCTTCTACGTTATGGGCTATGCCTATTACCTTATCATATGATTTAAAGTAGAAAGGTTCCATGTATAACTGGTTTTTCTAAAAAATTTTTAAGTCTCTTGGTTAATTGTTACGTTTTCAAATACTTCCAATTCCTTCTTCTTAGTTTCTGGAATAAAGAACAGAGTGATTAAGCTTGAAATTAAAGCTATTAACGAATATATTCCAATCATTGTAGCTAATCCATATTTAGCTAATAATAAAGGAAATGCCGTAGAAACTAATGCTGCTGATAATCTATCTGCACTAACGCTAATGGCCTGACTGGTACCTCTAATTTTTGTAGGAACTATCTCTGGGGTTACCATAGCAGAGCCTATTATTGAGGCTGGACCTATGGCTGAGAATAAATAGTTTAAAAGATAGAAAGTAAAACCTAGTAAGGCCGCCTCTCCTACTAACGACTTTGCTGCACATAAGGGATTAGGCGGAACTGCTATATGTAAACCAAAAAGGGAAGGATCATAAAGTAAGAGAAAATACATCATTAACCAGAAAGATACTCCAGCATATCCAATTACTATTAAAGGTTTCCTTCCTACCTTATCTATAGTGCTCATACATATTAATTGACCAGGAATTCCTGCTGCAAATTGTGCAATGTAAGTAAATTCTATAGCAGAAATACCTAGATTACCTGCTATAACTATAGGCCCATAAACCGAAAAAGTCGAGGAATACATGTCGTAGAGCATCCATAGAATAGAAGAAGCAATTATAAGCAAAGTAGAAGATTTTAGCCTTTTTATGAAGGGAGTTGTATCTTTGACTATTGTAAGTTTCTTACCAATCTCTTTTTCTATTCCTTTAATATCTTTTTCCAACGGCTTTACTCTACTTACGAATAATATAGTCTCGTATATTCTTCTCCTTAGGAAAATTACGGAAAAAGCAGGAACAGCACCGAATCCTAGTACAACCCTCCAAATTATGTAAGATGGCAAATGTAAAAGAATTAACATTTGTTCTACAAACGCTGCAGCTACTGCACCTAATCCCCACATGAAGGCAAACGTTATAACCATAAGTTTGCCTCTATTTTCTGCTCTAGCATTTTCTGCAACTATTATCGGTGAAAGAACGTAATCTGCGCCTATTCCCATTCCAAGTATTAATCTTGATACGAATAATTCTGGAATATTTTCCGAGAATGCTTGTAATAAAGCACCTATGGTCATTAACGCTGTATCTATGCCATACATTATTTTCCTGCCTTGTTTATCTGCTATTATTCCAAAGAGTAATGCCGATAATGCTGCACCATAATAAGATGAAGCAATTATGAGACCTAAAGTAAGATTAACAAAATGAAAAGAAGAGGAAATAAAGTAATATGCAAGAGAGATTGAATAAAGATTATAACCATCAGTAAAAACTCCCATCCCTGAGACTAGAACATTCCTCCATTCAAGTCTCATAAAATAAGTATATACTCAATATTTATAAATCTGAGTGTTTAACAATTCATGACATAAGTCAAATATATTTTAATTGTAAAGAAATTCAGATGGGAATGAAAGAGGATGAAATAAAGCTAATGAACATGAATGCTTACGAGTACATAGTACATAGGAGAAAACCGATAGAGATTAAAATGAATGAAAGCCCAGCAGGAGATATTGGTTGTGGATCTGGACAAAATTGTAAACTATTAAAAGGATTTGTCATATGCCTTGATATAGCGGAGAAACAGCTTAAGGAAGCTAAGAAAAGAGGCTGTGAAAATTTAATTCAAGCTGATATGGAGTTCCTTCCTTTTAGAGATTCTTCATTTAAACTTTTAATGTACATTGCTTCAATACATCAATTACCATCTCCAAATAACGCATTAGCTGAAGCAATGAGAGTGCTTAAAAAAGGTGGAAAGATAATTATTACAGTTTGGCTAAGACAAATTAGATTTTTATTCAGAAAGGAAGTAATTGTAAAATCTAATATAAACGGTGTAGTCGTAATGAGGTATTATAGACTATACTGGCCTTGGGAGCTAAAAAAGATATGCGAGAAAAGGGGATTCGTAACTTTAGACTACAAGGTTTACAGAAATAGAGCTATATTGCCTAATAATGCAATTTATATAGGGTATAAAAATACTTGACTCCCAAGGTTAAGGCTTTCAATCTTTTGTACATTTATATAGCTCTATTTCTTTTCATTAAAAATAATAGACTGATATCCTTTATTCACCTATGGATAATGAAATAAAAAAATGGATCCAAGAGTTAGGCTTAATGATAAATGTCCCACCACAAGCAAAGGAACCATTCCACGTTGTAATGTATCCTCCTCAAGGTGGAGGACCTACATTAGAAGTAGTAAGACCACCTAATCAAAACCTATACATAGTGATTATGGGAGTAGGAATACATGAAATACATCAAAATGCCTTAAAGGAGATGAAAGAAGATGAAAGAAGAAAGTTCCTTAACGAACTAAAATACGATTTATTAAAAATGGGCGTAGATATAATTTTCATGCCAGTTGGACAAGAGATACCAAGCGCAATTCAAGTATCGAGAGTTCTATTGCCAGATAACCTTACTGCAAACGAGTTCGTAAATGCTGTATACATAGTAAGGAATGCGGGCCTCTATATTATATTCAAATTCTCTGATACTTTCGGTACACCTCAGGGTAAAGGAGGAAATATTAGATATATCTAAACCATTTTTACACTTATAGTTTTCTTTCCTTCTACTCTTATTTTGTCTCCTTTAGATATTTTATAAGGCCCGAGAAAAGCCCCTAACGCTACGTATCCTTCCATAAAATCCTTAATTAAACTTTGCGGAGAATATGTAGGAGATCCAGTAGCTATATATTTATCGTTTATGAATAACTTGAAAGAACCATAAGGAGGCTCGATTTCTTTACCAACAAAGAGCCTTCCGGCAAAAGCATCGTCTGCTATAATATATTGTGCAGGCAAATCCCATGTTTTGAATCTTGTAGCAGGAATTTCTAAACCTAAATAAACCTTTGAAATCCTTCCACTTTTAACTAGTGCTATTAACTCAACCTCTACTTTATGAGTTTTAAACCACAATTCTACATCTTCGCTAGACGTAATCATAGCCTTAGTTAAAACTCCTATAATACCACCTTTCGCAATTTTATACCCTCCTAAACCTTCATAATCTATAAGCATCTTAGAGAATTCTTCACCAACTTTTTTGCCTTCTTCTTCCGTAAGTGGAAATGGGTCTATTTCTTTCCTTTCCTTATATGCCTGGAAGAGTTGTTCTGCCTTTTCCATAATAAGGAAAAGATTAAAAGCAATTTATAATATTATCTTTATGATCGCTTGTACAAGAGATTGTTACGATACTTGTATATTTGACTCTAATTATAAACCCTTGGATATCTTCCCAATTAACGGTTTTACTTGCTCCAGGGGTATTGCAGACTTAAAAAGAAATTCAATTAATAGAATAAAATCTGCTTATTATGAAGGAAAGGAAATTACAGTAGAAGAAGGAATAAGAATTCTAGCCAAGAAAATAAGGGAAATAAAACCTGAAGAAATACTTCATATAGATTACGATGGGAACCAAGGGTTATTAACGTGGTATTATCCAGCAAGGCTTTGGAATTATCTAGGCAGTGCTTCAACAGATTACTCAATATGTAGTGCAGAAGGACATGAAGCAATTAAAGCCCATTATGGAAGTAGTTTTGGCGCATTGCCAGAAGATTTTGTTAAATTTTCTTCGGTAGTTTTCTGGGGTAGTGAGGCTTCTATTAGCTTTATTCACGGATGGAAAATTCTTAAAGATAAATATAAAGTAACTATAGACGTAAGAAAAAGCGAAACAGCAAAAAGAAGTGATAAATATTATATTATAAAACCCGGTTCTGATGTTTACCTTGCTATAGGAATATTGAAGAAACTTGTAGAAAAGGGAAGAATACATAATGCTGAATTGCAAGATAAAGTTGTTTCTTTCAATTACTCGCTGATAGAAGAAGCTACTTCTTTGAAAGAGAAGGACATAGAAGATCTAGCGGATTTTTACTTTAATGAAAAACCTTTAACAATAATTGGATTTGCCCTAGGAAGAAGTTTAAACGGAGGTTACGCAATAGGTGTAATTTCTCTTATACCTGGATTACTAAATATAGAAAACGGATTTTTCTATTCTAATAGCCAAGGATGGGGAATAGATTTTGATTACCTTAGAGGAACTCACTTGTATAAACCTAGAAAGATTATCAGCATGGGCGAAGTAGGAGATAGAATAAACGAGTTCAAAATAATCTTTGTCTGGAATTCTAATCCATTGCATTCTCTTCCAGGAGGAGATAAAATTATAGAGGCGGTTAATGATGGAAGAGTTTTTCTAGTAGTACATGATCCTTTCTGGTCCGAGACTGCTAAGCTAGCCAACCTAGTTTTCCCAGGGTTAACTTTCCTAGAGAAAGAAGATGTAGTATACAGTTATTGGCACAATTATCTTGTTTATAACGAGCCCATAATTAATAATTCTTTAGGAATTAGTGAAGTTAATTTAATGCATAAAATTGCCAGAGAATTGAAAATTTCGGAGGATTTTATATTTGAAGATCCGTGGAAGGCAGTAGAAGTGTCCTTAAGAAATACCGGAATCTCTGTAGAAGAACTAAAAAGGAGAAAGGTCGTTAAAATTTCGCCTAAGGTTACAAGAAAGTTTTCTATAGAGCCTTTTCCAAAGCCGGATAACCTGGAATTTCCTCAAGGAGAATTTCTTGTTTATTCTTCTCATCCTAATTATACTAATAGTCAATTTAAAGAGATATATGGCGAGAGAAAGCCTATAGTCTTTAATTCAAAATTTGAAGGAGAAGGAATCTTATATTCAGAAAAGGGACAAGTAAGAGTAATATTTAAAAAATCCGAGGATCTACCATCTGGTGTCTATTTCTTATTTAAATCATCACTCTTTGACCTAGACGGAAAACCTATAAATTCTATAATAAATGGAAAGAAGGGCAAATTCGGAGGAACTCCGTTACTTAATATTAAAGTTCAAGCAAAGCCTGTTAAGCTGTTTACTTTAAATTTCTAACTAAAGGAGCCCTTTTATTGATCCTAAGTGATAAGGACAGACTCTAAGTGGATGTTCTCAGCCTTATTATTTGGAGTCGTTTCGTTACCTATTTCTACTTTATTAAGCCTAGAAATCCTAAACTTAGGAGGAAATACTATAGATGTTGATTATGCAATATCGCTTTCTAATGCTGTCCTAATACCTGCATCTTTATTTTGGGGATATGCATCTGACAGATTTGATATAAGAAGTATAATACTAATAGGCTTTGGAGCTTCAAGTGTTTCGTTATATTTAATGGCATTAGCATGTTCTATTATTTTACTAATAATTTTATATGCAATATTCACTTTCTTCTCTGTATCTTACTCTACTCCAATGAATTTGCTGGTAATGGAAACTACAGAAAAAAGTAGATGGGCAGAAAGCTTTTCTAAACTTTCAATGCTAACTTCAATAGGAAATCTAGTAGGGCTAATATTGTCTACAATACTCGTGATTTTCATACATATATATGAGATTTACATCGTGCTTTCGGTATTCTCAATAGCGGCTTTCATTTCAGCTTATCTTTTTACGCCAAGAGTTTTCATGGGAATAGAAAGAGTTTCAATAGTTCATCATAAGGAATCTTTCTTTACTAGACTAAAAATGCATCCATTATTTTTCGTTCATATACCTCCAAATTTACATAATTTCAAAATGTTTAGATTATCTAGGCTTCTTAAGAAGCCAATTAATTATTTACCGCTTCTTTACTTAGCAATATTTATCTTTTACATCTCTAGTGGATTATTCAATACATTATATCCTGTTAGTCTTTATACTAAAGGTCTAGATAAGTCTATAGTACTAGGTATAATAACAGAAGGAATGATTGCTGAAATACTCACATTTCATTTAATTGGAAAATATTTAGAAAAGAAGGATGAAAGAGAAACCAGCTTTAGAGCTTTATTATTAAGAGGAAGTAGTTACATAGCTATGGGAATTTCCATAATTTTGCCTGCATCATTTACAGAAATACTTGGAATGCTATTTTATCCTTTAGCAGCAGGGGTAGCTTTTTCTGCTTATTATTCGGCATCAAATACACTAATTTTTAAGGCAATAGGCGGTAGAAACCAAGGTAGAAGCCTTGGTGTATATAGTACTTTAGTGGGAGTAGCGCTATTCCTAGGTTCTTTTGCCTCAGGCTTTATTTCTACAAAGTTTGGATTTACTACTAACTTCGCAATAGCGGGTATATTACTATTTATATCGGCATTTATATTCAAAATGCTAGAAGAAGGATAATTTAAATTGTTTTATCTTATTTCCTTTAATGTAACTATTTTTTAATTATAATGACAAAATTCTTAAATAGTAAATTTACGACAGACTTTCAATGACCGGAGAAATTAAACTAATGTTTGTCACAGACTTACACGGATCAGAAATAGCCTATAGAAAAGCATTAAATGCGGCAAAGATGCATAACGTTAATTACCTAATTATAGGTGGAGATATAACCTCTAAAAATATTGTATTTATAGAAAGAAGTGGAGATAAATATTATTTTAATGATAATGAAGTAGATATAAAAACTGTTTATGAGGATGCAAGAAAATATGGATACTATATTCACGTTGCTAGTAAAGATGAAATACAGAAAATTCTGGAAAATAAAGAATTCTTTGAATCTGTAAAGAGAACTTTAATAGAAAAACAAATAGATAACTGGATTAAGATAGCTGAAGAAAAATTAACTGGAACTAATATAAAGGTATTCTGGAGTTACGGTAACGATGATCCGTTATATCTAGATGAGGTATTTTCTAAATATAACATAAGAGATGAGGGAATATTTGAACTTGAAGAAGGAAAGACAAATACTCTGTATTTAATTTCTTATGGGTACGTTAATCCTACGCCTTTTAAAAGTTATAGGGAAGAGCCAGATTCTACAATTTATATAAAAGGAGAAGATTACTTAAGGAAAATAGACGATCCAGAAAGAGCTATATTAAACTTTCATGCTCCACCATATAATACTAAATTAGATATTGCCATAATCGATGGTAAGAAAAGAGAACATGTAGGATCTAGAGGAGTTAGAGATTTAATCGAAAAATATAGACCTTTACTTGGCTTACATGGTCACATAATAGAGTCTCCTGCAACTGATAAGATTAAAAATACGATAGTTGTCAACCCTGGAAGTTTAGCCTATGAGGGATTGTTAAAATATTCAATAATAGTAATAGAAAGAAAACTTGAAGGTTTGCTTGTTAAATATAAAATAAAAGGAGCTGCTATCTTGTCTGGATGACTATTTTATAATAGAAGGTAAGAATAATATTGCAAATACCAAGTTGAATAGAACTATTATCGTTAGAATAATATAGAGCTTATTTTTTTCGTAAGCAAAATACGCTAATGCTAACGCAGTTCTTAGTATTGGAACTGAAACAAGGACTATTAAACCTAAGTATATGAACGAAAGCCCACTTATGTTTGTAAATCCTTTTATTATATAATTAATATTAGCTATTGACGAGTTAACATATGAAGTTCTAGAGAAAAGTACAGACTCTGAGTAATTGCATGCATGACCTTCTATCAATATTAGAATTACTCCTAGTGCGACGAGAGATATGCTTAATATTACTCCTATTCTCATTATCATTCCAGTTATGTAATCTAGATCCATTAATAGATCCCCAATCCCCTTAATATCATTTGTATACCAAGAAAAGCTAATAAGATCGTAAATATAGTTCTTATCCTTTTATTCTTTAATTTGACTAGAGTCTTTGTGCCTATAAATGCACCTATTAGCACTCCTATACTAGTAGCTGCGGCTATTAATGGCTGTATATACCCAAAAACCCAATATATACCACTGCTTGTAGCCGCAGTGACTCCTATCATGAAGTTACTAGTAGTTGTAGTAACTTTTATTGGCAAATTCATAACCCAATCCATTCCTATAACCTTTAACGCCCCACTACCTATTCCAAGCAATCCTGAAACATACCCAGCAACAAACATTACCAAAGCACCTTGAACCCATCTAACGCCCCAATATTCAACTTTCTTTTGTAATGCCATATCGTAGTATTCTCCATGCATTTGGAAGAATTTAGTTGACCAATCTGGGTCTGAATTCTTAGGTATTTCAAATTTACCCCTTTTAATAGTAGGATATACAGAACCTAAGAGAACTATTCCAAATACTACATATATTATTGGCTCCAAGTGGTGAGAATAGATATAAGTTACGGTTAATGATCCCGCTATTGCACCAGAAGTTGTAGCTACTTGTAAAGATGTGCCTATTTTTAAATTAATTATTTTATCCTTTAAATAGGCGCTTGCTGCACCACTAGATGTTGCAATAGTAGAAATTAAACTAGCACCAGTGGCGTATTCTATTGGTATTCCGTCATATAAAGTTAGTATAGGCACTAAAATCGTTCCTCCTCCGAGTCCAGTCAAGGATCCTAAATAACCCGCTAAAAGTGAGGAAAAAAGTACTGATAAAAAAAGTGGTATGCCTGTTAGCATTGTATCACTACCGGAAATATTTGCTATATTTTTTATAAAGTCACCTATATCTTAGTTAAGAAAATTGACTTATTTTTATTTAAAATTCATAATCTAAATGATACGACAGTCTTCTTTTTCTCAGCTTTCCAATCTACATTTACAGGAGGTAAACCTTGCTTGCTCCTTAAATAATTATAAGCCGATAAGGCGGCTTTAACTCCATCTGCTGCTGCTACTACTGCTTGTTTATAAGGCACTTGCGTTATATCACCTGCTGCAAAGACTCCTTCCATTGATGTTCTAGCTAGATCATCAACTATAATTTCTCCTTTATCATTTAATTTAATTAAACCTTTTAAAAATTCAGTATTTAGCACATATCCCATTTCAATTATTACTCCCTCTACTTGTAACTCTTTAACTTCCTTAGTTTTTAGATTCTCAATAACTATTCCTTGAACTTTAGAATTACCTTTAATTTCTAAGACTCTATATCCTAAGAAAAGTTGAATGTTCTTGTTAGATAAAACAGAATTTACAAGGTCTGGTTCTCCTGCTAATTGAAAACTCCTAGAGATATAGTAAGTGGGTTTAGCGTATTTACCAAGTAGCTCCACAGCTTCTAATCCTGGATCTCCTTCGCCCACAACAGCTGCAGGTACGTCCTTGAAAAATGCCGCATCACATATAGCGCAATAAGAAACTCCCTTTCCTTTTAATTCGTTTTCTCCAGGAACTTTTAATTCTCTTGGAGACTTACCAAATGCTAAAATTACTGTCCTTGCTTTATATTCTCCTTTTAGTCCTTTTAGTATGAAGATGTCACCTTCTTTTCTTAATCCATTTATTTCTTCTCCATAAATAAACTTAGCACCAAACTTCTTAGCTTGTGCTTCTACTTTTGAGGCTAAACCCAAACCAGTGTCTGCACTTATAGCAGGATAATTTTCTATTAATTGCGTTAAATTTAACTGACCGCCAAGATCTTTTGAAACTACTAAAGTTGACATCCTTTGCCTTGAAGTATACAATGCTGCACTTAATCCGGCGATTCCTGCCCCTACAATTACTACATCATATATTTCTTCTTGCATAGCATATAATGTAGATTTAGTAGTAAAAAGATTAATGGAATTAAGCAATTTATATAACGATATTTATTCTTAATTATATGAAAGAAGCAAAAGCGCATTTTAAATTTTAAATTAATAAGTAGTTTATGAATGAAGTTAGGAATAGTTTACAATAACTTCTTAGCGCCTAGATTTGCAGGTGGAGGGGCGCAGCACGCGTATGAAGTAGTTAAGAGGTTAGCTAAATACTTTAACATAGTCTATTATCCCTCAAGTCCTGTATTTATTTGGGATAAAGAAGTTTTAATCGATAAAGTTAAAGAAATTGAAAGAGAAGGAATAAAAGTTGCGCCAGAATTTTACTCCATCCTAGATGAACAAAATAAGTTTAAAGCGGCTGGAATAAAAAAATTTATATTAGCAGATAAAATCGCAAAGGAAGTGTCTAAAAGATACACAGTTGACGTAGATTTTTTATATGAGCCAGACCACACTTCATTCGATATATTTTATTTAGGTAAAGAGACTAAATTTGGGTTAACTCTACACGTACCTTTATTTTATAATGATTCGATAAAATACCTAAGGAGACTAATAAAATTCTATAAATTTAATCCTTATACTGGTAAAGGGTTTTACACTAGGTTTCTATACAATGAATTATATTCTAAGCCAAAATATAGGAGGCTACTTAAGAAGTATAAACCAAGTTTCATAGCAGCAGTTAGTGAAGGACCTTTAAAAGAAAGCGGAATTAAAGGGGAAATTCTTTATCCTGGCAACGCTTTCGACCCCGAGCTCCTTAAATATAGGAACAGAGGCAAAGAGGACTATATAGTTTTTTGGAGTAGATTAAATCAAGATAAAGGAATTCATGAGATACCGGACATATTAAAAAGAACTCAAGTAAAATTGCCTAGAAAGCTAAAACTAGTTCTCATGGGAAGATTCTTTGATAAGTATAATGAGAAACTATTTTGGAAAAAGGTCAAGAAATATGGATTAAACGTTGAATATCTAGGTTTTGTACCAAGGGAAAAACTATATGATGTTGTTTCTAGGGCTAAGCTCTTCATTTATCCTACTCACGTTGACGGATTTTCTTTAGTAGTCTTAGAAGCACTAGCGTTAGGCACCCCCGTAGTTGCCTATGGGATACCAGCAATAAGGAGCGTGTATAGTGGACTAAAGGCTGTCAAAATAGTTGAGGAGTTTGACCAAGAAGAGATGAGTAAGAAGGCGTATGAAATTCTTTCTTTAAATGAGAAGCAGATTGAAGAAATAATGAATGAGTCCAAACTTTTAGATTTTCTTAGATTACATTCTAGTTGGGATAATGTGGCAAACTCCGTTAGAAACCTCATACTAAAATATGCAAACTAAGATTTTTGATCATTTATTATAGATATTTATGATATATTGCCAAAATTCCTCCTTAAATCTTGCTTTAGAGAATTTAGAGGCTATTTCTCTCATTTCATAGCTCTTAGAGGAGTGTTTTATATAGGCTTCTTTCACTTTACTTTCTGCTTCTTCTAGAGTAGAATAAGTAAACTCTGGTATTATTTCTGCTGCTCCGCTTTCTTTAGGAACAACTGGAACTAAACCTGCTGCCATAGATTCTACTACAGGAATTCCGAAATGCTCACCTTGTGTAGGGTGAAAATAACAACATGCATCTTTCATAATTTGTATCAATTCTTCTTTACTAGCATTTAGAACAAAACTAATATTAGCGTTCAATTTAGATTTTAGTGAAATTAACTCTTTATAATATTTAGTATCACTTAAATATCCTACTATAATTGCAGGTATGCCTACTTCATGAGATAATTTAATAGTCCTTTCAAGAAACTTTCCGCGCTCTATCCTTGCAATTGTTAAAATATACTTACCGCCACTCTCGTGAAATGCCTTAAAAAAATCTTCAACATCTACTGGTGGATAAATAACTTTAGCCTCTATTCCGTATAATTGCTTCCAAGTGTTAGCTGAATAGAAGGAATTTGCGACGAATTTTGCCTTTTTTGCTTCATTTTTTAAAAATCTTAGTGCCAACTTAAAGGGAAATCTGTATAATTTCCAAAATAACGACCTTGAATACTTGGTTACTTCAAATGGCGACGCTCCACCATAGATTATATGAACTCCTCTACTAGATAAAGGAATGGGTATTCCTGTAAAATTTAGATATATATCAGATCTTATTTTCCTTGCAGATAACCAAACTAATAATCGTTGATATCTATCAAATCTAGAGAAATTAAAAGGTAAATAATATCTTACTGGAAGATCGTAATTTTCTCTTGGTTTAGAGAATGTTGATACAACAAAATCAACATTTCTCTCCTTTAGCATCTCTATTGACGAGAATACTACAAACCCTTCACCGCTTTTATTGCTTAAATTATGGGTTACTACATTTACTTTCATTATATGAAGAATGCTTACTTTTTTAATAACATTATCTTACTTGTTATGATGAATAATTACATTTCTGTAATAGTTATTGCTCATGATAGAAAAAAATATATTATTGATGCAATTAACTCCGTATTAAATCAGAAATTAGATAAAGATCTTTATGAGATAATTGTTGTTAAAAACTTTAAAGATGATAAAATTGATAAATTTATAGAGAATAACGGAATAACTAAAAATTATATAACAGAAGAAAAAGGAGTAGGTAAGAAAGCTGCTATTGGTATAGATAATTCTTCTGGAGATATTATTTGCTTTTTAGACGATGATGACATGTTTACAGAAAATAAACTAGCTATAGTACTAGACGCTTTTTCTAAGAATAATAGCTTAGTATACTATCACAATAATCAAATAAAAATAGATGAAAACGGTAAAATATTAGATAATCCACAATATAATAGTAAAACGATAATTTCAGATATAACAAAAAAATCAATAGCTTTCATATTCAGGAATTTTGGAGAGTTCAATTCAAGTTCTATTTGTATAAGGAAAGAAATAATAGATACTAATATGCTTAGAAAGCTAGATAGGGCCGTGGATTATTTTTATCTTCTATCTGCTTTGAAAACTAGAAGGGAAATTATGTTAGACTTCTCCCCACTAACTTACTATAGAATACATAAGAGCGCAATGCACTTTCTCTCTAATACTTTTGAAGAAATCATAAGTTCTGCTTGTAATTATTATTATGAACAAAGTAAGGCAAAGGAAGCAATTTATGAGTATTTTAAGGATGACAATTTGCTCGCACAAGTAACTAAAGCAGACGTTTACACTTTTACTGCCATATCAGCTATATTATGCAATAAATCTAAGTTTTTACCTTTTAAAAACTCCATTAGAATATTAGATGAATCAATTTATTTTCCATCGTTCAGATTAAAATTATTCTTGGCATCAATTCTAAATTTACTATCTAATAAATTAGCTAGAGATATTTATGTTAAAATGTATTTAAGAAAATTTTATAATTAGAGAAGTGACAAAAATGATCTCAGTAGTTATTACGGCTTATAATAGGAAAGAATTCCTAATAGATGCAGTAAAATCTGTTAAGAATGCAAATGAGATAATTGTTGTTAAAAACTTTAAAGATGATAAAATTGATAAATTATTAGTAAATGAATATAAAGTAAAAGAAATCTTTTGCGATAAGGACAATGCAGGCTATTTCATGGCAGAAGGAATTTTGCACTCTTCTGGAGATATTATTTGCTTTTTAGACGATGATGACATGTTTACAGAAAATAAACTAAATGTTATTTCAAAAGCGTTTTCAGACAACGATATTATTTTCTCATATAATTCAAGGCTTATTATAAATGAGAAAGGAGATAAGATAGGAGAAGAAGTACTTAGAGATAAAATTGTAGATAGTAAAAATATTAAATATTTATTTAAAAATAGGATTTATTTTAATAGTAGCTCTATGTGCATACGTAGACGGGTTTTAGATAAAAATCTTGAGAGTCTCTATAAAATTAGAAGATTAGTTGATAATTTCTTTCTTTTATCTGCCGTATCAGAAAAAGGCAAAATCCGTATAATTTCTGATAAACTAACATATTATAGACTTCATTCCAGTTCCTCACGACATATAACAAGAAATTTTGAAAACTTCATTACATATAGAGCAAAATATTTTGATGATGCTATACACGATAATACAATTATGATAGAAGCATTCAAAGGAAAAGCTAAGTACGCGGCAGAATGTAGTAAAAAAATGGCTGAGATTCAAAAATGTCTACTAGAAGGTAAAAGATGCGGAAAACTTATATTATGCGGTATTTATACGCTGAAAACATTAGTTTACATTAATTTAGCTTCTTTTATATCATTATTTTTACCTAATTTACCAAGAAAAATAGAGTTTAACAAATATATAAATGAACTAAAAATTTAATTGAAAAATCGCTTAGGAGAATTACTCTTCCCTATGCCTCTATACTCTAAAGTGAGCTTAAAATATCCGCTAGGTAAATCTTCGCCATTAATTATTGAATATCCATATTTATTTGCTATTTCTGGAGATTTTTCCAAGACATCTGCTGAAATGACTATCTCAAGATTTTTAACACCTAAGCTCTCTTGCTTTTCTAAAAACTCTCTGAGATCCCCTATATTAGTTATTATCTCTGTCATGCTTTTTACTTCCAATAACAATTATTTAAAGGTATGGAAGTACTTGACAAGCTTACTGAAGGATTAAAGCTTTTCTCTGCTAACGTAGCTCACGTTCATACAGAGACGGCTCTAGAACCAGAACTGGGAAGCAAGGTCGATGATCTACAAATAGACGAGAGATTAAAAAACTCATTAAAAAACATTGGAATAACTAGACTTTATAAATTCCAAGAAAAAGCGTTAGAAGAAATTGAAAGTAGAAAGAACGTATTGATAATTTCTGGAACAGGAACTGGAAAAACTGAGGCGTTTCTTATTCCAATTTTAGACCTAGCATTAAAAGGAGAAAAAAGCGTTATAGTTTATCCGACTAAAGCCCTAGCTAGGGACCAATTAAGTAGAATATTAAGGTTAACAAGAAACCTCCCAATAAGCGTTGGAATAATAGATGGAGATACACCTAAAATCGAAAGAGATAGGCTTTACGCTAACCCACCAGACATATTATTAACTAACCCAGACATGATTCACGTAGGACTTTCTTTAAGCCCTAATTTTAGAAGATTAATTAGGTCTGTGAAACACTTTGTATTTGACGAAATCCACGTATATGAGGGAGTTCTAGGGTCTCACTTGAGAATGATAATTGATAGGTTAAAGGAATTTACAAACGATATCCACGTCGTAGCTTCCAGCGCAACGATTGATGCCTCGCCCTTCATGTTCCAAGAACTCTTTGACGAACCTGGAGAAATAATTGAAGGGACTAGAAGAAGGAGAGGAATGGCAATTCACATTTTAGTTGATTCTAAAGGCATGAGCAGGTGGACTTTAGCAGCATACTTGGCAGCTCTTCTAATAAAAAATGGCTTAAGAACGTTAGTGTTCACGGACTCACAACAGATGGCGGAAGTCACTGCAAAGATTGCCGACAGATTCGGAGTTAATATGCAAGTTCACAGAGCAGGAATATTACCTTCAGAAAGAATAAAGATAGAGGAAGATCTTAAAAATGGGAAAATAATGGGAGTTGTTGCTACTCCTACTTTAGAACTTGGAATAGATATAGGGGATTTAGACGTTGTTATTATGGCTGAAAATCCACCAAGTTATTCAAAATACATTCAAAGAGCTGGTAGAGCGGGTAGGCGAAATAGGATAGGTTATATTATAACGATTTTAGGTGACGATCCAATAGATTCTTATTTTTTGAGAAAACCAGAGGAATTCTTCAATAGAAAGTTAACGCCATTACCATTTGACACAACAAACCTTGAAGTTATAAAAGTGCACGCAGCATCATATCTCCTTGAAAAAGGAATGATAAAACTTGGTAGTTTACCTCCTCTTTGGGTTAAGGCTTTGAAAGAATTAGATAAAGAAGGTAAGGTAAAAATAGTTAATGATGTCGCCTATGCTACAAAGCAAACTAAGATTTTCGTAATAAACTCTTCTTTGAGAAGCACTGGTCCTATAATAAAAATATATGATAGAGAAAAGAAAATTGGAGAAAGAGAGCTTCCAGTAGCGCTATATGACATCTATCCTAACGCTGTATATTTAGTTTCGAAGAAGAACTATATTGTTAAGGATGTGGATCTCAATACTCTAGTTGCTAGAGTGGAGAGAGTAGACAAAGATTTGCCTTACTATACAAAGCCGTTATATGACGTAGATATGGTGAATTTTACAGAAATTGAAAGTAGGAAGGTCTATGGTTTGCCAGTAAAATATGGAGAAATAGAAGTTAGAATCTCAGTTCATGGTTATATTATACACGATTTTTACTCTAAAAAGGAGAATAGAGGAAAAGAAATAGAGTATGATGTACCTCTTACGTATACTTATAAGACTAAAGGATTAATTATAAAACATCCTATACTAGATGACTTTTCGCTAATTGATGGCATGGAAGCTTATCATGCAACGGAACATGTACTAATTTCTGCAGGAAGAGTTGTTGCAGGAGCGTCCCTTACAGACCTTTCTGGAATAAGTTATCCTAGCGGCCACGTAATTATATACGACTCTGTAGTAGGGGGTAGTGGGGTTGCTAAGTTATTATATGATAGACTAGAAGATGCTTATGAGGTTGCGCTGGACATTGTGGGAAAATGTGATTGTGAAGACGGTTGCCCAAAGTGTGTTTACAGCCCTTATTGTGGTAATAATAATAAAATGTTATCTAGAAAAAAATCTTTCAGATTAATTAGCGAAGTAATTAAAGGTAAAGCTGCTTCTTGTGATAATATGTGGGGTGACAGCATTAGTTAAACTACTTTTTTCAGCTCCTCTAATTCATTTAGTGCAACTTTCTCCCAGCTTGAATGTTCATCTAAGAACTCCCATAATTTCTTATCATTTATTAAGTCTTCATATTCTTTGGTTGGCATATCATAAATTTTTCTTATTTCTTGTCTAAATTGAGCTAAATCACCCTCTTTAACTAATTTTACGGCGTTAAGCCCTTCGTATATTCTTCTTATTCCTGGAATTTTATATGCTATGACCGGAGTACCTAAAGCTAAGGACTCCAAAATTGTTAAAGAAAAAGAGTCAGAATGAGAAGGATAAACTAAGACTTTTGCTTTACTTACGACGTCTATTAGCTTATCTTGAGAAACAAAACCTAAGTATTCCACATTTTTTGGTTTATTTTTCATAAAAAGTTTTTCTACTCTTTTATCAGAAAATTTTCCCATTATCACCAATTTTTTATTTTCATCAATTTTTCTCCATATTTTTAAAAGTTCTAACACACCTTTAGCTGGACTTAACCTGGCATAAAACACCGAGTAATCTTCTTTTCCTTTATCTCTAAAGTCTAATAGCTTCTTGTCGAACGCATTGCCAGGCTTTAGCACTCTAGTGTATATTTTTCTCATAAACGGATATATTTCTGCTAAAGGTTCTGAAACTGAAAAAGCGAACTTTACTTTCCTACTATTTATTAACTCTACCCATTTTCTCCTCCTAGGATATGATCTTAAGAATGTTACATAACATGCATACATAATCCCGCTTAATCCCATTGATTTATATGCCCTGTAAAAATGAGATAAATCTTCAGTTAATGATCCAAGAAAATTCTCGATATGAATCAAAGCACCAACGTTCCTATTTTTTGCAATTTTTGTTAGAAAATCTACCATTTGAGGAAATTCTTGTTGTGCGTAATATATATCTGCATCAATTTTACCCATTATCTTAGAAATCTCAGAATTAATTTTATATTGAGTAATATTACTATATAGATCAAATTTTAATTTAGACATATTTAGAGGAACTCTTTTTATAACTTCACTATCTATAACTTCATTAACCTTCTCTGGAATTTCAAGACCTAATGCTTTAATTTCATTATACATTTTCTTCCTAAATTCCTCGTCTTCGGACGCTCTTCTCATGTCTCCTAAAAGAGGAACATATATTATTTCATCGACATATTTTTTCCAATATTTAATAACTTCTCTATTCCTTTTTACCCCACCGCTACCGGCCTCCAGTAAATATGAATGTAAAAGAATTCTCATTAAATAAGAGGCTTAAGTCTAAAAATAAAAATTACCTTCTTCGCTTATTTATTGCAAGTTTAAAACAGCTGTAGTATTGCGTATTGTATAAAAGATAAATTATTAACAGTTCTTTAGAATTATTTTTTATGGAATCCTTAGAAAGCTTATTTTACTCATCAATTATATCAAAAAATATTGATAAATATATTAAAATTACTAAAGAAGAAGATATTAAAAATTTACCTAATAATGTTAATGCTAAATATGAATTACTTCGAGGTAACGTTACATCAAATATAGTAGCAGATTTGTCAGAACTTAAGGGTGTAGAGGATCTAGGAGACTCAATTAAAGTTCTCGCAGGAACTAAATGGAGAGATGTAATCAGCTATTCTCCAGAGCTTTGGAGCGTAATGGACTTCTCCGTAGGTGGAACAATTAGTCTTGGAGATGAAGGCTTTGGATATAACGAATTCGGTGAGTTAGCTAATAGAGTCACTGTTGAGGCATATTTAAATGGAGAAAAATATACGGGAAAATATAGAGGAGGAATTATTTATGCTATATATATAAAAAAGGAAAATAAGCCGTTAATTTTTAAACAATATTCTGGATCGGAAGATATAGTATTATCGAAAGTTAAATCCTTACTCTCTGAAAACGTATTACCCTTTAGAGACATTTCACTCATCAAGGATAATAATGGAA
The DNA here is from genome assembly GCF_009729545.1 of Acidianus infernus. Classification (NCBI taxonomy): domain Archaea; kingdom Thermoproteati; phylum Thermoproteota; class Thermoprotei; order Sulfolobales; family Sulfolobaceae; genus Acidianus; species Acidianus infernus. Next base: position 1,430,596 of record NZ_WFIY01000004.1, read on the forward strand.
CTAGATTAGTAGTATCATATACACAAGTTAGAGAAATTTTAGTAAGGAGATATATTAGTGGTTTTTCTGAAGCGCCTCATCTATATCCTCAATTATCCAGTATAGGTAAGTTCATTTACATAGGTAAAACTGATCTACTAAATATTTCTTCTGACTTGCTAAAAAACACTAAATATGCATATTTTACCTTTAGAGGTAACTCGGCCTATTATGTCGTATCGTCTGATATAAAATTGGATATTACTTCTATTAGCCAAGAATATTCTATTGAGAAATTTAATGGATGCATTTTATGTGGTAAATGTGTAGATACATGCCCTCATAGCTATCAGAGGAATTCACCAGTTTTTTCGCCTTTAGGTTTCTTTGTACTGTCAACAATAGGAAAAGAGACGTATGTAAGCAATTGCCATTTATGCGGCATTTGTGAAGAAGTATGCCCAGTTGATTTAAATATTGTTGATTTAATAAAACAAAAATCTACCTTAAACAGTAAAGTACCTAATGTTCAACTTACTTTTCCATCTAAAAAGAGTATAATCCTAACTGCAATTTCTGACAATTTGCTTGAAGATGCATTAAAACTAATAAAATACTTCTCGCTAAGAGGAATAAAGCTAGGTGTAATAACGCTACCTGAGCCCTTAGAGAAGATAGTTAAAGGCCAGATTAATCTTGAAAATGCTAGAAAACTTTTGGAAAACGTTGATGAAATTATTACATTAACTCCTGAAGAAGCCAGATATCTAATTGTATTAAAGTCTGTAAAAATTCTAGACATAACTTTCGCATACTCTATATTAGAAAATATTATTAGACCGTTAATGGAAGGAAAAAGAATTCATTTTCCTTGTTTTTATTCTGAAAAGGAATTCTACGGCTGTTCATATGAAATGTTGAATTTAGCTAACAATGAAGGCTATGGAGAAAATAAGATTAATGCAGAAATTACATTATGTCCACTAGCTGCAAAAAGACTTGGAATTAAAAGTTATATTGATTTATTAAATATAAACTTGGATATATCTGACGTTTATAAGCTTCACACGGAGATTTCTGAAACGCTTTCAACTCTAGATAGAGTATTGGAGGATGCAGAATGGTATAAAGAAATAGAGCCAAAAATTTACGAAAAAATATTTCTTGATGCTATAGATAAAGTATTACTGAGCAAAAATTATTTTGAAATATTTTACTACTATTTGAATATTGATAAACTAGAGTTTAAAAATGAAAGAATAAAGAGCTCAGTTAAAAATGAAATAGAGAAACTACTTAGATCTAGCAATAAAGACTAAATGTGGAGCCTCTGGCAAGATTAATTTCTCCATAGCTAATTTTACAGCATCTGGGGAACCAGGTAGCGCGTAAATAACCTTATCTTTTATTATTCCTGCAGTAGCTTTACTTAGATAGGCTGCAGATCTAACTTGCGGGTCTTCATAGCTTAAAAATCTAAACACTTCGCCAAAACCTTCAACTTCTCTATCAAATATCCCTCTTAAAGTTTCTACAGTGACGTCAGTTTTAGAGTATCCTGTGCCACCAGTAGATACTATAACATCAACCTCAGGATTGTCTAACGCTTCAGTAAATGCCTTTAAAATTTTTACCTTATCGTCAGGTACTAATGAATATCCAACAAGCTTGTGGCCAGATGTGATTATTTCTTGTTTAATTATATCTCCGGATTCATCAACTATTGGCTCTTTTTTCTGCATTTTTTCATATCTTGAAGTACTTATGGTTATTACAAAAAAGTTTAGAACTTTTGGAGCTAACTCTCTATGTTGTTTATGTGAGGACATAAATAATTATATACCCACTCCTACATAATTTTAACTTCTTGTGCAATGTCTAAATCCAAGTCTTCAAACTTCTCTCTAGAGAGTAGAGTTCCCTTAATATAAAGCCTTAGTCCTTCTTCTAATTCAGTATATCTAGTCCTAAAACTAGTAAGAACATAACCTTCTTCTGTGAGATATTTGACGGGCAAGGAAAACGGTTTTAACGCTTTATCAATTTTTATTATCCCTTCAAACTTACCTTTCCTAATTACTTTCCCAAAATCTTCACATTCAATTATTTTAAAAGTATAGGGAATTCCTTTATAGTTCCCCTCTAGAACTCTCTTAACTTTCAAACGCAAAAAATCCTGCTTTGAAAGTCCTTCAATCTCATTGTCTTTAACTTCTACCAAAGGTGACGTTATCCCCCTTTTTCTCATATCCATTAGTATATAATAATTTTTGCTATTAAAAGAAATTAAATCTAGATCATTTCCTTTTCCTTCATATAGATAACTTCCCGTTATTCCGACATTAAGGAAATTATTTATAAAATCATTAAATTGGGGTATAGAAACTTTAAAAGGGTCTAATACTTCCACCTCAGATAAGGGCACTAATGGAACTTCAAAACCTATTTCGTCCACGTATTTTAACAATTGAGGAAACTTTTCCCTAACTAACTGTATTGCTTCACTCATTTTCTTTATTTTTTTCTCACCAAATTTACGCGGTACTGCGACTACGTAGCCTTCTGGGTGATAACATCCTTTTACTGCCCATATTACGCCCTTGTATCTTACAAAATATCCTTCTGTTATCATTTAGATGATTTTAAATATTAATAACTTAGCGTTTTCTTTGTTGAAAGTAACAATAATAGGTTCTGGAATAGCTGGAAGTTCACTTTATTATATGTTCAAAAAAGCAGGTCATAACGTAAAAGTTATAGATCCACGAATTAGAAGAATCTTTCCTAGCTTAATTCACTCTTTACTTCTAGTAGGCAAAGACGTTTATCTCTCAAAGTTAGCTTTAGACTTTTACAAAGAGTTTAATGTTGAGACTAAGGAATTTCCCTCTTTTACTATAGGAAAAATTGATGAAAAATTAATTAAGCTATGGGAAGAGTACGGAGTGAAGATTGAAGAGAAAAATATCTTTAACTCAAAAGGAATTTATGCTGTAGGAGGAGATAGACTAGTTTATATTAAGAGAATGATAGACGAGGTGCCAATAATTAAAGAGAAAGCATCGATCGTTAAAAAAGGAAATAACGCAATAGTGAAAGTTAATGACAGATACATTGAATCGGATATTATAATCCTTGCAGCTGGCCCTTGGAATAGTCAAATTTTTAGTGTTCCTTCCAAGAGTTATTATTGCTGGGCATCCCTCACTTTAACTCAAGATAGTAAATTAGACAAGATGTTTATTTATGATTACGAATTAAATTTTTATTCAAGACCTTTCTTAGGCTTAGGAATTAGAACTGCAATCATAGGTGACGGAGAGGCTATAGAGGCTAAACCTTGCCAAAGGATAAAAGTTGACCCAGAAGAGGTTATGAGTAGGGCTAGAAAAAGAGTAGGAAAATTAAGGGTTATCTATACTTCTGGAGAATTCTGTGAAGGAACTCCTGACATGAGACCTGCTTATGGAAGATTATTAGACAATCTATATTTTATAGGAGGATTCGACGGTTATGGTGCAGAAGTTGGTCCAGGAGTTGCAAGATTACTTTTTAATTTTATAACTAAAGGAGAGGAAGACAAGGATTACATTGTAGATAGGTTCAATGGAATAAAGGACTTTAAGATAGGAAAAGAACCTCATGAATTGTAAATTGATAAGTGCTTTAAGTAAAGTTCTTCATCGTTATTGGCCGTAACTTGCAGATGTAACATTTGTTTTTCTTCACAATTCTTGCAATCGTATAACACCCAACCACCTATAAATTCATTCCCAGAATAATATTCTATAGCTCTCCAATATTTCATTTCTATCATTTTTCTTAATATTTTAAGGCTAAATATTGGAAATGCTACGAAATTAGGCAATTTTATATAGTAAGGCTTTAATTTTTTCAAATATGCCGGATTAACTAATACTGAAGTTTGTAAAAAACAGTCATCAAGGCTACTGACTTTTATCATTTCTATATTACCCTTATCATCTACGTAAACAGCTACGCTCCTATAGTCTTCAAATATATCTTTTAAATCATACCAAGATGGAGCAGGAGAACCAACTAAGAAACTTAACATGAAAATGATTTTATTTTCAGAGTTGTTAAAGTTAGTTGAATATGATGACGTGACGGTTTGCTGAATGAATGAAGAGCGTTTCCCCTGACTGAGAGGTAATTCGTATGAAACGCGATAATTATACTAAAGACTTACATAATATTAAATGTAGAATAATATCTAATTACGGAAATTTACCACAGATAGATGAAATATATAAAAGGCTGATAGATTTTCATAAGTTAGGATTTGTTAATATCACTCACTCGGCATTAGAGCTTATAGTAGCAGCTTATCTAATCAAAGAAGGCTTCAAAGTATCAGTAGAGCATGAAAGTAATGGTAAGATAATTGATGTTTATGCAATAAAGGGAATAGACGTGGGAATAGAAGTTGAAACGGGATTCGTTCCCCCAAGTTTTGCTGGAAAACAAGAGGACTTCCTAATGAGTAGAATGGCCTTAAAAATAGCTAGATATAGTAATCTAGCCTCACAATTTTACATTGCAGTACCTTCATACTATATTCCTCCAGTCCCTGTAGAGCTATTAAAGGATAAAGAGAAAAGAAGCGAAGATGAAATAAGGAATCTCATGCGGTTAATTAGGAAATATCACAATAGCTTAGATGTCAATTTGTTTTCATTGAAGTCTGCTAAAATTGATGGAATAATAATAATAAATACTACAGATCTTAAGTTAAAGATCTTTGATTATGAGGACTTCTTAAAGATTAAGAAGTACTACAGTGATATATAGTAAGATGAATGGAACAAAAGGAACTAAAATATTATCGTCAACTTTACCTATTCTTTCCACTATAGTGGCCAAGATTCCAGAAATTAAGCCTGGAATAGATAGGAAATAATATCCTAAAAAGGAAGAAACTATAAACATTCCTAAAGATCCCCACCAGCCTTTAACCCTCCTTTTATATACATAATTCCTTATTATGCCAGTAACTCCGTCGCCAAAAGACATGTAAAATAAGGGCAATAACGCTACGTAAATATCTCTAGATCCAGGGTCCCAGAAATTTCTAATCAAGATCCAGCTTAATAATAAAATTGTCCCAAAAGAGAAAGTAAACCAAACTTCTCCTCTATTCTCTTTATCTTGAAACCAACTAAGCGGTTGTCTTTCTCTATGGAAAATCAAATATCCAGTTAATAGATAAGATAGGATTATTGGAAGTAATGGTGATGAAAAAACAAAAGGAGAAACTACTGCAACCAAACCTCCACCTAAAATGTGTATAGTTTTTCTAGCAACGTAAATAGTAGTTTTTCTAGCAACGTATTTTGAGATATACAATGTAACTATCATTACCCATATGGTAAGGATTATTGCCCACGCTATATCTGTTAAAGTAATAAACACAATATTTTAGAATTTCCAAGAACTATTAAGTTTGAGCCGTGAGAGCATTTAAATATAATAAGACAGAAGAAGGATTACTAATACCAGATGAAAAGAACGGTAAAATTATAGTATACGTTGATAATTGGCTTGTTAAAGCTTTTGAAGGAAATAAGGAAATAACGGATTTGCAGTTTTACGTAGATAATGAAGAAAGAATCTTGATAAATAGAATAAGGGAAATTAACCCTAGTGTTAACATTTTACCGGCTTTAGCGTATCCTAATAAAGAGAGAAAAATAAGGCTTAACCAATTATTGGGAAAAGTATTCGAGGATTACGTATATTCTATTCTCTCCAGAAAGTATAGTGTAGAGAGAAATAAGGAAATATATTCTACAATAAAAGGGATTTCTATTCATAATAAGCCCGACTTTATAGTCGAAAACAAAATAGCCATAGAAGCTAAAGTTAGAGAAAGTAACTTAGAACAAGTAACACAATATGCTAAAAAATTCAAGTATGGTGCAATAGTCTTCCCTTATTCTGGAAAATGCAGAGTACCTAAAAATTGGATTTGTTTATTCTATCTGATGAAAGATTATAACAGACTTTACGAGTGGATAGATTCTCATTTACTTGATTAAAGAAAAAAGAGAGAATATATAGGCAAATTTTTTATCTTATTTAAGTAATTTCATACATGGAGATCGGAACACCGCTTTTAGAAGGATCAAAGAAACTAATGCTCTTAGGAAGTGGAGAGCTAGGTAAGGAAATAGCAATAGAAGCACAAAGGATGGGTATCGAAGTGATTGCTGTTGATAGATACGATATGGCCCCTGCTATGCACGTAGCTCATAGAAAGTATGTAATAGACATGATGGATCCATCAGCTCTAAAGTCCATAGTCAAGAGAGAGAATCCAGACGGAATTATTACAGAGATAGAAGCAATTAATACCGATGCTCTAATTGACCTTGAAGATTCTGGGTATAAGATAATACCAAATGCGCAAGCAGTAAAAATTTGTATGAATAGAATAGAATTACGAAGGCTTGCTGCAGAGAAATTGAAAGTTCCAACGACTACCTATGCCTTTGCAGAAAGCGCAGAAGAAGTTAGAAAAGCTTGTAGAGATATAGGATTTCCTTGTCTTATAAAACCAGAAATGAGTTCCAGCGGCCATGGGCACGTTTTAATAAATAAGGAAGATGAAATAGAAGAAGCGTATAAGGAATCAATATCCCACGCTAGAGGCAAGAGTAAAAGAGTTATAGTTGAGGAATATGTTAAAATAGATACTGAACTTACAATTCTAACTTATAGGTATAATACTGGGAAAGGAATAGTTACTAAAACTTTTCCTCCAGTAGAACATCAAAGACCTAGTTATTATTATGTCGAATCTTGGCAACCAGCTACAGTTCAAGATGAAATTGCAGAAAAAGCTAAATCTTATGCAATAAAAGTGGTCGAAGAATTAGGAGGAGTAGGAATTTTTGGTGTAGAAATAATAAAATCAGGTAATAGAGTGCTCTTTAGTGAAGTTTCTCCTAGACCTCATGATACTGGAATGGTTACTATGGCTAGTCAAGATATAAGCGAATTTCAAGTTCATGTGAGAAGTGCATTAGGCTTACCAACTCCTGAGGTTAGGCTATTAACTCCTGCAGCGTCTCATGTAATTTTAGCTGAAAGAGAAGAGTGGAATCCTAAATATCTTAATTTAGAAAAGGCTTTAGAGATTCCAGGCGTTCAAGTTAGATTATTTGGCAAGCCTTACAGTTATGAAAAAAGAAGAATGGGAGTAGTGTTAGCTACCGGAAGCACTATCGAAGAAGCTAAAGAAAAAGCAAGGAAAGCAGCAGCATTGATACTAGTCGAGTAAGCCGTGAATTTCCTTAAGTTTTTTTATTACTTCATTAACCTTTTCTTTTACAAAATTAGTAGACGACGTAAAGCAACAATCGTGAAGTAAATCAACTTCGCTCATATCAAGTCCTGCAAGTTGAGCTGTAGTTATAGTCCAGATCCTAGCTGTAGCTTCATAATTATATCCTCCACCGCCTAATAGTATTATTTTAGACGAAAATTTCTTAGCAATACTTAAGATTTCATTTATAACTTCAGAGTAGCCTTTAGTAGACAATTTTAATTCTACTAAAGGATCATCAAAATGAGAATCGCCTCCTTCAACTATAATTATTAACTCTGGCTTAAACTTTTTCAATTTTCTAACTATAACTTCTTTAAAAGCTGAAATATATGCATCATCTGCAGTACCAGGCGGTAAGGGAACGTTGATAGTAAATCCTTTACCTTCACCTTCCCCTATTTCATCATAATTTCCAGTTCCAGGAAAGAAGTTTCTATGAAACATATGCAAAGAAGCTTTCAAAACTCTATTATCGTCATAAAGCAATTGCTGTGTTCCATCACCATGATGACCGTCAATATCTACTATTGCTACTTTGTATTTCTTCTCAGCAAGCTTAGCTATTAGAGCGACATCGTTAAATACGCAAAATCCTGAAGCAGAGGATTTCTTTGCATGGTGAAATCCCCCACCTAAATTTATTGCTACTTCATATCCTTTCTCTATCATTTCTAATGCTTTTACGCTGCCTCCAACCCTTAGAATTGCTGCCTCATATATTCCTTTAAAGGCTGGCGTATCTCCGTCGTCTAAATATCCTTTTCCTTCTAGACTCTTCTTTTTTACAAATTCTATATATTCCTTATCATGGATCTTTTCTAGTAAGCTCTCTGTTACTGGTTCCGCGTTTTCTAAATCTATTTCATGGAAAAATCCTCTTTCTTCCATTAGCTTCTTTGCCATAGACTCTCTAAGAGATTTAAATGGGTGATCTCCAGGAAACGAATAGTCCAAATAATTTTCATTCCATATAAATACGGTCTTTCTCAAATTCTCCATAGAAATTTTATTTTCTCATTATAAAAAGATTATACGTGGTAGAGTTGGAAGAGTTATACGTCGAACCTCAAGTGGTAGCAAACCCTAACGATAGGTTAAGAGATATTTTACCAAAGATGAAGGAGAAAAACCAATGGGTTGTTCCAGTAGTTTTGCATAAGAAAGTTATTGGATTGCTTACATATAAAGATCTTTTAAAGAGAAGAGTAAGCTTAGATGCTAAGGTAATTACATTATCTTCACCATCTATAACAATCGATGAGAAGGATGACTTTTCAAAAGTCATAGCAAAGTTTTATACTACAAAAGCCAGGGCGATACCAGCAGTTAATAAAAATAAGGAACTTATAGGCATAATTACTAGAGAATCCGTTATTAAATATCTCTTAGATACCAATCAAATTGAAAGTAATAAAAAAGCTAGAGAATATATGTCTTCTCCTGCATTAACAATAGAAGCAGAAGAATCTATAGCGAGAGCAAGGTGGCTAATGATTAGAGACAATATAAGTAGATTACCAGTAACTAGAGAGAAGAAACTAGAGGGAATAGTAAGCTCTAGGGATATAGTTAATGCATTATATTCTATTAATGAAAAGAAAAGATCGTCAATATTAACAGAAGAAGAAAGGATAATGGCAATGTCGGTAAAAGAGATAATGACTTCGCCAGTAATTTCAGTTAAAGGCTCTGATTCATTAAAATCTGTTGCAGAACTACTCTTAAAGAAGAACATATCTGGAGCACCGGTACTTGAAGGAGATTTCATTGAAGGGGTAATAAGTACAATAGATATAATAAAATCATTGGAGTCAAAATACAATTTAACTATGCCAATTGAGGCGAAACTTACTTCAGGACTAAAGAAGGAAGAAATCAAAGCGGAAATTGATGGAGTTATTGAAAGATATTTAAGCAAATTGGAAAAAATGACTGACATTATAAACTTTAAGGTGTCCTTTAAGGAAACTGCAAAGAGTCAAAATAAGACTCTATATAAAACTACCGTGACAGTTAGTACTAAAGAAGGCAATTTCATAGCAAGCGAAACTGACTGGGATCCTATAGTGGCAGTAAAGAAAGCCGTAGAAAAGGTTGAAAATAACTTAATCAAAAAATTAAAAAAGATCGATAAAAGCAAAAAAGTAACTAAGGAAGAAGAATGAAAATTGCTATAGTTCAGTCTTCCAGCGTTAGTTCAGCCTTAGTACTTACAGAGAAGGCGTTACTATCTGGAGCAAAATTAGTACTTTTGCCCGAAAAATGGGTTAAAACTATTGAAGAATTGCCTTTAAATGAATTTCAGAGACTGGCGATAAAATACACTGCATATATTATACCAGGAGCAGTTGAGGATGGAGTATCAATTATATCGCCAATTATAGATTCTAATGGCAATATTAAAGGATTAGCTAAAAAACTTCATCTTTTTAATAAAGAGAGAGAAAAATTAATACCTGGAACTTATTCTACAATTTTTTCCATAAGTGGAATAAAGGTAGGTATAGCAATTTGTTATGATTTAGATTTTCCAGAAGTAATAAGAAAGATGGTACTAAAAGGTGCAGAGATTATTCTAGTACCTTCTAAGATAAGTTATAATGGAATAGAAATTTGGAGAGAATACTTAAGAGTAAGAAGTCTAGAGAATAGAGTTGCGATAGTTAATGCGAATGTTTATAGCCCCCCAGATTATCCAGGCAAAAGCGTAATTTTTGTTCCATATAAGAGGAGTGATAACATAGTTGACTTGCTTACATTAGCGGAATTGGGAGAAGAAGAAAATTTTGCAATAGCTGATATTAATCCATTATCATATTTTCATATAAGATTGGAGAGAATAAAGGAAATTAAAGATTTTGATGTAATGGAACTCCAGTAAGTTTATTAGCTAAGATTTTAGTAAAATTTGAATGAACCCCTCATCACTATATAAATTGTTAGATTCTCCTATAAAAAAGAATGTAGAAGACGTAATTAATTATTGTAAGAATAACCAACTTGTACCACTACTATCCTTTTATCTTGAAGATGAATTATTAAATAACTTAGTCAAGAGTCTAGATAAAGATTTTTATAATTTATATATGGAATATAAATATAATAAAACTTTCTTCCTAAAGAAGGTAAAAGAAAAATTCAACACAGAAAAGGACTATGAAGACTTTCCATATTATTTAGTACCAATAGGAGAAAATAATAAGATAATGATAGTAAATAATGATAACGTTCCCCCTAAAGCAGTTCCAATTGAAGGAAAGTTTAGATTAACTTTCTTAATTCATTCTTCTTTTGACGAGCTAAATCACGATATATTATCCCAATCAGACGACGATATAGTCCTAGAATTTAAAAATAGTGGACTAGTGAATATTGAAAAGAAGAGGAATATATTCATGGACTCTAGATCTGTAGAAAAGATTGAAGAGTCTAGAATATTCAAGAGCAATTTAATAATACCAGGATATTTACTACTTGTTTCAGTAATTTCGAACAACCTCTTTCCCTATCATAATGCACTTACAATAAATATAGGTGAAAATGGAAAAGTAAGTATTAGTATAGATAGCGGAAAAGCAACCCAGGAAGATGTAATTAATGGGAAAACTCTTACTGCTGAAGAAAAAGCTAAAATATACTTTGAATATAAACAGAAACAGATAATAAAGGAAGAGATATTAAAAAGCATCATTTGGAAGTTAAGTCAATAACCTATAAAATGAAAAGCTATACCTATAATATGAGTAACAAGTGCTGCTACTATTGCAAGTCCAGCCATTACTGTACCTTTCTTAAATGGATTAACGTCACTTAATAGCCCTATAATTCCGCCTACGATGAATGTGACAACTCCAGTAAATGCATAAGAAGTAATGAGACCTATAAGGCCACCTAAGCCTAAAAGGAAAGGAAGAATGGGGACTAAAGCTCCAAGAATATAAGAAATTGCAGTTATTTTAACGCTTTCTGAGTTTTTGTTAATCTCGTTGTTACCTTCAGAAGAGTAAGCTTGACCTAATAATGCCCTTAGCTTCTCTTTCTTTAGCTTACTTTTCCTAATATCGTTCTCAGAACTTGTAGATAAATATGCTCCTATGCTCATTGAAATTGTCCCCGAAACTCCAATAATTATGCCTCCTAACGCTACAAGGAATGGAGATGCAAGAATGCTAGAAAGCCCAGAAACTCCCGCTAAGACTTCTATTAAGCCATCACTCACAGCATAAATAGCATCCCTTATCTTGTCAGCGTTAATTTGAGTTTGAACTAACAAATCCTCGTGTACAAGTTCCTGCATCATTATTGACGATAATTTCTGCCTTTCTGTATCGTTAAATTCTGCAGCTTTAGATAGTTGATAATATTTTTCTGCATCACTTATTTCACCTCTTTCTACTAATTTTAATGTCAAAGGAAGACCGAAGACTCTTCTAAAAAGTTTAAGTATTTTTATCCTTAATCTATCAAAGAATCCTAACTCCTCTAATTCTACTCCTCTAGACTCTGCAACTTCCTTCCAAAATGACGCATGGGATTTCTCTCCATTAGCTAACTCCTCTAAAACTTCTTTAACCTTGGCATTTTTCTCAGTCTTGGCCAACTCCTCGTAAACAGTTGCACCGAAAAGCTCTTCTTTATAGTTCTTTCTTACTATTTCACTTATCATAATATTAGATTAGAACAATTGCTATTTAAAAGTTATTCTACACTAGAGTCTGGAGAATACCGCCTAACAATGCTTATAAAAAATCTTCATTGAATACTCTAGACATGATAATAACAGTTATTAATCAGAAAGGTGGCGTCGGTAAAACTACTACTGCAGTTAATTTATCTTATATCCTATCCAAATCAAAAAATGTAGCCTTGCTAGATATGGATCCAGAAGGAGGAAGTACTACATCATTTGGAATGAAGAGAGAGAAAAAAGAACTTGAGATAGGCAGTAAGAGCGTTAATATATTCAATGTAGAAGTATTTCCTGCACATCTAGGCCTACTTAAAGCTGAGCTAAATGGAGACGTAGAGGATGTTGTAAATAAAATTAAAGAAACCGCAAAAAACTTTGATATCTTAGTTATAGACACTCCCCCTAATTTAGGCACATTAGCAGTAGCCTCAATGATAGCAGCTGATAAAATATTATCCCCAGTAACTCCTCAACCCTTAGCTTTAGAAGCTGCGAAGAATCTAGATGGAAGATTACAGAGCCTCAATAAGAAAGCTTTAGCTTTTACCAATTTGTCAAACAAAGCTATAAGTATCGAATTACCTTCAGTACAGTTCTTAAATATACACATTCCACAGTCTAGATTATTTATTGAAGCATCTAGATTAGGAGTTCCAGCTACTAGATATGAAGAGGTTAGATTGAAGAAACCAAAATTATCACACTTCTTTGAAGAGTTAGCAAAGGTGACTCTAGAGTGAGCGAACTAGACTTCTTACTGAATAGGAAAAAGAGTATAGAGAAGAAGGAAGAGAAAAGTACTGTAGAAAACGTAGAGAAGACTGAGGAAAGAAGAGACAATATTCCAGTAGAGAAGACTATAGAAGAGGAAGAGAAGAAAAACGAAAAGAGGGAGAAGACTATAGAGAATACTCCAGAATCTACTAAGAATAACATAGAAGAGGAAGAGAAGAAAGAAGATTCTAGAGAAGACAGTATAGAAAGTATAATGAAGAAATTTCTGGAAAAAGATCCAAAAATAGGTATATGGAGTTATCCCGCATACTTAGTTTTGCAATATCTCTATAATACAAAACCCGGATTTAAAATGAGCAAAGTAGCTAAGGAAGCTCTAGAGTATGGATTGAAGCACATGTATCCTGACCTTTTTAGCAAAGCTGAAAAAATTTCACAATTGAAACAAAGGTAATATCTTCCTAACATTTCCTAGGCAAGAATTTTTGAAAAAAGCTAGATCAACTTACCTTCTACTGTGAGCCAATATATATGCGCAAATGTTTTCTTGGCTATGAAAAATATTGATGAAGGACCTAGTGCATAGCTCTTTTCATAATTCATATAGATGAATGCGCCTTTTCCGTAACCACTATAAACTGCACATGCAGCAGAACCATCAAATTTTCCTTTTCCTTGTCCATATAAATCGTTTTGAATTTCCTTAACTACATAGTTTGCCTCAAAATGCGCTATTGCTCCAGTTTTTGGTGGTGTAGTTATATTAGTAATATCTCCTATAGCAAATACATTATCGTAGTCCTTAAATCTTAATGTTTCTCTATTCACCGGTATTAAGCCAGAATTATCTACAAGATTTGAGAACTCCTCACCAGCTCTAATAGGAGTATCTATAAATGCTAGATCGTAATTTATTTTCTCTCCATTTTCTGATTCTATAATTTTATTCTGTCTATCTATTTCCTTAATTTTAAAACCTCTTATGACTTGAACTCCTAATTCTTTAGCAATCTTGCCCAGTATCTCAGCCATTGGTTTTTGTATTTGAGGAGGTTGTGCTACTGGATTTATTAGCGTTATCTCCGCTTTAGGGAATCTCTGCTTTAAAATAAAGGACAATTCAAAAGGAGCTGCAGGGCATTTTATTAAACCAAAGTATCCTACGACGATCTTTTTGCCTTCAAAATTATCTGCCATAGTTTTCATTAACTTAGCTCCTTCAATAGTATGCCATTCTGGGAACCCTTCCAGTTTTATATTTCTTACTCCAGCAGCTATTACGACGTAGTCATAGTCAATCTTATCTCCACTTTTCAAGAATACTGTATGATTTTCAACATCTACTTTTGTTACATAATTCTTTATCCATCTAGCGTGTAAAAGATCTGAAGTGTTTTTTATCATTTCTTCTTCCTTACCTATTCCGCCTACTATATCTACAGTACCAGGTTGATAATAATGATATTCCGAAGGTTCTATAACTGTTACTTCTAGATCAGCGTTTTTAGCTAATTTATTAGCTACAATAGATCCAGCGTTTCCACCACCAACTACGACAACTTTCTTTTTCATAGTCTATAGATTTAGCTTTAGATTATTAAGGGTAACCCTAATTTGTAAATTATGTTAATAAAGTTAATTATAAAAATACATGATTCTATGAACTGAGAATTAAAATTATAAAATCGTGAGAAGACATTTTTACATATGAAAATGAACCTAGAAAGGCTAAGAAAAGGCACATTAAAGCTATTGATTCTAGAGGCGCTTAACGATAAACCGATGCACGCATACGAGATAATTAAATCTATAGAGAAAAAATTTCATGGAATATATAAACCCAGCCCTGGTTCTCTTTATCCAGTTCTAAAGCAATTAATTGAGAATGGAATGATAACTGTAGAAGAAAAAGATGATAAAAAAATTTACATTATAACTGACAAGGGTAAAGAAGCCTTCAACAAAATGAAAACGGAAATGAAGAATGTTTTTACTAAGAATAACCAGTATAGAAAGTTAGTTAATCAATTATTTGAGATAGGATTAATAATTTATAATTTCAGAGATAAATTAAGTGAAGAAGATTATGAGAAAATAAATAACATTATAAATGGATGTAAAAATGAGATAGAAGATTTATTGAATAAATTGAAGTAAATTTATCGCTTCTTTTACGACTTCTATTGGTTCCTTACCTAAAATGAAAATACTGGGTTCTTTACCGTAATCACCTAGATCTACTATATATCTAGGTATTCTGCCCAGTCTAGAGTACGCAAGGTCAACCATGAAATTCATAGTGTGTCTCTCTTTTTCTTTACTTTCTTCTGGTTCTTCCTTTCTATTAAATATGAATACGTCGCTTAGCTTTTTCACAATTTCTTCATAGAATTTCAAATTTATTGCACTTCTCATGTTCTCGTCATGTAACATCGCAGTTAATATTACTCTCGCTACATGGTCTGAAGCACCAAAAGCTGGTGGCATACAATAGATTGCCCTATTAAATGCTACACTAATTCTCCCTGGAATAGCCGCTACGTCATTAACGTTTTTTGCACCTTTAATTGCATAGCCTATGTTTGTTCTTATTTCTGGAATAAGTAAATGAGTACCAGGGGTATTGACAAATAAATCTACGGCTTCTTTCAATTTTAGCAATACTTCATCTCTTTCCTCCATAGTAGTGAGTTAACAATATATAATATTTAAGCGTATAGAATAATGTGAAAAAGATTTACGTTTTCTATACTCCAAAGAGAATAGTGAATTCTGAAGACTATGAAGTAGAGATTCTAGAGAAGGTTAGCAAAAAATTCAAACTAGGAAGATTATTAAGATACGATAGCGTAAGTTACGATAAAGGAGGCATTACTTATCTTAAGGGCATTTTTGAAAGGGGGAAAGCTATTGTAAAATTTAAGGAAGGCGGAGAAGCAATAGCTTTAGTTAAGAAATATAAGAGAACCTTTAGAATATGGATATAAGTAATTCGCCTAAAAGCACTGAAAATAGTCCAGATAGAAATATCCCGTCAAAACTTCCCATCCCTCCTATGCTTACTATCTGTGGAGATGCGTCAATTATTTTTCTTAGATTAAGTAAATCTGCCCCTATTAACGTACCCAAAACGCTTGAGATATAAGCTGAAACCGGTATAAGCTGTGGCATTTTAAAGAATAGTAAATAACTAAATAATACGGAGAATAGGGGAGGAATAAAAGGGTGCATTACTACTCCTACACCCTCAATCACTTTTGAGAAATATTTTGATATTATAATTAAGAGAATAATATTTATAAATATAGGAAGCAAATATTTATAAAGTAAAAAGAGTAATGATATAGATAACATTAATGGAATAAGTGCTCCTCCGAAATTTATAGCAACTTGCGTAGTGAAATATTCTATATCAACTCTAGGTACATAAAACGGTATTCCAAAAACATAAACTACATCGTATCTAGGAGCAATCGCCCTCTTTTTTACTTCCTTTATCACAAAATTTACTGGACTTAAAAGAAGACTTAGAAAAGATATTTCAAATGCAAAGAGATAACTTAGCTTCCTACTAACTCCAACAAACAAGAGTAAATCCTTGAAATAACCTATTGAGATAAGTACTAAAATTAATCCCATAAAAAGATAAACAGGAAAAAGAATTCCTCTAAAAGGATAAAATATAACTATTCTTTTCCCCAAATAAATCCCTCACTACATTTTTCATTTATTTTCAATAAATCTTTATTCGTATTAACGTTGACAATTTCATGAGCTGTATTTATTGAAGAGAAAGATGAAGTATCCAAAGAATTCCATAAGCTAATACCAACAAATTCCCCTTTAGAAAGTAAGGTACAAATGGAAGTTTCGCATTCATTAACAAGTTTTTCAACAGCATCTTTAGGGATAAAAGGAGTATCAGACGGAAAGACTAGACATGGAAGTCCAACGCTTTTCACGGCCTCTATAACGTCGAACTCATATCCTTTACCTTCAGTAAAAATTATATCATTAGTTGGAATAATTTCCCTTAATTTAGGTAATGCAGGGTGATCCTTTACTGTAGCTACAAATATCTTA
The DNA here is from genome assembly GCF_009729545.1 of Acidianus infernus. Lineage (NCBI taxonomy): Archaea > Thermoproteati > Thermoproteota > Thermoprotei > Sulfolobales > Sulfolobaceae > Acidianus > Acidianus infernus. The sequence continues at coordinate 1,447,434 of NZ_WFIY01000004.1, forward strand.
TCAGAAAATTGCTTTGAGAATTCATACACCCATAATATCATAGGCTTACCACATACTTTAATGACCGGCTTCATCGGAGATAATCTGCTTCCCTTACCTCCTGCCATTATAACTACTTTCAAATCTGACAAGTTCTTCTTCAAAGTCCTCATTAAAATCTCCAACTCCTTCTAAATGAAGACTTGGCTCGCCTTTTATTAGTCTTCCTATTATATTACTCTCTTTCACTTTATTTACTACTTCTTCCGGATTTCTTGTAATAACTAAAAATGCTCCAGAGGAAATTAGCCTCAAATAATCCATCGATAATGCCCTAGTTATTTCTAAGGTTTCTTTCCTTACAGGTATAAGTTTTGGGTTTATTACTGCCTTTAAGTTAGATAATTTTGCTATTTCTAATATTGCTTGTAATACTCCTCCTTCTGTTGCATCATGCATCCCTACAGCGTATTCTGCTACTTTCAAAGCTTTTTCTTGAACTATTATATCGTACTTAAAGCGCTTTGCAGACTCTATAGTCTCCTTTTTAACTCCCAATTTCAGTAAATAGTCTTCAAATTGATTGGCTAAAATCCAAGTACCCTCAATCCCAGCACTACCTACCATTACAATATAATCGCCATCTTTAGCGTCTCTAGCTGTTAAAATTTTGTCAGTAGTTGAAAAGGCAGTAGTGACAACTATATCTGAAGGTAAGTTAATTACAACCTCCGTATGCCCGCCTACTACGTTACATCCTAAAATCTTACACGCCTCATTTATTCCAGAAAGTATTCTGTCTAGACTATTTCTTGAAGAAAGTAAAAGTGTAGTTAAAGCCCACTTGCAAGGTGCACCTTTCATGTTAACATCGTTGCATGCTACTGCTATTGAGAGAAATCCTGGATCAACTGAGGATTCAGTTATAGGGTCAGAGTGAACAATTATGTAAGGCCCAGTAGTTTTAAGTATAGCGTCGTCTTCTCCAACGGAAGGGCATATCTCGCAATTGCCACTGGGTATCTTATGCAAAAATTCTTTTAAAGGCACTTTGCCGAAAGACACATTAACTACTTTTTACTAACATAAATAAATTATGATAACAATAAGCGTTGAAGGCTTATGGAAAAGCTACAAAGACAAAGAAGTACTTAAAGGCATATCATTTACAGTTAATGACGGAGAAATATTTTCATTGTTGGGACCAAACGGTGCTGGGAAAACTACAACAATTAGGATTCTTTCATGCGTATCTAAGCCAGATAGAGGTAAAATAGAAATCTTAGACATGAAAGTTCCCGAGGATTGCGAGAAAATACGCAGAATTATAGGTATAGTACCGCAGGATTTTCAAGGATTTTCTGATTTAACCGTAAAGGATAACATTGAATATTTTGCAAATATTTACGGAGGAGATAAATCGCAAATAAATGAAGTTATAGAAGAATTAGATCTGGAAGATTATAAAAATACAAGATTTAAGAAATTATCTGGTGGACTAAAAAGGAGAGTAGCTATAGCTTGTGCATTAGTAGGAAACCCAAGAATAATCTATCTAGATGAACCTACAGTAGGTTTAGATCCAAAGGCCAGAAGGAATGTTTGGGATATAATGAAGAAATTGAAAGATAAAAAATTAACAATTTTGCTTACTACACATTACTTAGATGAGGCACAAAAATTATCTGATAGAATAGCGATAATTTACTCTGGAAAAATACTTAGATTATCAACTCCAGAAGATCTAATGAAGGAATTTGAAAAACCTACCCTTGAAGAAGCTTATTTAGCGCTTCTAGAGAGTATTGGTGAGGAATGATGAGAAACGTAATTCCTACTGCTAAGGCTATAATTAAAGATAACTTGAGTAATAAAGCTACCATATTCTTTATTCTTATATTTCCTTTATTTCTTACTATAGTCTTCGCTTTCGGATTTGCAGGAATGAATCATGTAACACAAGTAGTAGCTACAAATAGTGAACAATTAGCAAAATATCTAAATTCTACTCAGCTTTTTATAGGTATTACATGCAATAACGAGAAAGAGGCCATTCTTCATAACTATATTTATGTTAACGTTCAAAATAATTCGTTGTTTAATGTAACTTATCCGAAAGATAGTAAATATTTAATACCTTCTTTAGAAGCAATACTAACGGAATATTCAACACACGATTCAGCTAAGGTCACCACTACACAACTTCCAGGATTTACTTACGTAGATTATATATTATCTGGAATGATAGGTGTTATCGCACTATCTAATGGTGTTTTTGGAGTTACTGGCGTAGGAGCAGGATATTATAGGGATAAATTGGTTGAAAGGTTAGCAGCTTCGCCTCTAAAAAGTTATGAATGGGTAATTTCACTAATGCTTTATGAAATAATAATTACTTTCATTTCTATAGTTCCAATATTGTTACTAGGAGTAATACTAGGCTTTATACCAATTATAGGAATATTATTTGTTATATTTTTAATAATAGGTACGTTAATGTTCTCCGGTTTAGGTGCAATAATATTTGGTTTAACGCCAAAGGATAAACTCTTCATAGCAAACATTGCTGCTAATGTAGTTACTTTACCATTAACTTTCCTAAGTAATGCCTTCTTTTACGTAAGCTCTTTTCCAAGTTTTATAGAAATATTAATAAACTATCAACCAGTCTCCGTACTTAATGACATAATAAGGCAAGTTACTGTTTATCAACAATTACCTCAACCGTGGGAAATAATTTACATAATAATCTTTACAGTCTTGAGCGTATTTCTTGGCGGCAAACTATTAAAGCTTAGAGAGGTTGACTAGCCAGCTAGGCTTAATTTTTGCTAAGAACGCATTAATACCTTCTCTACTCTCGTCTCCTCCTACTTGAATTGTAAGTGACTTAAATACTTCAGATAAATCTCTATCTAAATATTTCATGATATGCCTTTTCATTAACATAAGTGAAGATGGCGCCATAAATGACATTTTATATATTAAATTTGCAGTTTCTTTATCAATTTCATCAGTTGCCTTAGTTATAAGACCTATTTTTTCGGCTTCTTCTGCCGTTATTTCCTCCCCTAACATGGCCAGCCTCCTAACATTATTTAAACCTATTATATAAGGACCTAATGTAAGTAAAACTGGAGGAAAAACTCCTATCTTTCCACCTGGAGCAGCAAATTTAGCAGATTTTGAGGCTATTACAAAATCCATAACTAATAATAATTCTAAGGAGGCCCCATAAGCAATACCTTCAACTTGTGCTATTGTAATTTTATCTATGTTTATTAACTTTAAATAAAGATCTTTCATGTAATTGAAAAAGGACGATGCGAATTCCTTATCTATTGAAGCTCGGTTTAATTCCCTTATATCAGCTCCTGAGCCAAAGTTACCGTTTTCTCCTTTAAATACTATAAATCTATATTTCTTTTCCTTCTCTATTTCACTTAAAGTATCTAAAAGTTCTGTCATAAATTTTACATTAAAAACATTATATTTTGTACCTGTATTAAATGTCAGTAAAATGAAATTATCCTTATACTCTTTATTGACAAACATCAATCTTATTTCCCTTATCCCTTATTTATCTCTTTTCTTTGCCGTTCATTTAGAATAAAAATTTATTTATATTATAAAGTTAAATATGTTATAATTCATTAGTTATTAAATCTATATGACTTGTACTAAGGTAAAATTTCTCTCAAATTATATAAAAATAAGTTTTTATAACTTTATCTAATCGTTATGAAGATAAAGTTAAATATGTTAATATTATAGGCAGTACCTATGAGCACTAAGTCAAATCCCCTTGTAACACTAATTAATGCTGTATTCCAATTGGATAAGGACTGGGTAAGCAGAGTGTCAATGGCTATGATTGTAATGAGCCTAATTTGGGGAATTCTAGGAATTATTGATGCGTTAATGGCGAGAATACAAGAAATGGTATGGGGATTATCACAAACACTAGTTTTCACTTCCCAAGAATATTACGGAGGAATAACTCTACATGGAGTAAGAGATCTATTTGGATTTGCAGTACAACTAGAAGTTGCAATATTCATATTCTTATCTTATAAGATCTTGAACTTCCAACCAAGGGCAAAGTGGTTCCTTAACATTGGATTCATACTATTCAACATAGCATTCATGCTAATAGAAGGGCCAATTGTAGCATTCCCAACATTTAATGATAATTACTTCGGAGCAACTGGATGGTACTACTTAAATCCTTTAGGGATACCTAATTATTCGGAATATGTAATATCACCTCTATGGTTCCTAGGATATGAACTTATGGATATAGGTGTTTACATATATGTTATATGGCTAATTTACCATTACTACCTTGTAAGCAGGAATATGAAAGAAAAACTGCCAATATTTGCAGTATTTGCTTTAATGACCTCACTAATGATAGCAATAGGTTGGAGTGGTGAAACTGCAGCAAATACCTGGGATATATTAGCCTACTACGGACTAGTAGGCTTAGATCCAATTGCAAACCAAATAGCGTTCTGGATATTAGGGCACTCCATTGTATACATAGTCTGGATGCCAGCAGTAGCTTCAATGTACTACTTAATACCACTCTTAGCAGGAAAACCATTATACAGCGATAAAATGGGAAGAATTGCAGCACTTCTTTACCTTATCTTCTCCAACAACGTACCAATACACCACTTATACATGGTAGACTTACCAGTTAGTGTAAAGATTATGCAGGAAGTATTAACGTATGCCGTAGTTGTACCATCAATGATGACGTTCTTCAACTTATGGGCTACAGTAAAAGGAGCACAATTTAAGCCTAATTTAATATCTGTCTGGATATCAATTAGCTTTGCAGGAGCAATTGCAGCTGGAGTAACTGGAATTGCTAACGCAAACATATCGTTCGATTCAATAATTCACAATAGCATGTGGGTTCCAGGGCACTTCCACGCAATGATATTCTGGTCAATTGTTCCAGCGGGATTTGCAACCCTTTATTATATGATACCAATGTTGACCGGTAGAATGTGGTACTCAACTAAGCTAGGCTGGATTCACATGGTAGGCTACATGATAGGAACAGCAATGATAATAGTAGGATTTGACGCATTAGGATTAGCTGGATTAATTAGGAGAGCTGAAATTTATCCATTAATTCCTGCTTACGTTACTCCAGAAGTTGTAGCCAGCGTAGGAGCAATGATAGCAGACTTTGCAACATTAATATGGCTAGGAAACCTAGTAATTACGTTACTGAAAGGAAGATCTGCAAACGTAGAAGGATTATCGGTAAGCGATACCATAACAACTATAGCTATGCAATTAGGATATGAAGGACCTTCATTAAACGAAATATCAAATAAATTAACTACGGCAGTAAGCAGAATAGTAAAAATAAAGGAATAACTTATTTTTATTTACTATCAATTATTATTTATTCTTTTTCCTACCTCCTTTAAGATTTCCATATTTTCTGGAAATCTTTTTTCTTTATACCTTGAGAAAATGAGTTCATTATCTAAATAAACATCAAATATTCCATTTTTACCTTGTTCAATCTCTACCTTTACATTTTCAAAATATTGTAGTAAGTCTCTAGCCAGTTCTAACGCTCTATCTAAATATCCACAAGGCCTACAATAGACTATTTTTACTATTGTCATAATCATCATTTTGCTTGTAATTTTTAAAACACTCTTTATGAAAGTTAATTAGCAAATGTTATATAAGCTTTTGAAACAATAGATGACTATGAAAATAGCTGTAACGTATGATAAGGAGCAAAATCTAAAGCCTTTAGATGAGGCTGAAATAATAGGAGTAATAGATGAAGAAAAGAAGGTAGTAGAACAATACGAGAATCCTGCATATAACGTAAGCAAAGAAGCAACTATGGGAATTATACTAGACCTTGGTGTTGATGCAATAATCGTAAAGAATAAGTTCTTATGTCCTGGATCATATATGATGTCTTACGGTAGATTAAAATATATTCCAACTGAATATAATACGTTGCAAGAGGTTCTAAATAATTTGGAAGAAGTTAAAAAGAAAATAGTTGAGGAATTACCAGAAGAAATGTATGCAGAAGCGTACGAATCATAATCTGTATTAAAGTACCATATCTGCATAAAATGTTTTAAACTTTTTAAACCATTTTTGTATTATGAACCTCGATTGTCAAGGAAAAGGTATTCCATTTAAATTCTATGCCGCGTATTATCCTCCAATATACACCAAGGTTAAAGCAAATTCGTTATCAGAACTTATAAAAGGTGTTTCAATTGTAGATAAAAATTCAATATTTTACCATGTATTCCATCCAATGCTTTCTTCTCATGTAGTGCCGGAAGATTTGCCTAACGACTTTGCTTTTTGGCTTAGAGAATCCCTTCATGACGAATACCTTGCTGAAGTAGTCGCTGATATAAAAGGTAGAGAGCCTTTGACTATAGAAGATATAAGAAAGGAAATTTTAGAATTGCTAAACACCTCTACTCATTTAGATAAGACAGCCGACTATCCCTTTGTATTTATTTCATTTATTCCCGTAGTCTATCCTTTAAATGTAGAAGTAAGGACGTTAGCAGAATTTATGGATGCTATAGCCAAAGTTCCAGTAAGATCTTTATTTTATCATTTCGTATACAAAAGAGTAATGGGCTTAAGTAAGAGAAATGATTTTACAACGTGGTTAGAGGAGAACTTTGGTTTAATAGACTTAGGAGAGAAAATAGCAAAAATAGATCCTCAAACTTACACAGAAGAAGAGGATTTCAGGCAAGATTTGTTAAAAATTTTGGAAGGTGAGTTATTAAAATGATAGAAAAATATGAAAAGATAATAGGAGAAGACGAGCTTTATGGTCTAGTAAAAATAGCAGAAAAACTTAAAGATTTTTCAATACTTCATGTAAATTCTACTAGAGCTGGAGGGGGAGTAGCGGAGATCTTAAATAGAATGGTACCTCTAATGAGAGACTTAGGACTTAATGTAGATTGGAAAGTAATAAGAGGAGATACTGAGTTCTTTAGAGTTACAAAATCGTTCCACAACTCCTTACAAAACGGTTATGGAGAATTACCCCCCAATGCCTTTGAAACATATGAAAAATGGCAGGAAATTAACGCAAACGAAATACCTTTAGATTATGATATAATAATGATACATGATCCGCAACCTTTAGGTTTAATTAAATTTAGAAAAAAAGGAAAATGGATATTTAGATGTCACATAGATATTTCTAATCCTTATGCTCCAGTATGGGAATTTTTAAAGAAAAAAATTGAAAATTACGATTCAATGATAATTTCTACTCCAGCCTTTGCGAGGGATGACATTAGTATTCCACAATTTATAATTCCTCCATCAATTGACCCTTTATCTATAAAGAATCAACCTATTCCAGAAATAACTGTAAAGAGAATATTATATAAATACGGAATTGATACTGAAAGACCTTTAGTTGTTCAGATTTCAAGATTTGACTATGCTAAGGACCCTATAGGAGTAATTAAATCTTTCAAATTAGCTAAAGAGCACATAGATGGACTTCAGTTAGCTTACGTAGGCAGTCCAGCCACTGATGATCCAGAAGGAGAAGAAGTTTACGAGAAAACTGTCAAAGAGGCAGGAGACGATAAGGACATTCATCTATTAATGTTACCACCTTATAGCGATCTTGAAATAAACGCATTTCAAACAGGAGCCTCAGTTGTATTACAAAAATCCATTAAAGAAGGCTTCGGTTTAACTGTTAGCGAAGCAATGTGGAAAAAGAAAGTAGTAATAGGTGGAAGAACAGGAGGAATTCCTCTACAAATTATTCACGGAATTACAGGCTACCTAGTTGATAATGTAGAAGGCGCGGCACATTACATTATTCATACGTTAAAGAATCCTGAAATATCGAAAAAAATTGGAGAAAATGCCCATAAGCACGTTAAAAATAATTTCCTAATAACTAGGCATATGAGAGAATACATGAGCGTAATGCTTTACGTTATTGGAAGGAATGAGGAGATGAAAAGTCCAACTTTGCAATAAAGAATCCTTCTGAAAAGTCCTTATGCGGATACGTCCTGAACACTCTTAACCAAACCCTACTTTTTTTATACCCTTCATGACCTTCATTAGGAATACGGACTAAGTTCCTTTCAAATTTTTCTACAACTTTTTCTCCCTCCTCAGGAAATAAAGAACAAGTTATATAAACTACTTGCGTTCTTAACTTGCTAGCCTCTTTAAGTATTCCTATTTGTATTGATGAAAGCTCGTGCAATTTCCTCTTATTTAAACGCAACACTACTGATGGATCAACATTTATTGTTCCACTATTGCTACAAGGAGCATCAATAAATACTTTATCTGCTTTTCTTATTGGTAAATGTAACGCGTCGGCAACAATTAGCTCTACGTTATGCACGCCCCATTTTTCCATAAGTTTTTTCTGTTGCATAATTCTTTTTTCAGAAATATCTATTGAGATGAGGAAAGATTTGTTCCTAGTTAGCTGTTGGATTAAAGAAGATTTGACTCCTGGTGCAGAGCCTATTTCTAAGATTTTCTCGTAAGGCTTTGGATCCAAGATCATTACTGCAAGAACGCTTGACTTATCTTGAGGTATTAAGAGTCCTTCTTTAAACGCAGTAGAATCAGAGATGCGTTTATCAGAACTTTCTATTTCTAAGAGAAAATTTATTTCAGTCCTCTTTACTTTATATCCTTCAGATTCCAATAATCTGACTACATCATTAACGTTTGCCTTTAGTTCGTTAACTCTAGCCCAAGTTTTATGATTATATATCCCTTTAATTCCTTCTTCTCCTAAAAGCGCGTAAAGTCTTTCAAATATCCACTTAGGAAACGATAGCATAGGATCCGGCTTTATTGTCATATCCACTTCTCTAGGACTTATGCCTGGATATACATTTCTTTCATATAAATATTTTTTAATATATTCAAGAAATTCTCTATAAAGCTCTTTTCTATCACCCTGCATGTATTTTTTAAATGCTATATCAAATGCTCTTTCGGGAGAGAGGTTTTTCTTCATTATTAGAAATACAGCGTCCGCAAAGAGTTTCCTATTGTCCACGGAGAAAAATGTTTGCAATTATTTAAAAATGATTAACCTCAGCTGGACTAGGACAAGTCATCAATTCATTAAGCCTTTCTCATCATCGGCAGAATTTTCCTAGCTGAGATAAGCAAATTTAAATAAGCTTCTGCTTCTGCCTTACTTACGTTAGATATATCATCAGCTAACTTATTTAAAATTGTGACTTCGTTTATCCCCGGGTAACTCCATGTTGCAATGTATGCCAGTATATTATTGTCTGGGCTTAATACGTCAATTCTTGCTACTGGAGAAATGGCGTTTTGCTGAAAATATCCCGAATATAATTTTATATTATACTTCATGTAAGCCTTTCCTAATGCAGTTAAATCTGCAGTATAATTTGATGAGAAAATAGAATCCCAAGATATCCAACCTAGAAATCTCGGATTTTTGTAATCCTTAAATTTTTGCCTGAGTTTATAAAATAGATTTTGAACAATATAGCTTTCTCTAGCTTCAATAAGTTGCGCATAACCATCATTAATTAGCTTATTTATGAGAAACCTTTGTGCAAATCTCTTTACAATACCTATAATTTTATCATTGGTGGAAATTGCAAGTTTTCTAACTTCGTGAAACTTCTTTAAATCTTCATCATTATCGTCGTAAGTGGGAGGATCTATAATAGGGCCATCGATAAAAATCACATCGCAGTCTGAGCACGAACTTAAAATTTCAGTCTCTAACGTTAACATTAGAAGTATTGCATCTTTGCCTACTTTATCTTCCCCATAATAGTTATCCTCAAGCTTTACATCCTCTTTAATATCTGGAGGAATTCTCTTGCCTTTTTCTCCAGAAATACCTTTAACTTTTACTGCTCTAGCAATGATTAGTGAAAAATCTCCCACATCAAGCTGATATTTACTACCATCTACCGCACAAGCTATGTGAGGATTTATCGCATTATTTATTTCCAAAAATTCCAAATCTGAATTTCCATAATATATATCCTCGGCAACCAAGGAAAGTATTGCATCTACCTTTCTAGCTTTTTCGTCTTCCTCCTCCGCTAACTTTTTTATCTTATTTAATATATCAATAGAATTCAAATTTTCACCGTAATTATTATTCCTTTTTCTGATAGAAAACGTAATAATTCAATAACATCTTTGCTATTACGTTTTGTTATAATTACTTGACCTTGATCAAGTAGAGAGAGTAAAATCTCTAGCCTTTTACCTTCTATATTTAATCTGGACAGTTTATCTTTAAGCTCCTCGTAAATTTTTCTAGCCTCTTCTTCAGATTCTTTAGCGTTTCTTTCTAATTCTTCAAGATTATCTGTAATTTCAAATAATCGCAAATCCTTGGACTCTCCTAATATTGTTAGGAATATTTTTAGATACGTTTTAAGTTTCCTGTTGTTTTCCTCTATTATTTCTTTGTATTTCTGAATCTTTTCCTTAACTATGTCTTCAGATAGTTTTAAGCAATGTTTAAGTTCTTCGTACGCATTGTTAATATATGAAATAATCTCCCTAGGATTATCGCTATTTTTAGCCTTGATCAAATAATTCTTTATCGTCAGATATTCCTCGCTAACCTCGTTTAATGAACATTTTCTTAATTCTTGCTTTATTGAATGAATTTTTGAGACTGTAAATTCAAGTGATTTTATTATTTCACCTTGCTCCATGTACTCTTTTTTCAGATTCTCCCAATCTAATGAATTTTTTTCGTTTTGAATTTTAAGTAATATATCAACTAAATTCATTCAACTCACCTTTTATTGTTTTAATTAATTCATGAATCTGTTTTTCTTGATTATTTATTTCCCTTTTCAATTTATTTATTTCTGGATTTATTTTCTCTATAGACTCTATTTCAGCTTGAAGCCTCGTAATATTTGATCCTATTTCCCTAAGTCTCTCGCTATACCTATAGATTGCAGTGTTTTTTAGCTCGTCAAAGAAAGGTAAAGGAGTACCATCTATACTTGTCTTGTATATTTCCCAGGCAATTAGATATAAATTATCATTATCTTCATTATGAGATATTTTCTTTATAGTATCAATAAAATTCATTAAATCCTCGTTTCTCTTAGCCTTAGTAGTTCTTTCTATAAGCTCATAAAACTCATTTAACACCTTTCCAGACTCTAAGTAAGTCAGAATCTCCTTAATTTCCTTTTCTTCCTCTAGCTCCTCATTAATTCCTAGAATTCTCTTAGCTTTATTTATTACATCTAGCTTTGCTAGTATATACGATTTTATTTTAGTAATTTCATTTTGTGCGTTTATTGTCTGATTTACAAATTCTTTAAATAGAGAATATAACGTTAATATTAGGAAAGCAAGCCTTAGCTGATTCCTATAATCGCCATTTTTAATCGCAAGATTCAACTGATTATAATATTCCATAATAGAATCTTTCATATCTTTTAAGCTTCTTATTCCAGCATCTCTTTTCTTAACAGTTATAAAATATCCTTCATTCAAATCCTCTGACTTAATTTCTTCAATGCTTTTATCTAATTGATCTAGAAGATCTTTGATTAGCCTATCTTTATCATCTACGTAGTTTATTATCTCCCCAGTTGTAACTGACGAATATAACAAAAATTCCACTGTAGGAGACTTTCCGAATATTTTTCCAACTATCTGAATTAACTTTGGTTTAACGTTTTTTATTTCACTTAAGTAATAAATATACTCAATTATCAAATTTTCAATATTGAACCCTTTCTGCCTTAAATAGCCAACTAGAGTTGACGAGAAGTCCTTAATTTTCTGTCCAGCTAGATCATCATAATATATTATTTCTCCTCCGTCTTTAGAATTTATTATTTCATTTTCTGTTAGATATGTAATAATATCATCCTTTAGAGAAGACGAAGTTTCTATATCTTCTAAATGAAACTGTTTACTCCCAAAGATTCTAAATTTTTCATTAACTATTTGATTTACTTTCATGAATACGTTCTGATAATTATCTGGATAGATTGAAGGAGAGAATAATACCCAGTTTAAAGATTGTATTGGTCTTTTATTTCCCTTTGTTAAAGGCAATTGTTGAATCGTAACTTTTTGTAAAATTTTACTCATTGTGTCATTTATTTCTCTCTTTAACTCACCTAATTTTATATCTAACACATCTTTTCTTATCCTAGTAAGATCCGGATTTAAGCTGGAGAAAAGTAAGTAGAGTAATTGCCTTTTAATAGGAGTAAACAGTTCTATTTCAGCTTGAACTACTGAATATTTACTTAGATCTTCATTACTTTTTCCTAGGAATATTATGCCATGAATTATTCCATCATACTCATTTAAGATTTCTTTTATCGCTTTTTCTCCTCCTATAGGTTTATAAATAATTAAATTTATAGTTCCAGAATTTCCTAGATCGCATTCAATTATTCTAATATTTTTAGCAATGTATTTTTGATTAAACTTCAAGCCTATTTCCTTTAGAAAAACGATAAAAGAATCTATCTCTTTTTCTATATCTAGTAAACTGTCATTAACAAATTTTAGAGCCTTTTCTTTTATTTCTCTGCTTCTAAAATCTACTATTAATCCTCCAACATTAGTGTTTACTAAGGACTCGTAGTATCCCCATTCTAGAGCATATGCCTCTCCTTTTGATTTAACTTTTAGCTTCTTATACACGTCAGAAAGATCAATATTTATTCCCTCATAAATAACCTTATTTATATCGCTTGAGACAAATACACTTACACTCTTGTCAAATTCAGACGAATTAGAGTAAAATATTAAAAAGTCCTCAACATCCTGAGGTATTTTATACTCCTTAGTTATTTCTACCCAACTAGGAAAATCTACCAGAAAGCCTTTAACTATATGTCCTTCCAATTCTTTTATAATTAAGTTTTTATCGGTAAAAATTCTACTTAGTAGAACTTTATGGAATTTTTTTATTTCTTCTTTATCCATTTTATTCTCAAGTTCTGTAACAAGAGTCCTCAAAGTTTCTCCTTCGTCGTTTAAGTCGTTGGCTATAGAAATTTCTTTGAACAGTTGCTCTATTGGATCTTTAAATTCAAAGGACTTACAAAGTATATCATTAAAGAATCTTGCATATTTTCTCCTTTCTTGACTAATTATCCAATAAGGTAAGTCTAAATACTGTAAGATCTCCTTATCTTTCCCATTATAGTCGAGCAGACAGTCAATCATCGCTAGAAATTCTAGCTTTGATGGTGGCATTATTTGAATTGTCTTTATCCTTTGTATAAATGAATAATAAGTTTCTGGAAATAATGAATTTATTTGACCACCTACTCCAAAGACTTTTGAATAAGCGCTTGGGGTTGTAGACAAGTATACTATATTATTGCCTTTAGAATTAGCCAGCTCCTTTAGCGATATCCAGAAATCCCTTATATAATCTTGGTATTGCCTGTATACAGCAAAGTCAACTGCAGATTCTATCTCGTCAATAAGAACCACTGGATAATTTTTTATAAAAGTTATATCTCCCTTTTCTTTTTTAAGTATATTTACAAAAGAATCTTTATATATATTGACATTTCTAGGCTTTAATGCTTCTTCTATGATGTTAAAGAAACTGGTCTTGCCTTGACCCCAATCAGCTAATACTGCAATTATTTCTGGCGATTCTCTGGGGCTTTCAAGCCTCTTTATTTCCCAGCCGATTTGTCTAAAGAACTTTAACCTATCTATATACCTAGTCTTAGAGGAGATACACAAATACAAATCATAAAGGGATTTAGAATCTGCTGCTGTCTCACTTATTCGATAATTGCAAGTCATTTAGATGAATCTTCAATTAAAACCCTATCAATTCTTTCTACACTTCCTGCGTATGACCCTAACCTAGGATCCCAAGGTATTCTCACCAACGCTGGAACCTTAAGTGCTGACATTAAACCAGAGACTATAACATAGCCCGTATCTAATGACGTTAACCCTTTAGCTAAAGATTCTGGAAGCCCACCAGATGCTGACATTACGTATTTTAGGTCTTCATGATAGATTCTATGGAAGAAGAAGGTATTTAGCATTGATAGCACATACTTGTCAACAAATGCAGGCCTTTGACTTACTAGGAATAATGAGACTCCAAACTTTCTGCCTTGTGTTGCAAGCGTAACTAATGATTCCTTTGTTATATTTGCAGAAATGGGATAGTCGTTCGAAGGAATATAATTTTGAGCCTCTTCTATTACGAAGGCAATCAGCCTTTGTGAGCCAGAGTACTTTGCTTTTGTTAAATAATTTAATAAGAGCCTTGATATATAACTCACTATTAATTGCTTAGTAGGAATATCAACTCCGGGAGAGCCGTCAGCAGAAAAATCAATTATTGCCAACCCTTTTTCCTTCCATATAACATCTAAGATTTGTTCATTTATTGATGAGGAATTACTTATTAATTTATACCTTTTTACTATCCTATCTTTAAAAATTTCCAAAGCACTTATTACAGCTCTTGCAGTACTGCTGCTAAAGCCTAATTCTTTAAGATTCTGATTTGAAGAAATTTCTTGTTGAATTAAGCTTATTCCTTCTTCCTTGCCTAATAGGTTATTATATTCCTTTTGATCATGTTGCGAAATAATATAATCTAACAGATTTGATTGCAGTGAATTTATTTCATTCCCTCCATACTTAAGGGAAATAATAAAATCCGCTAAATCTTTTGGAGTGAATAAACTTAAGTCAATAGTGAGCCTAGTCTCTGTATCGCTTTTAGGGTCTCTTATTACATATTTCTTTATCCATTTCCGGCCTCCAGAAACTAAATCTATATTTATATTACTAAAGTCTACATAATCTCCGTTAGCGTCAATTATTATCATTGGCAAAGCGGTATTCTTTCCCATTATTTTTAGGTTAGAAAATAGATAAATTAAATATCTCATATTATAACTTTTACCACTTCCAGTTTCTCCGAAGATTCCTACATGCATGGTAACTGCGTTAAGATCTAATAATAATGGTATATCTGAACCAGCTAATCTTCCATATTTTACATAGTCTGCAGCATTTTTTACACCATAGAATTCTGATAGGAAGCTCTCGTCTTTTTCCTCTGGAAGGGTCTTTATTAAAGAACCTGGCATGGGAGAAGAATTGTGCCCATATCGTTTTATTATACTCATTTCAGCTTTAATTACTGTATTCATATTTAGTAAATCAAAAGAAGTATTTTCGGAAAGAATATTCTTCACTATAGGAATTTTTTCATCATAAAATTCATTAATATACTCATAATTCTCTAATCTAGCTAATGATAACTTATTATTATCCTTAATAAGGAATAGCTGACCCGGGCTAACTTCATACTCTGGAGTTAACAACCCTTGTATAGAGCTTGCTTCGCTTTTCTGTAATACTATACCTATAGTCTTACCTTCCGCTAACATGATTAATATGCTTAATAAAGATTGGTTAAAAGACTCTTGGCATTATAACGTTTTTAATACTTCGCTTATCGTTTTAAACGCTAATCTACCATAAGGATGCATTTCTATCTTAATGCCTGCTTTTTCGGATGCCCTGCTTACTATATTATAATGATGCCTTGGTAATACAGCAATTATTCTTTCATGTTGAGAAGATATTTTCCTAAGCATAATGGAGAGAAGATCAACAAACTCCTTCTTCTCTTCTTCTGTCATCATCGATGGAGGATAATCATAAGAATTAAATGGATAGCACTCTTCATATTCTCTAGGAACAAGCAACATAGGTTCCGATACTGAATAGAATTGAATATAATCCTTACCTTTTGCTATAGAATAAGCTAACTTATGGGTAGGAGACCTATTATATGGCTTAATAGAAGTGCAAGGTAATAGGAAAGCTATTTCCTTTTTAGATTGCCAATTCTCTATGAAGAAATCATACCATTTTCTTACTATAGGATTTTTAAATAGATCTACGCCATCTTTTTTAATTATTGGTGGCCCTGAAAGAGGAGGACACTGCATTACACATTTCCTCTATTTCACCTTTTAGATAGTCAGAGCCCATCTTATCAACTTTCCTTGAAAAATCTATCAAATAGTTGTGTTCCTCATATTTGGAATTTAGTAACACCCATGCGTTTATAAGAGCTCTACTTACCCAGTTCTTTAAATCAACTTTATAGGGAAACCTAGTTCTCTCAAGAAAGTCTAATAGTAATTCTATGTCCTCATCGGTAGCCCTTTTAGCTTTCCATACTATTTTTCTATCTCCAACATATCTTTCACCTTTTCCTGGAATTATTACTAAACCACGACTGGCTTTTATCCTATAAGTCGCAGTATCTACACTATCTGCATTGAAGAATAATTCTCTCATATATGGCGAACCTGCACCAAGGACGTGAAGGTATTTCACTTTTCTTCTCAAGTAATGATAGATCATGATAACTAGCTTTTTACTACCGCTTAATGATGGCGGAACTATTCCTCCATAAGCCATCTTATCTGTATATTGAGAATAGAATTCTATCGCTTTCTCTATACCGTCTGGAGTATAGGCATGGATTATTGGCATTACATTTATTTTTTCATATAAATATTCAAAATTCCTAAAATTTATCTCATTTACGTCTGTACAAAACGACGGTACGTCCAAACTCATGAAATTATCTGCATGGAGAGAGAGATATTTCTTTAATACTGCATCCACTTGTAGGGAAAACCCTTTAACCATTATTTGATAACCACCACTATCTACCCAAGTTTCATTATCCCAAGTAATGTTATCCCAAACTAATTGATTAATCATTAGAGGGGTGTTAAGCTCCCATATCGGGATTCTAGCGTCAGGTATTCCAAGTAATACTTTCACAATAAACCTGACGATTAATTTACATTTATCTATATACAAAATAATACCAATCAATCAGGAGGAACAACCCGTCATCACTCT
The DNA here is from genome assembly GCF_009729545.1 of Acidianus infernus. Classification (NCBI taxonomy): domain Archaea; kingdom Thermoproteati; phylum Thermoproteota; class Thermoprotei; order Sulfolobales; family Sulfolobaceae; genus Acidianus; species Acidianus infernus. The sequence continues at coordinate 1,464,375 of NZ_WFIY01000004.1, forward strand.
TCAGGTTAGGTTGAGGTCTTCATTCGATCTTATTATAGGCAATAATGCTTAAAAGACTTTCACCTTTCTCTCTACTTATTTTATTAAAAATCAAGGCTATGATTAAGAAAGCATTACCATTGTTCCTTTTATTTTTAATAAGCACCGCTACTGTACTGGAAGCAAGTTCTACTTATGAGGTAAATATTCTCTTCCAAGGTAAAGGAATTTCTGCTATTGTGGAATATTGTAATCATATAGAGTTAATAACTACAAATAAAACTTTGTATCTTCCTAATACTTCAGTTACTATAACTGCGTATGAGACTATAATAGGTTATAATATTTCCATAAATGGTATGAACGTATCATCATTAACATTTAATCCAAATAATCTAAGTAAAATAGTAATAAAAGCGTTTCCAATATATGTCTGGATAAACATAAAAATTAATGGAACTGGCAAAGTGATTGTTAATTTTCAAAATGGTAGCAAAGAAATTGTTAATCAATCCACTAAATTAAAAGTGCTATATGGAAGTCTAATAACTTTAAGCGCAAGGGGAACAAACGGTGAGTCTTTCATAAGCTGGAATAATAATTATACATATCCAACTATGTGGCTAATCGCTAGTAATAACACATGCGTAATAGCTAATTTTGGAAAAGCTAAATCTCCAATATTCTCTTCGGTAAATTTTCTAGGTATAGGATTACTAGTAATCCTAGGAGGAATTTATATTTATATTAAAAGAAAACATAGTCCAACTTAACTTTTAACTTTATTTTAACAACATTATACAATGAATGGCTTAGCAAATTCAGAAAGTTTATATTTAAGAGAGGCCTCAAATCAGCCAGTAAATTGGCTTCCTTGGTCAAAAGATGCATTTGAAAAAGCCAAAAAGGAGAATAAGTTAATACTTGTAGATGTAGGGGCTGCATGGTGCCACTGGTGCCACGTAATGGATGAGGAAACTTATTCTAACCAAGAAATTGCTAAGATAATTAATGAGAACTTTATCGCAATAAAGGTTGACAGGGATGAAATGCCAGAAGTTGATAGGAAACTACAATTAATAGTAAGTGAAATATCTGGAGAATCTGGATGGCCACTTACGGTATTTATGACTCCAGAAGGTAATGTTTTCTTTGGCGGTACTTTCTTCCCTCCAGAGGATTCCTATGGTAGGATTGGATTTAAAAGATTATTAAATGAAATTCTTAGAATTTGGAATACTGAAAGAGATAAAATATTAAATTCGGCAATACCTTTATCAATAAAAGTCAAGACTGAAAATGAAGGACAGCTTAATAAGGATTTAATAGAGTCCTCATTTTCATTATTAACTTCTGCGTATGATCTTGAATACGGCGGACTAGGTAAAAGTATGAAATTCCCTCACCCTAAAGTTGATGAATTTATGCTAGCTTACTCTGCTTGGACTGGAGATGATTTAGGAAAGAAATTAAACAATTTCACATTAATTAAAATGTTTGAAGGCGGTATCTTTGATCAAGTAGGTGGAGGATTCCATAGATATACCACGGATAGAGAATGGATAACCCCACATTTTGAGAAACTACTTATAGATAACGCAGAATTATTAGAAGATTACTATGTGACTTACTTAGCAACTGGAAAAGTCGAATTTCTTGAGGCATACAATTTAACTTATGAATTTATAAAAAGAGATTTAGAAAATTCCATAGCTTTTTCAAATAGTATAGACGCAGACAGCGATGGCATAGAAGGCGGTTATTATACTTGGACAGAAGAAGAAATAAAAGATGCCTTGGGTCAAGAAGCAGAATTAGCAATAAAGCTTTTTGGATTAAGGAAAGAAGGTGGAGTAGTTGAAGGTAGAAAAGTTTTAAGAGTTGATTTAGCTGAGGCAAAAAAGCTTATAAATACTGATATTAATATTATTTTGCAAAAACTTAGAGATTTAAGGAGAAGAATGCTTGAATATAGACAGAAAAATAGGAAAATGCCTAGAGTAGATACAAACTCTTATTCTTATCCCAATTATAGATTAGCTGAAGTTTTATTTCAATCATTAAAAATAGATGATGGCCTAAAAATTATCAAGAACTTAACACCCACAGTAAGTAGAAGACTTACTGGAGGAAAAGAAGGTCTATTAGAAGATTATGCATCAGCATTATTAGCATCAATTTCCGCATATGAGGTAACAGCTGATGAAAGATACTATTCATTATCTCTAGAGCTATACAATAAACTGAAGGATTTCTTAGGAGCTGATGGTTTTGAAGAGCCTAATGGGGAATTACCTTATGGAGACATGCCTAATGAGTCAGCAAATTCCTTAGCAGTAAGAGGGATACTTAAACTATCAATGTTATATAAAATAGATATTGAAATAGAAAAAATTTTATCTAAGTTAGTAAATTCCGATCCTTCATTTGTATCTGGATTATTACTTTCTGCAGGCAGTATCATAAATGGGATAGCTCATGTTGTTATAGTTGATGAAAAGGATGATAAAGCTGAGGATTTACATAAGGAAGCTATGACCACATATTATCCTTTAAAAGTCGTTGAAAAAATCTCTGATGATATTAAAGACAGATTAGACTCAACGTTAAGATCTATGCTTAACGATAATAGAGGAAAAAGTAGAGCTTACATATGTATAGGAAATACATGCAGCATGCCTATTTTCGATAAAGAGAAAATTAAACTTTTACTTAAAACTAAGTTGAGCTAAAATACTTTTATGAGGTTAAAAGATAAGGCAATACTAATCGTTGGCGTAAGTAAAGGTTTAGGTTACGCATTGGCGTATTTTTTACTAAAGGAAGGAGCAAAGGTAATCGTTAATTCTGGAAACAAAGAAAAACTTCAAGAAATAGTCGATTCGTTAAAAAATCTAGGCGAAATAAATTATATAGCAGAGAGAGTAGTAGATCTTAGCTCTGCAAAAGACGTACTAAGTAAATCTTACGAATTAATTAAAAGAAAACTTGATGGAATAGTAATTTCCATAGGGGGATACATAGAGGATAATGTAGAGAATCTTACCGGATTAGATGAAATGATAAATAACCACGTGAAATATCCACTTTATATTATTTCTGCCGCATTAAATTATCTTAATGAAGGTTCTACTATTGTGCTGGTATCAGCCATGAGAGGAATAGATAAGGCACTTCCAAATCAGCTTTCATACTCAATTTCGAAATCTGCTACTGCGAAAGCTGTAGAAGTTTTAGCTTCAGAATTATTAGATAAGCAAATAAGAGTAGTAGGAATTGCACCTAGTTGGATTTACGGAGATTTTCAACCTAATAGAGACTGGAAAAAATTAAGAAAGCTGGGAGACGTAAAAGCCCCGCCAGAAGATTTTGCTAGAGTTATAACATGGTTATTAACTGATGAGGCAGAATGGATTAATGGAGTTGTAATTCCAGTTGATGGAGGTGCAAGGTTAAAATGAATAGCGATATTTTGAGAGAAAAAGCAGGAAAGCTATGGGAAAATTACGTTAGACACGAGTTTGTAATTAAGATGAAAGAAGGGAGCCTAGATTTAGAATCTTTTAGATATTATTTAATACAAGATTCTAAATATGTCGAAATTATGCTAAAAAGCTTGTTGCGAGCTTCTTCTTTAGCTCCTTTATCCCATTCCACAAAGATTCTAAAATCAATCTTTGACACTAGAGATAAGGGCATAGAAGTTCATAGCTGGCTATTATCAAGGCTTGGCATTTCTCATGAAGAGATAAGGAATACGGGTTATTCTCTAGTAAATTATGCATATACACGACATTTATACTATTATTCTACTAGAAGCTGGGAAGAATTTCTTGCTGCATGGGCGCCATGTATGTGGGGATATTATGAAGTAGGTAAATTCGTTAAAGATTCTCCTAATGAATTATATTCAAAATGGGCTGAATTTTATGCGTCTGATGAATACAAATCAAGAGTAGATGCAATCCTTGAGGCATTAAACTCTATAAAATACTCAGAATCTCTTGTTACGCCATTTATAAATAGCGTAAGATTTGAAATAATGTTCTGGGAATCGGCACTAAAAAGGGAACCAACATTAATAATCGGCGATTAAACTTGTGGATTAAAGAAATAAGTATAAAATTTACTTGTAAACCTCAATCTCTAAATTTTTACTGTAATAATAGAGGAAACGTCATAGAGCTTACTGCAAGTTCTTCATGTAGATACTTGAGATTATTTACAAAGGATTTTAGACTCACATTTTCTAATGGCAAGCTATTTGATTTTAACAATTTATCTACTAAAAAAGGTAAAGATGCCATAACTGAAATAAATTCCATACTAAATTCGCTAAAGCCAGGAATAGTCGAAGATTTAAATGAGAACAGTCTAAGATACGAAATTCCAGTTAGTTTACTTAAAAATTTTGTAGAGGACCTTAATGTAGAAAACGTATCTCCAGAAAGATACCTGGATTTTAACATTGATTACATAGATTATGATATAGGAAGAGATTTTCTAAAAAATAGTCCAAGATTTGAAAGCGAAAGAAGGCTAAAAATGTCCTTGTCAGTTAATAATAAGTGCTTAAGAATTATATATTGGCTTGATTCTAGTAGCGTGGAAACATTTTCCTCTGAGGACTGTGTTAACTGGATGCCCAATACTAAGGTATCTACAATTATAAGTAATATTTCTACTTTTGACGAAAGATATCTAGAAATAAAAAGATTTTTAGAAAAAATTACAGCTAATAGCAGTTAATATTTTTTTATTCTGGTACTCTGACTAGTCATGAACCTTATTATCATAATGATATTAATATCTAGTATTTTATTAGATCTAGGCATACTCATACAAATTTATGCGGAGAATAAGAAATTTTTTAAAGAACCTAAAGAAGGTAATTATCGCGGAAATATAAGCATAATAATACCAGTTAGAGGCATAGATGAGAATTTTGAGGAAAACGTAAAATCTCTACTTAACCAAGATATCAAGCCGCTAGAAATAATTTACGTGATAGATCCAGATGATCCCTATAGAGAAACTATTGAGAATATACTTAAGAAATACAATGTAAAAATTGTTCATACATTTTATAATTGCAATACGTGCAGCGGGAAAATAAGAGCTCAAATTTCTGGTCTACTTCGAAGTAATGGAGATATAATAGTTTTTGGAGATTCTGATACATGGTATCCAAAATACTGGCTAAGAGAACTGACATTGCCATTAAGTAAATACATGGCGACTACAACTTTTTCCTTTGCTAGTCCTGCTAGATTGACGTTAAAAAATCTAGTAAGGGCAGGATTTTGGACATTGGGCATAGAATCTCAGGCTATAGGTGGTACTTTCTTATGGGGAGGTTCTATGGCATTTAGAAGAAATTTCTTCAACAAAGATGTAATTAAATCCTTAAGCAAAGAATGGTGCGATGACTGCACTCTTACTAGGATAGTAAAGGAAAGAAAAGGAAAAATAGGCTTTATAGGCAACGCTATACCGCTTAATATTTACGATGAACATAACCTATTTAAGTGGGCACAGAGACAGGTCTTAACAGTGAAAATTTACTCTTATAGAGGAGCAAGAGCATTTATACCGTTTGGATTGTATATGGTAATACTATTAATTTCTCTTATTTTGGTTAAAAATTTTCTCCTCCTATTACCTTTTTTGTTATGGATAATAAAGAATCTACTTAGAGGCAGGAGACTGGGTAGGAAGGCTATTTTACCCTCGTTATTATCTATAATAGGTATTTATTTTGCATGGATTGTATTAATATTAAGCTGGAGGAAAAAGGAAATAATATGGAGAGATAAGATTTACATAGTAGAAAATAAGTGATGACGTTCCACCCCTTTGATTGATGAAATAAGTTTTTAGAATCTGAATAATAATTTTATACAAAGTGATGAGGTCGAGCACTGCATGAGTTATGATGAAAGGACCACCGCTGAAGCAGTTATAGAAATACATTTTAACCTTTACGAGTTTAGGGACTCCATTTCAAAGTACACAATAGTTAGTGACGATGACTGGCAAATAATATCTGGAAAAGAAGGAAAATATATGACAAAAGAATTTGATACTTATGGTATCTTAATATATCCGATAGAAACTTCAGAGGACATAAAGTATGCATTCTCAAATAAAATTGAGAAAATTGATAAATTCAGAGAAGCATTATATAAACCTAGATATTGGAGGGAGTTTATTACAATTATGATAGAAGGTAACAAGTTATATACTTCTCCAGATTTAGGTTTACAAACATTTAATGGTGTGGATCTTGTAAACGATATTGCGAGAAGCAAAGGAATAGAGTATGAAGATATAGACGATTACTTAAGAATTTCAATAGACCTCTCTAGGCCTTTAACTAAGGAATCGTTAAATGATGCCATGGAAAGGCTATCTAAGGCATTACTTCTATACTATAAAATTAAAGAATATCAAGAGGATATAGCGTCAAAATTAGCTTCACAAATGTTATCTTAGTTTCAAATACATAGAGATCAGAATTCCTGAAATAAATATAATACCGCCTATTATAATTATAGGAAAAATAATGATATAGAGAAGTCGTGGCAATAGTATTGTTTTTTCATTTAAATTGACAGAGCAAGACGAATTATTTACTATACTAACCTTACCTTGAAGATTAATTACTTTACAGCCTATTGTATAGATATTATTTCCATGAATACTAACTCCGTTTCCTTGAAAAACTACTATACTATTTGAATTAAAGCTTGTTACTAAAGTGCCATGAGGAGGTATAATGAGCTCTTGAGATGAAGAATTTACTTGAAGTAGAATATCGCCCAAAATTATACTGGAAAGTAACATAATAATACCTGCTAAAATCATTAGTCTACTCAATCTATCTAATCTTATCACATTTTAATTTCACACTTATAAATTATAAATGTTATGAATACTTCTCTTTTATATCAATTAATATTTGACAATAAGCGATTATTTTATAAAATTTCCTACGTATTTTACTTGTGCTATGGCTAGTATTTACGTCTGGTAAATGCAATCTAAAGTGCGATTATTGTGGTGGATCTTTTCCTAAAGATGTTGTTCCTTGGAATGTTAAATACGACATTAATAAACTAAAGAGTTTAATTGAGAGAGATCCAGAAGCCACGGTTATATTCTATGGCGGTGAGCCTTTATCTAATCCCAAATTTATTATGAAATTCTTGGATTACATAAAAGCAAAAAGATATGGAATACAAACAAACGGTACGCTTATTAAGCTTCTTCCAGAAAATTACTGGAAGAAAATTAACGTTGCGCTACTATCGATAGATGGAAGAAAGGAAATAACGGAAAAGCACAGAGGTAAATATATTTACGATATTGTAGTTAAAAACGCTAGATATCTTAAATCACTAGGGATAGAAACTATTGCAAGAATGACCGTAACGCAAGATTCTGACATATTTGAAGAAGTAACTCACTTATTAAGGTTGGGAATATTTGATAAAATACATTGGCAGCTGAATGTAATATGGAGTGATAAATGGAACGTTGAGAAATGGGCTAAAGAATCCTATTTACCTGGAATAAAAAAATTGGTAGATCTATTTCTGGAAGAATTAAAAAAAGGGAAAGTAATAAAAATTATTCCGATTCTTGGCGTATTAAGCGCTTATTTCTTTGGCGGATATAAAGGATCTCCTTGCGGAGCAGGATATAAATCCGTTGCTATTACTACTGATGGGAGAATACTATCTTGTCCAATCGCTGTTTGGGAAAATTGGGCCGTTTTAGGAAATGTTAACTCAGGATTTAGACTTCTTGAAGATCCTCTACCAGAAATATGCAAAAAGTGCGAATTTAAAGAATACTGTGGAGGAAGATGCTTATATTCCATGAAGGAAAACTACTGGGGAGAAGAAGGATTTAAAGAAGTTGATGAAATAACTAAAGAATATTTAAAAACTGTATTGTCAATAATTCCAACAATAAAGGAATTAATAGAACAAGGAATAATAAAACTTAGTGACTTGAAATACGATCCTACGCTAGATTCTACTGAAGTAATACCGTGACAAATATGAAAATTGAATATGCAAAAAATATATTTCCAAAGATTATGGAATTATTAAATAGAGCTACAGATGAAATAACTATAGCTACTGGCGGATTTTCTGAAGATTTTATAGAAGCAATAATAAATAGAGCTGCAAGCGGAGTACAAACTACAATAATTACATCTGATAAGAACTGGGCTAGATGGCTCGCGAATCAAAAAATTAGTTATAAGAAGGATGAAGAAAATAAGATAAAAAAGAGTTATTTAAGATTAAGGGATAAAATTATTATTTATTCGAGATTAAGATATATTATACTTATAATTTCAATATCCATTCTCATAGTTCTCCTTATTAGAAACACAATTCATTCGTTAGTTACTTTAATATCATCCATAATTATTATAATAATTAATATAATACAGTTCATATATATAAGAAATATGATAAAGGTAGAGGAAAGTAAACTTAATATGCTTAATATTGAGGTTCAAAAAACTCTAGATGAATTGACATCAACTAGAAATATTCTAGCAAAAAAACTTAATATTATAGAAAGTAATGCATTAAGTTTTAGCATCGTAATAATAGACAATAAATCGTTACTTTTATCATGCAATTTAAATTCAAAGAATTCATCTGATATCATTATATATGACGAAATTCAAAAAAACGATGCAATAAAACTCATATCGTATATAACAAATTTAGGCAAGTCTTGAGAAGATTTTTAATTTCTCTATTCCTTGCTTTATTCCTTTTTCTGCCTCTGGCATTGGATGCTTATTAAAGTACTCTTCTACTTCTTTCTCTCTTCCTATACCCAAGATTGGTAAGACATCAGATAGTACTCTTCCTAATATTCCTGTTCCTTGGTAATATTTTCTAATATTATCCATATATGTTTTTAACCAGCTCCATACAGCCTCCTTAGCTTCTACATTATACGCTACTATAGGCAACACTCTAACAATATCTTGCTTCTTTATTTCTCCTGTTAAACTCAAACTTAAGGTATTAGTTACAAGATAAGGTTTCTTGAACGATAACATTGCCTTTAAATAAGTCATTTTTTCCTCATCAAATTTTTCCTTTCTATATTTATCTAGAATTTCGTCAAATACTGAGTCTTCATTAACTATTGCATAAGCCATTGCCACTGCATCTTTCTTATTAGGATCTATCGAAGAAAAGTTAGTCATTTCCTTAGATAACTCTAATGCAAAATTATAGTCCATTTGAACTAAGTTTTCGATAATTTTAGAGTAAGTAAGCTTACCTAATGCATCAGTCTTTGTTTTCCATATTTTCTCTTGTGATTCATGAAATTGTAAAGCAAGATTACTATATTTCTTAGGATTTATAGCATATAACATAAAAAGTTGCGATGCCAACTCTAATACAGGCAAATAAGATTCCTCATTCATCATAGATTGAACTATTTTCTCGTACTCTTCAAATGGAATAATTCCTGCTAAAAGGAAATTAAAGTAATCATTAATCAATCCAAACTTCTCTAAATGATTCATGCTTCCTAAGATCTTTAAGTCGTCATAGTAAACTCTATAAAATCCTGCTCTATTCAAGTTAACCTTTATTGAATTTACCTTCTCACCAGCATTATACTCCTTCTCTTTAGAATCAAGAAGAAGCGAAATTTTCTTATTTCCATTAACTTCTAAAGTTAATGGGACCATGTAAATTTTATCATCAGTACTGCCGTCTAACATAAATCTTCTTTGTTCGAATTTAATTATATTATCCTTAACTTTTACAGTTATCAAAGGATAGCCTTCCTGCACTATCCATGATGGCATAATCTTACTTATAGGCTTTCCAGAAGCCTCTTCTAAGCTATTCCATAAATCTCTACCTTCTGCATTGGAGAAACTGAATTTATTTAGATAATTAGATATACCTTTCCTAAACTCTTCTTCTCCCATATAAGATTCTATCATTCTTAATATACTTGCGCCTTTACCATAACTTATATCATCAAATAATTGTTCAATTTCTTCTGGTTTTTTGACCTCAACTTCTATAGGATGTGTTATATGAAGAGAATCCTTTTCCATCGCTCCTGCAGTTTCGCTGTACAAAAATTCACCCCAATAGTCCCAATCTGGATGAAGCCAATTAACTGCCTTATAACTCATAAAAGTTGCAAAACTTTCGTTAAGCCATAAGTCGTTCCACCATTTCAAAGTAACTAAATCTCCGAACCATTGATGGGCTAGTTCATGGGCTATTACTTCAGCTACTCTTCTTAATTGCCTTATACTTGAGTTCTCGTCAGCTAGTAATGCTGTCTCTCTAAAAGTTATTGCGCCCCAATTTTCCATAGCCCCAAATGCGAATTCTGGAATTGCTATAAAGTGAGCTTTAGGTAATTGATATTTTATTCCATAATAATCTTCGTAAAACTTGATAAACTTCCTCGCAAAATCGGCGGGAATTTTAGCTTTTGAAATCTTGCCTGGTACAGTAGCCACTATAACTATAGGTTGAGAAGAATAATCATAATATTCTTCGAATTTTCCTACTCCCATGTAAATTAAATATGTAGACATTTTAGGAGTCTTTAAAAATTCTATTATTTTTTTATCTCCCTCATAATATATTTTTTGAGGTGGCATATTAGATATTACATCTAGATCCTTGTCAACTTTCACAGTAAACTTGAATTCTGCCTTATATGACGGATTGTCAACGCATGGAATAAACTTTCTAGCATGAGAAGACTCGAATTGAGTAGTGAAGATATAGGAATTATCATAAGGTGCTATATACATTCCAACCAAATCGTCTCTTACTTTACCCTCAAATTCTACTTCAATAATTCCAGAAAAATTGCCAGTAGATATTGTTACAGTCTTATCATCTGCTAAGAAGTCAACACTTTTACCATTAATGCTTACCTTGGTAACTTTAACGCCTTCAGCATCTAATATAACTTTGTCCTCTGTACTTAATTTTATCTTTTCTATTCCATGATACTGTAATCCCTTAAAATCAAATTCTATAAATACATCGTACGAATCTATCTGCATAATCTAAATCTTTTAGGGTATAATTAAAAACTTGCTTTAGGGTAATAGAGAGCGATATTACTCTGAAAACTTACTGTAATTACTTACAAAGACAATATTACATTTAGCAGTCTTTAAATACTCGTTAAGAAGAGTTTTTCCTTCATTGCTTAGATGAGCTTCTACATCTTCAATAATAAGTACATCATTGCTTGTAGTATTCAATAAAAAATACTTTAGTGCAAATAAACTGAGTAATTCAGAGGAGGAATTATATGCTGGCTGATCATCAATAAAAAGACCTTCATTGTTTACAACAATCTGATGCCCTAAAATTTCATCCTTATATCCAGGATTTATAGAGATTGAATTAATGAACTCAGCAGCAATACCCATACTTCTAGGAATACCAGAAATTCCCTCAGATTGAAATACAACAAACTTATAAAATGATGCTAGAAAACCGTCTCTAGCAGAAGGTAAAATAAAAGGCCTTTTTCGCTCTATATGATTAAAATAGAATGAATCAAGTAAAATGGCTCCCTTTAAATCGTTTGTTATTCCCTCTGGAACCTTAAGTAAACTAGAAGATAAACTTATTTTATTGCCGTCAATTTTACCTTTAATATTAAATATTTCACTCTCAATCTCAAAATTGATATAAAACTTTATTCTTCCTTCAGTAAGCATTAAAGAGATCATACTAGACAAAGTCTCATCAAATGCCCTTTTCCAAGAATCTAAAGGATCCTTAAAGTCATTCACTTTACCATAAAGTCTTGGCATAGAATATATAGCTTTTTGGATAAAATAAAATACCCTACCTGCTTCATAAGCATTACTACCATAAATATTGCCATTAAAATTGTTTATAACATACGTCTCATCGTCCTTAAATATTCTTACGATCATAGTTTAAGTTATTATTTAAGCTAATTAAAATAGATTGTAAGGAATTCTTACTTATTTATGACGTGCATTATATGCATTAATCTTTAATAGTTGCTCAACTGACTTCCTCCCCGCCCTGGAAGTGTTCCCTCCCAAGGGGCTCATAGTTACCACCATCGACTCGGGTGGTCCAGAGACCACCATTTGAGGGGACTTTCATGCTGTTTGCCCTTCACTCGAGCTGTGGAGGTGCGTCATTAACGTCTTGGGCTATCCATCCCCTTTCCTCCCCCTTAACCTCCTTTTTGTAAGCTTTTTGCATACATATGGGTAAGAAAAGTTAAATAAATTAAAATTTTATACATTTTCTATTCATTAAAACTAAGGTTTATATAGTATATGAATTGAAATTATCATATGAATTATCTACAATTGGCAATCCTTGTGTATATAATTGGAATGATGACTGCAGACTTTATAATACTGTACTACTTGCTAAGAAGGCCAATAGTAAATAAGAAGGCTATATTCTTCGTAAGCTCAGTATTACTTTACATGTCAGTAGAAGCTGTAGATATTAGTTATATTTTGTTCTCACACGGGAGTATAATAATAGAACCAGTATCCTTAATTATTGCTTCAATACCCATAATACTCTCTACTATGATGAAGAATTCAATAACCAGATGGAGAGAAGATAAGACTTCTGCTTTAACTTTAGCTTTAACCATAGTTGCTGACGAAATTGCGATGGGTTACGCATATTCCGAAGCTTTTGGACCTCATATAAATCCTTTAATTGACTCAGTGAGTAACATAGCCTTCGGAGTTATGATGTTGGCAGATTCAATATTCTTCTTAGCTCTATCTCCAAGAAAAATCGAGGAATTAGCATTATTTACATTTGCGTCCTCGATGGCTTTCATGCCTAACATCTTCTTTACGTTCTCTGCGTACACAGAACTAGTAGGATCCTTAATTGCTTCGATAATTATGATAGTTAATATAATAACATTATATCTAATCGAATCAAGAAAATTAACATTCAACGCACAGTTACTATCAATATCATTAGGATTTTTTGATTTTGTAATGATGCTTAGTTTATCAATATATGCAACATCTAAAGACCTTTATACAATTTCTTTAACAATGATTGCTTCCATGGTATGGTACTTTACTTTAGTACTTTATAGATTTAAAGATGTAAAAATAAAACTAGGTTTAAAATATCCACTAGTATTTGTAATATTTATTAATTTTGCTGAATTAACTATGGGATTTGGAGAAAGCGTATTAGGATTCAGAATAACCAACAATTTATGGATGCCTAGTATGATGAGCATGCATAGTAAATCAATGGATCCTATGCATATGCATATGCTAATGTGGAGTCCTACATCTAATCCGTGGTGGTGGATATTTCCTACAGATCCTTGGAGCATGACTTCCATGGCTTATAAGCAAGCAATGATGGCTACTCATAATATTCTATTTGCAGGATTCTGGGCATCGTACATGCTAATAATGATGACCACTATGATGCCATTCTATGTGGTTATGATGGGTGCAGAAATGAGCTATTTGGTATATGAGAGATTTAAAACAGCTAAGAATTCTAATGTTAAAAGTTGGGCAGTAGCCATACTTGTGGGAATTCCATTATTTGTATGGTTACTTCCTTATTACACTCAAACGTATATCTTCGGAATGAGTGGAATGCTTTCTCATATTAATCCAGAATTTGCTCCTACATTACTATCTTTAACACTATCTTTAGTAGCCATAGCTCTAGCATCAACGCTTTTTGGGAGGAGAGCCTACTGCAACTTAGTATGCATGTCAGCACATATGTGGACTAATATATATTATGATCAATTTAAACCAAAAAAATCTAGTAAAATTTGGGAATACATTAGATGGATAAGTTTGAGCATAATGATAATAGTATTCACTTATGTTTTTCTAATATATCTAGGAATTGCAAAGAATCCTTCAATAGGAACTTTACAGATACCTTTACTAGACTTTTATGGAATGTTCACACTTAATTATGTATGGTGGTTCTTCTTCTTCCTAACACCAGTATTCGGGACTTATTCATGTGCAAGACAGGGTTGGTGCGGATTCGGAAATTTTGTTGGTTTATTTAATAAAATTCTCTTTAAGATAAAGGCAGATTCAGTAGATACTTGCAAAAGTTGTAAAACTGTACAGTGTGAAAGCGCTTGCCCGGTTAAAATACCTATAAGAACTGACGTATTATCTAAAGGATATACTAATAGGATTTCATGTGTAGGTTGCGGAGATTGTGTAGAAGCTTGTCCTTACAATAATCTGGAAATTATAGATATAAGGAACGCATTTAGATCAGAGAAAGCCAGGACATCATAAATCAGCCCTTGTAAGGTTCATCATTCTTAATATTCAAGTTTTACCATTTTTTCTTATGATCTACTTTGATTTAAACACTGCTAATTCTTTACTCCCTTGGATAAAGGAAAAGATAAAAGAACTTAGACAGACCAGACTACAAATTGAAGAAGCATTAGTCAAAGGAGAGAAAGAGGCACTAAGTGAAGGTGCTAAAAAGATAGATAAGATAATTAAGGAAATAACGTCCCAGGGAATAATAATAAGAGACCCGGATTTAGGAATACTTGATTTTCCTGCTGTAATAAATGGAAGGCCTGCTTACCTATGTTGGAAAGATGGAGAAGAAAAGATAAGTTTTTGGCACTACGTAGAAGAGGGATTTGCTGGAAGGAAGAAAATAACTGGAAAAGAGGACATTTTAAGCTATACTTAATTAAAAATAAATAATTTTATAATTTCTTAATATTCTTGAAAAACTTATAACACTAGTATTAAAAGAAAGATATTTAAGTATAATAACCATTTTTACCCTATGCAAGTCGTAGAACAATACACTACTCCATATTATAAACATATTCTTAGCTTACCTCCTTCTTCCGTAAGAAAATTATGGAAACAAAATAAGATAACTCTGATAGACGTAAGAACACCAGAGGAATATGAAGACCATCATATACCTGGCGCAATACTAATACCTTTAGATTATCTTGAAGTTCTATCAAAATTCCTACCAGACAATGACGTTGCAGTAATATGCGAGCATGGAAATAGAGCATTTTACGCAACTTATGGAATGCCTCATATATACAAAAAGAAAGCTATCCATATGCAATATGGAATGGCAGGATGGATGGCAATGGGCTATGAAGTTGAGAGCGGAATGGATGAGAACGGTAAAAAATGGATGAAATTACTAGATTCTATTGAAAGTTAGACTTTTGTCTATAGGTTCTAATGGCAAGTATTTTTAAAATTATCTGCTAAGTGATACTTGATAGCCATGGAATTAGAAGAATACTTAGTACTTGAAGCATTATCAATGTGAAGTTAAAATTTATTTTTATTTCTGTCCTATTTCTTGTTGTTTTACATAGCTTGCAGCAAACGACGCTAGTGAAATTGTAGGGTATAATTCTTGACCTGCTGGGACCACTATTATTAATCCTCCTTTTTGTGAGATATCCGAAAGAGTCTCTAAGAATCTAAGTTGAAGAGCTGCTGGATTATTTTTATATGCTTGAGAAGCTTCAGCTAGTATTGTTGAAGCTTGTCTTTCTCCTTCACTTAAAATTACTCTAGCTCTTCTTTGTCTTTCAGCCTCAGCTTGTCTAGCCATTGCAGATAATAGATCCTGAGAAAGCTTTATGTCCCTCACTGTGACAGCGGTGACTTTTATTCCCCACGCTTCAGTATAATTATCTAATATCTCTTGCAATTTTTTGTTTATCTCTTCCCTCTTACTTAAGACTTCGTCTAGTTCCATTTGGCCTACAATATCTCTTAAGGAAGTTTGAGAAATATTTAAAACCGCAGATCTATAATCGTAAACCATTGAGACTGCCTTGATAGGATCTAGTACCTTGTAATATACTACCGCGTCTATAGATATAGTTACGTTATCCTTAGTTATAATTGTTTGAGGAGGAATATCGACAGTAACTATTCTTAAATCAACTATTACTGGTCTATCGATGAAGGGAATTAGAAAAATTATACCTGGACCTTTTACTCCCAAAATTCTACCTAACCTTAAAACTACGGCTCTTTCCCATTCTTTAACTTGTCTTAATGACATTCCTACAAATATTAAGATTATTATCAAAAGTAAAATTAAACCAATTATTAAACTTGTATCCATACCTTATATATTACTTTCAGAGTTTAAAACTTATATTTAGCTAAGATAGCAGAAACTAAGATTCCCACGACAAAAGCTCCAATATATTCTAAAAGTAAATAGTCTATATTAACGCTCTGTGATTTGTACTTTATTCTCGAGAAAGAGGATGATAAAGCATGTTTAAAGTTATAACTTTTTAGAAAGTTAACTAAAGAATCGTAAGCAGATTTCATTGAAGAAACTAAGTGAGATAATAATGGAGATGAAATATCATACGCTGAGGACAATGTATAATTTCCAGGATAGTAAATTATATATAGACTCTGAGTAGAAATATTAAATGTTATTTCTCCGGTACTATTTGTGTATCCTAATTCTTTTACACTTGTAAAAGGTATTGGAGAAGATAAATTAGCAGAAGGAACTAATACTTCAACTTCTTGATTGGATAATGGAAATCCATTAATGCAAAGCCTGACATGTTTTATGCTACCATTAGATTGCACTATAATTGATGGAGGTATCGGCCAAAGAACTGATGGAGAATTAATTCCTTTAGTAACGCACGCAAAAGGACTTGAAATATTTTCAAAATTTGCAAATACTTTAAGGCCATATGCGCTTTCTGCAGTATCTAATCCTACAGAGAACGCTGAGGAAGGTATAACTAGTTTTCCTTGTTGCAAATAGTATATTTCTTCACTCATATTACCAGACATACATACTTGGCTTCCACAACCTGGACCTCCCCAGACGAACTCTAAATCATTGGGTAGTCCTAATATAGATAACCCTCCTATCTGAAAATTTCCAAAATATGGTAGGATTTGATATACATATTTCTTGCCATTAATGCAGTATCCAAATTCAAGAGCCTTAGTAGCGTTCATGAAAAGTGAGAAATGAAGTGGAAGAGTAACATTAAATGTAGGACCTTGATACAGATAAACCCCTAGACCTTGATATGTAGTAATATTATTTTTCAAAATCTTAAATGGACCGGATAAATTCCATAGATTTATTATCATCGTAATTTCAAATTCTTTATTATTTATTTCATGAAACAATGCAACGTCTTGTGCCCAGTATTTTCCGTCTATCATAGCGTTTAGTTGGAGAGAAGCATTACCCTTTGCAAAAAACATTCCCGAAGGTAGATAAGAGTTACCTATATTAAGACTTGTTATATTAACTGTACCCATAACATATGTTGTATAAATTACATTAGTAAGAGGGAAAAACGACATGCCAGATGGATAAGCAGGGTCTCCAATTGTAAATGAATGAACAAGAGCTACAGAAGATAGCGGTAATAAGAGTAGCAATATTAAGCTTAATGATAATAATGAGTTCATAAGATTATTTAATTACTTAAGCTATAATAAAATTGTGGCACACCATATAGTTATTCCGATTATAATCATAATAGTCTTGATCATCATATTAATAGCTACTGGTTATATTTCTGACCCTATAATAGATATTCCATCTTTTGCTATAGTGGGATTTCTTACATATAGAATTTTTTACGTTATAATAAAAACTAGAAAGAGAAACTTATATTCATATAATGGCAAAATAGGAAAAGCTTTAGAGGATATTCCAAAAGGAAAAGAGGGTTATATATTAATAGAAGGCGAATATTGGAGAGCAATAGCCGAGGAGCCAATAAGTTCTGGAGACGAAGTTATAGTGGTCGGAATGCAAGATTTAAAGCTTATAGTGAGAAAAAATAAAAATAATGAAGTTATCATCTAAAGCTTTGGAAAAATTAAAAAGTTATGGCAATTACAGTATATCAGAAAACGGTAACGATATTATTATAAGCTATACTACTCCTTCCTTACTTGATGCGTCAGGTATAGAGGGAGAAAATTTTAGAATAGTAGAAATACACTGCAAAAAGGATAATGAAGGAAACTTACAGATTTTATATGCTGAAATTAAAAATGAGTCTAATGAAGTAATTAGGAAAATGGATTTAGATGAATTAGGACTGTGGATAGAGTATTTAGAGAGTAGTGATACATGATGTACTTATTTGCTTACGGAACTTTAAGATATGGTTTTGAGCTTCATCATTTACTTAAAGATAGTAGATTTGTAGGCTTAGGCTTTATAGAAGGGTACAAGATGTATGATATAGGAAATTATCCTGGTGTAGTTAGAGGAGACGGCATAGTATGGGGAGAAGTCTACGAAATAAAAGATGAATTAATAAACCTTCTTGATGAAGTAGAAGATTATAAGGGTAGACCAGACGACTTATATATAAGAGAAAAAACTAGAGTTTATTTTGACCAGAAAAGAAGATATTATATAGATAATGTAAATTTTTACAGATACAATCATGGAATAGAATTTAGGGATGAAATTGAATCTGGAGATTATTCAAGGTGGGTAGGGATGCCAGTAATCGTGAATTATTTTGCATATGCTGAAAACACGAATCCTGAGATTCTAAAGGAAAGAGGAGTTAAAGAAATATTAAAGGAGATTGAAGCATATTTAGAAGACTATAAAATTATCTTTAATATCAAATGCAAGTATGGACTTTGTGCAAATTTGAAAGAATTTAAAGGCGGAAAAGTTTACGGATATATATACGTGATGCTAGAAGATGAATTGAATTCATTAGATAAAGCAGAAGAACACTTAATTAAGTACGTTAGGGACGTTATAAAGGTAAAGGATAAGGAAGGGAAGGAATATTTCGCACAAGCCTATATCTCAGATTACAAAGATGGAGAAGGAGAACCTACAGATTTTTATAAGAATTCAATAATTGAAGGCTTAAAGAGAAAATGGGATAAAATAAGTACCGGTTTATGATGAGTGAGCCCTGAAATGATCGATGAAATTAATGAACCAGGCTGAACGTATATTTTTAAATATTTTACACAAATACTTTTTATGAACAAGCTTTCTGAAGATGAAATAAGGGATAAGTTAAAAAATTTAAATAACTGGGAATATAAAGATAACAAACTAGTTAAGGAATTCAAATTTAATACGTTTGACGATTCGGTAAATTTTCTTAAATTAATACAGCCAGTAGCTGATAGTTTGGATCATCATCCAGATGTGCATATATATTATAATAGAGTCATTATTGAACTAACAACTCATGACGCTGGCGGTATAACTGATTTAGACTTTAAGCTAGCCGAAAAAATAGACGACCTAAGCAGACATATTAGGTAAATTCTAAGCTATTCTTTATCCTATCTAAAATCTTTTGAAGTCTTTTCTCTTCTTCTCTTAATAGAGATACTTTCTTTCTAATGTCCATGGAATACTCTATCTTCTGTTGTAGTTCTTCAGCATCTTTACCTAAATATTTACTCTTTAGTTTTCCTTCCTCCCAATACCTTAAATAATAGTAAACGTGATTGCCAATTTTTTTCTTATCTATATGCCCACTGGGAAGTCTCTTCAATTCTTCTTCTAATTTCTCTCTTTCTTTTTGTATCCGCAAAAATTTTTCTTCAAGTTCTTTAACCTTTTCCCATAGCATTTTCAATCACCGTATATCTGCAAAGTTTCCTTTAGTATTCATACCCTATTTCCTCAGCTAAATTTTCGTCTAACGCCTTCATAATCTTTTCCCTATCTGGAACTTCTATATACTTTCTTATACCCCCAGCTCTCCCTTTATTTAGTATCTTTATCTTTATTATTCCAAACATATCAAGTTCAGATATTATGTCGGAGAAACGCCTATATGATAAAGGTCTTTGTTTCAATTTATTACATAAATCAACATAAATTTTATGAGCAGTTACTACATCTTCCGAATCTAATGACGCTCTTAAGGCTAATTTATAATGAAATGGAAGAGATTTGATAGCTTCAACTAACCTCTCTTGCTCGTACTCAACAATTGCCCTATCAACGTGTTCTTTTCTTATTATACCTTCTCCTGAGGCCAATTGAGCTGCTCTAAATAACAGATTAACGGCTTTTCTTGCATCTCCATGCTCTTTGGCCGAGATTGCTGCTATATATGCTAAAATTTCGTCATTATAAGTCCCTCTGAACAGACCATATTCTGCGTATTTACTCAATATTTCTTTTAATTGTTCCGCATCGTAAGGCTTAAAAATGACTGAAGGACCAAGAGATGATAATACACGAGGCTCCATGTAGTCCCTTACATTAATATCATTACTAATCATAATTACTGATATTTCAGCGTCTGCCCTAAGTAGCTGATATAGAACTATATCTCCATCCCTTCTTTTAACTAAAGTATCTACTTCGTCTAAATATACTATAGCTTTCTTGCCTTCTACTGCATTTTTTATTTTTTCTATATACTCTCCTAAATTTATGCCATGCTTTGGAACAATATCGTTTGTTAATTTCTCAGCTAGTACAGACAATACTGCTTGAGGAGTACCTCCAACTTCCCTGCAATTTACATACGCTTGTATTACATTCCTGTAATCCTCATCCTCTTTTTTTACTTCTTCTATCTCATTTAGTATGTATCTAACAACAAAAGTTTTACCTGTACCAGTAAGTCCCAAGAATAAATTGGAAAACCTTACATCGTTTTTAACAAAATATCTAATAGATATTGCTGTCTCTTTTATTATATCTTCTCTATAAGGTATCTCGGTAAAGACCGAAATAGGGTCTATGAAAACCTTAGGATTTTTTATGACCTCGCCTTTTCCGCCCTTTAATGTCTCTCGAATCACATTGTTTCATTCGTTTCATTAGTTAAATGTTGTTTCAAATATTACTTATAGTAGTACCAGGTTTTGGCCTGGAATAGTATTACACGATAATTAACTCCCCGGTTTTACTGTATAAAAGAAGAGTTTCATCCGTACATCTTCCCTAAACTTTATTCAATCTATTATTTTCTCTGTTCAGCGTTAATAGTGATCATATTAATAATACCTAGAGTTATGTATTACGACTTAAAACATAGAGACAGAGTAAAAATGCAGAGTTTTAGGGACAAGAAATAGAACAAATAAAATCATGGTTTGTATAAATAAAAGGTTAACATTGACCTTACTATCATGAGTATAAAAACAGTTTCGTTGGAAATCTAGACTCAGTGTGGGAAGATTAGGGTAATGTAATACTTGAAACTCTTCTTCTATACAGTAAAACCGGGGAGTTAAACTAACGTTTCCATTATGTTTAAGAGTTCTTGAGTGTATTCTGTAGTAGACAACGGTTTTACATTCATATATCTTGCAAGATCTTGAGTAACTTTCTTTTGTTTTATAGCTTCTACAATCGCTTTATCTATAAGATCTGCCGCTTCTACCCACCCCATGAATCTTAACATTAGCTCTCCACCTCTTATCATTCCTGTAGGGTTAGCAACATTTTTCCCGGCGTATTTAGGAGCCGTTCCGTGTACTGCTTCAAACATACCTGCGTCGTCACCTACGTTAGCTCCACCAAGCATACCTATGTTACCTATTAACGCACCTGCAGCGTCTGAAATATAGTCTCCATTAACATTAGGAGCAAGAATTATGTCGTAATCTTCAGGTCTGGTAATAATTTGTTGGAACATGTTGTCTGCTATTCTATCGTTAATAAGTATTTTACCGTCTGGAATTTTCCCTCCATATTTAGTTGTAACCTCCTCTTCTGTGACTATGAAATCTCTAAATTCGTTAATTGCCGTTTCATAAGCCCATTCTCTGAAAGCTCCTTCCGTATATTTCATAACATTGCCTTTGTGCATGATGGTTATTCTCTTTCTGGAATTTTGTAGTGCATATTTTATTGCCATTCTAGTAATTCTTTGAGTTTTGAACTTACTTATTATTTTAAACCCTATACCTGTATCATCTTCCACATCAACTTTTAGTTCTTCTCTTATAAATTTTCTAATTTTTTCTGCTTCTGGAGAATTATATGGGTATTCTATTCCTCTATATAAATCGTCTGTATTTTCTCTAAATATTATCATATTTACTCTTTCAGGATTTTTTATAGGGCTTTCTAGTCCTTCTATGTATTTTACCGGTCTTATATTAGCATAAAGGTCGAGCATTATTCTTATTGCGACATTGACAGATTTCCAACCTTTACCTATGGGAGTTTCCATAGGGCCTTTTAATACAACTCTGTATTCTTTTAACATGTCTTGTGTATCTTTTGGGAATCTATCTCCAACAAGTTGAGCAGCTTTATTTCCAGCTAGAACTTCTACCCACTTGATTTCTCTATTATCTTTATATTTTAGCTCTACAGCCTTATTTATTACATCAATTGTAGATTTTACGATTTCCGGACCTATTCCGTCACCCTCAATATACAAAATAATAGGCTTATTTGGGGTAATCCATTTGCCATCTTTAAATTGAATTTTCTCTCCATCTTCTGGTATTTTGTACATCTCTCTTAACATTAACTTAATGTTTTTATTCTTTTTTCTTCATTACAAACTTCATTCCAGACTTTATGTTTTCTACACTACCCTTTTCTTTTATAAGATTACCTTTATCAAAAAGGAACTTCATGCTATTTCTATCAGAGCCTATTATGAGCGCTATTTCTGAATTTATACTTTCCATAACAGCCTTATTAATTAGCATGTCAAATTCGTCATCGGTTTTTATAATACCAGATAATATCGTCTTCATTTGATTTAGTATATTATCAAATTCAATATCAGAAACTTCTTCTTTATTATGTTGGTCAATTTCATCCTTAACTTTATTGTAGAACCTTCTTGATTCTATTTTGACCAATTTTTCTAAAGGTCCTTTATAGTAGAAAATTATCTTAACTTTGGTTAAGTTAGTATTTCCTTGTAAAGGCTCAAATATATGGTCTAATTTGCCCGTTATTCTAGGCTGTTCACTCCTAGATATAATATAACTAATTCTGTTTTTTGCTAAAATTCTTTTTACGTTAATTTTTACATTTAAGATCCAACCAATGCTAACAATAAATTCATTGTCAGATATTTGTGAAATACTCTTAAATAATGGTATAAATTTCATTATATTCGATGGATTGCTGAAAAAGTCATAAGCATTAAAACTTGGTAATAATAATGTGAACTCCTCTTCCATAATTATAAAGTATTACTTAAAAATAAAAGACTTTTAGATGTCATGAAAAAGTTTTTGAGTCCTAGCTAACAAGTATAATTATGTTAAAGATATTAGTAATAATGGCAATTTTAATAACACAGTTGATTCCATTCTATTCTCCTAGTAATGTGAGTAATTATCATAATTTGCAAGAATTAAATCCTAACTGTATTGTTACAGTAGCTATAGTAGAACAGCCTAAAAATTTAGCAAAATTGCAATTGGACATAGAAAATCATATTATTCTTAACGAGACTTGCGTGTATAAACTTTTCATCCCTAATAATGAAATTATAAAAGCAGTATCATACTTAACGCAATTTGGAATACAAACTTCAGTATATATGAATGTAATACTAGCTACTGGTAAAGTATGTAGCTTTGAAAAAGCACTTAACGGTAAATTTTACGTAATTAACTTTCATGATATAAAGTTCTACGAATTCTTTGGAGACCCACCGCTATCTATAGGTAATGCTTTAGTATTTTCAACTAATATTACTTCTCAGATTTTACAAAAGCCTAATACTTTATATAATTATTCTCAAGCGATAGCTTATAATGTGATTTATCCTTGCATATTAAGGGAAGCCTATAATGTAACACCCTTATATTCTCAAGGAATTATGGGTAATGGAACAAACATTGGAATAATAGACTTTTGTGGAGATCCATATATTTATCAACAACTAATATGTTTTGATAAGAAGTTCAATATACAAAATCCTCCTAGATTTATTATATGTCCTATAGGGCCGTATAATCCCAATCAAGGCATTGAAAGCGGTTGGGCTTTAGAAATTTCCTTAGATGTAGAATATTCTCATTCTATAGCCCCAGCCGCAGGGATAATACTTTATGTGGCTAATCCAAACGTTCCATTACCTGCAATAATAGCTTTTGTTGATCAACAAGATAAAGTAAGCGTTGTATCACAAAGCTTTGGAATTCCAGAAATATATTTTGATTTAGGTTTAATACCATTATCTTACTTACAATCATTAACCTACGAATATTGGCTAGGCGAAGTTGAAGGAATAACTTTTGTTGCAGCAAGCGGAGATTATGGAGGAAATGGATATAACTTTTTCTTGTCTCCACAAGGTGGATTATTGATTCCAGCGAGTGACCCATATGTTTTAGCAGTAGGCGGTTCTACCTTATATTATTCTTGTAACAAAACTATTCAAGAGGCATGGAGTGGAGAAAGCATATATGGTGCATCTACTGGTGGCTTTAGTAGTATCTTTCCATCTCCTTGGTATCAAGGAGCTAAAGGATTTAGAGAAGTGCCTGACGTCATAGCTGATGCTAATCCATATACTGGAGTACCAGTAATTTATTATTATGGAGAAGAGTATTTAATTGGTGGCACTTCAGTAGCTTCACCAATTGTTGCTGGAATAATAGATTTAGCAACTCAAGTACATGGTAAATTTGGCTTTATAAATCCTTTAATTTATAGTCTAAAAGGAACTAAAGCACTTGAGCAAGTAACTTTTGGATATAATACGCCATATTATATTAAAAACAGTTCTTATAATCCGGTTTCTGGACTTGGATATATAAATGCTGGATATTTTGTTTCATTAATAAGAAATGAAAGTACAATTAGTGTTGCAGTTTCTAATATTACGTATAATGATGGTCAACTGGTTAAGGTTATAGTAAAGGCCTCTCCTTTAGTTCCAGTTACAGGATATGTCTATAATGGAAGTAATATTCTAGAGAAATTCCCTCTAGTTTATAACGGTACTTATTGGATAGGGTACTTTGTAGCTAAAGGCAGTGGAATTCAAGAAGTAGTAGTGGCTCAAGGCAACGATAAAGCTGGAACTTATATACTAGTTGGATTACAAGCCATGTTCTTATGTCCTCAAGTAGCACTTTATCCTAGTCCTATTGGAATAAAGGTAATAGCTGAACTATTATATGCTAACGGTTCAGCAGCTAAAGCTAATGGAATTTTTACTGCGTTTTTATGTCAATATAATATAACTACGTGTACATTTAAAATGATTAATAAAACTGTACTATCACCCGAATATCTTATACAAGGGTATTTATATATCATAATTAATAACGGATCTTATATTTATGGATGCTTTGCCCCAACAACACCTTTTGGTGGTATTTACATTATAAGAATAAGTTGCGTATTTGGATTTTCTGAGTTTGTTGAAGGAATTTATTTAATTCCTTATATTATACCAGGTGCATTCACTGAGCCAGTTTCTATAGCAGATGGGTGTAATTTTACCATAGGCATAGCACTGCTCTCTCTTGTAGCCCCAAACGTTACAGTAAAGCTCTATAATGTGGCTAATCAATTAGTTTATTCCTTTTCTATAAACGCTATAAGTTATGCAAATTCAATATTCTATGTAAGCGAAATTTCACTTCCTCACAATATATCTAGAGGCTATTACAAAATAGTTGCAGTAGCAAATTATAATTCTACTGATCATATGGTATATGGTGAGGGATTTACACAAGTTTATATATCGTCCTGCACTTTAAGGGTAATAGTAACTACAATACCTAATGGTAGTATATATGAGAATGAGACTCTAGGTATAATAGCTTCTATAACATATGAAAATGGAACTAATGTAAACTTTGGAACATTTAATGCAGTAATTATTCCCTCTTACATGAAAGATAATTTCGATTCTTTAGATTTAGATTTTTCAGTGCCGCTATACTATACTAAAGGAGAATGGTTTGGTAAATTTACTACACCATGTGAAAAATCTAATCCTTTAGGACTTTCTGCAGAAGGGCTTAGCGGTGAATGGTGTATATATGTTTATGGTACTTCATATGATGGAATTCCAGTATCCTTCCCTACAACTTTAAGTTATTCTACACTTAATATTATACCTAGTATACCAAATGATCAATTTATACTATTGCCATACACATTTATTAAAGACTTTAATGGAACATTAGTGGAAGACGCTTACATATGTAATGCCGTCATAATAAATCATAATCTTACTTTAGTTAATTCAATTATAAAGAATTTAACGATAATAAATGGTTCTGTGTATTTAATTAATAGTCATATATGCTCTTACAAAACAATTAATGGGAAAGTATTAAACGATAATGCTACAACCAAAACTTGTAATAATGGAGTTGATAATTCTCTTAGTAATTTAAGTGAGACATTACTTCTATTAGCTGTACTCTTAACTATAGATGTAGTTATAATAAAGAAATTTAGAAGAAAGTAAAACCTTTTTTATTTTATACCAGTTATTAATCCTACCCATTGGTTATTATCGTACATAATATATTGTATGCTTATCTTAAGTTTTTTAACGCTCGTCTTAGTTTTTACTTTTATATTGTACACAAAATAATAGATATTACCATCAGTCTCTACTTCTGCCTTCTTTGGAAATTCAATCTCATAGCCATATTGTTCTGCAAGTTCTTGAATCTTAGTTGTAAATCTCATTATTATATCCTTAACAGATTCACCGTAAATTGGTTCAAAGCTTAGTGCTCTAAGTTCTTCTTTGAACGCGCTAATGCTCTCATTACTTCTAACTTTTCGTTGTTTTATGGTCTCTTTTGTTTTCACAAATATTTTGAGGTAATAATAACTTAAAAATACTTCTATAATCATGAGATCATATGTAACTTCCTTGTTGTCTAATAAGTGTGTATATATAATTAACGTCTTTTGAGAATTCATTATTTATTTCATTCTTAATTGCTTTTCTACCATCCTCTAAGATTTTTTTAATACTATCCTCAATGCTATTTGAGAGTAATAGCTCATCAAAGTAAAGAGTTCTCTCAGATGACAATAAATATACTATATCTTGAATATTATCCAAGAACTCTTCGAGTTTACCTGCTAATGCTATTCCTCTTATTGTATTTTCTACTTTTATAGCCTTAAGCCAATTTACTTCTTTTTTTAATTCTTCAAAAAATTCACTATTATACGCTATTTCTTCAATAGTACTCATAACGTCTGCCTTTTGATCTCTAAGCCTTTTTTCAAAAAGATCTTGAATAAATGGTTCAAAATCCTGGTTTATATTTACATCAAATGTTCTCATAGGACATGGAAATATATTTTCATTATTGCAGGTTTCTGATATTTTATCGTATACTTTTTTTAACTCATCCTCTAGCCTTTTCTTCTCAAGATTAGTTTTAAGCAATCTAAATGAAGTTCCTAAAATTGAATATATATCCAGAGTTATGAGGAGTTGCATTGCTTCGTTATATTCAGGAGACGCAATTTTTGGAAAATATTTCTTCTTTTTAAGATATAAGGTTGGCCAATTTTTTAATTCATTAATAATGGGAGTCTTTGCATAGTATAATTTCATGAAATATCCGCCATTCAAAATTTTATATACATAAATAGCTTTTTCCTTATCTATGCCATTTTTTAATGCAAGGCCTATATAGTCCATTACTTAAAGCCTACATAGTTTCATATAACCTTAAATTTAAAAAATTAATCCTATAAAAGTGATAATATAAATAAAAATATCCTGATTTTAATCATTCTATATATCCTTTGGCTATAAGTAATTCTGCAGTTAAAATTCCTCCTCCAGCTGCCCCTCTAATTGTATTATGAATTAGCGATACCATTCTTATTGTTCTATTGCTTATTTGCTTTAATCTTCCAACAACTACACTCATTCCTGGAGGATCTCCAGCCCATCTATCAAAATATACTTGTGGTCTAGTATCCTCGTTTCTTACTATTATAGGTTTTTCCGGTGCGGTAGGTAACTTTAGATCCTGAGGTTCACCTCTAAAATTCTCTAATGTTTCCCTTATTTTCTCTATGTTGACATCTTCTTTGAAAGTAACGTATGAAACTTCATAATGGCCATGGATTGTTGCTATTCTATGAGTAGTTGCATCTAAAGCTACTTCTTCTAAAGGTGGATCGTTTACATTTCTTTTTACTTCACTAAATATTCTGGTAATTTCCTTTATAGTTTTTGCATCATATTTATCTCCTAAAGGCAGTATGTTATCTACTACATCAAGTGAAGGAATTCCAGGATATCCTGCTCCCGATAATGACTGTATTGTGGTTATATAAGCTCCTGTCATTTTAAAATTCATAAAAATTGGTGCTAAAGGTATTGCGGCGCCCTGAGCTGTGCATAATGGAGTAGTTACTATGAAACCTTTCCAATCTCTTTTCTTTCTTTGTTCATCTATCAAGGAAATAGTATGAGGATTTAACTCTGGAATTAACATTGGCACGTCTGGATCAAATCTATGATCTGGAGAGTTACTAATCACTGGAAAACCTTCCTTTGCGAACTGCTCTTCTATAGGGCCAGCCGCGCCTTGAGGCAAAGGTGAGAAAACAATGTCTACATCATCCATTAATTTTGGATCTGTAGGCTTTACTTCCATGTCTGCAACTTCTTTTGGAATCTGTCCTATTGTTTGCCACCTTACAACTTCTCCATAAGGTTTACCTACAGAACCTTTTCCCGCTAAATATGCAGGCTTTATATAAGGATGTTGTGATAGCATTCTTACGTATTCAATTCCTACTAAACCCGTAGCTCCTAATATTGCTGCTTTTAGAATCCTTCTCATATTTATCATTAAAACATATGTATATACTGGAATATAAACTTACTTTAATAATATAAGCCTTTCAATTTAGCAAAATTAAATAAAAATAATTTTCCTTATCCTAAAAGAACGGCTCCTTTAGAAGAGGATGAAACTAGTCGAGCGTATTGTGCAAGTAAGCCAGTTTTATATTTAGGTTCTGGCGGTTTCCAATTTTCTAATCTTTCCTTTATTTCCTTGTCGCTTAGCTCAACTTCTAATTTCCCGTTATCTACATCTATTGTTATAATATCTCCATCTTCTACTATAGCTATAGTACCCCCAACTGCTGCTTCTGGTGCGACATGACCTACCATTATACCTCTGGTAGCTCCAGAGAATCTTCCATCAGTAACTAAAGCTACGCTTTCTCCTAATCCTTGACCAACTATAGCACTTGTAACAGCTAACATCTCTCTCATTCCTGGCCCTCCTTTAGGACCCTCATATCTTATTACGACAACTTCCTTCTCCTTGATTTGACCATTAAGTACTGCCCTAAATGCTTCTTCTTCGGAGTTAAATACCCTTGCAGGTCCTCTATGATATTTAACTTTGCTTGCTGAAGCTTTAATTACTGCTCCTTCTGTAGCTAAATTACCTTTTAATATTCTTATCCCTCCGGTGGGGCTATAAGGATTTTTTACATCTCTTACAATATGAGAATGAGGTACATCTGGTATTTTATATTCTTTTAAATTCTGTTCCATCGTCTTTCCAGTTACAGTTATTACATCTCCATGAAGTAGACCAGCATCGAGTAATTTCTTTAATATTAATGGTACTCCACCAACTCTATGCAAATCTGCCATTACATACTCTCCTCCAGGCTTCATGTTTACTATTTCAGGCACTTTCTTGCTTATCCTATCAAAATCGTCTAAAGTTAAATTAACACCAGCTTCATGCGCTATTGCTAATAAATGTAATACTGCATTAGTAGAACCGCCGGAAGCCATGAGTACAGTTATTGCATTTTCAAATGCCTCAAATGTCATTATATCTCTAGGTTTTAATCCTATTTCCATTAAATGAAGT
Source organism: Acidianus infernus (assembly GCF_009729545.1). Taxonomy (NCBI): domain Archaea; kingdom Thermoproteati; phylum Thermoproteota; class Thermoprotei; order Sulfolobales; family Sulfolobaceae; genus Acidianus; species Acidianus infernus. The sequence continues at coordinate 1,494,271 of NZ_WFIY01000004.1, forward strand.
AAAGCTTTACCAGTTTCTTTTGCAAATCTAACCTTCTCTGCATCCACTGCTGGGGGAGATGCACTACCTGGTAAAGCTACTCCTAAAGCTTCTGATATCATTCCCATAGTATTTGCGGTATATAATCCTCCGCAAGTTCCAGGTCCTGGTATGGCGTTTAATTCCATAATTCTCAAGTCTTCCGCAGATAATTTTCCAGCAGCATAAGCGCCTACTGCCTCATATACATCTCCTATTGCAATTGGTTTTCCTTTATAATTGCCTGGCAAGGTTGTTCCGCCGTACATGTAGATCGATGGTATATTTAACCTAGCCATTGCCATCATTAAACCTGGTCCTGTTTTATCACATCCGCCTAATGCAACAAAGCCATCATATCCGTGAGCGTTTACTGTTAATTCCACAGTGTCTGCAATAACTTCTCTACTAACTAATGAATATTTCATTCCTTCACTTCCCATCGCTATTCCATCTATTACAACTGGAGTAGTAAAAATTCTAGGAGTTCCACCTGCTTCTCTTACTCCTTCTTTTGCTACATTAGCTAAGGCCAATACGTGAATATTACAAGGACCTGCTTCATTCCATGCAGCAGCTATGCCTATTAGAGGTTTTGAGATATCATCGTCATTTAATCCCATAGCTCTTAGAAACGCTCTATTTGGAGCTTTTTCATAACCACCATAAACCTTTTCTGATCGAATTTTTTGAATCATATATAGAGAATAAGCAATGATAATTTAAGCTTTGATTATACCATTTTAAAAAGACATTAATGAGTAGAATTCATAAAATTCACTATTTCATCTATTATACTCCTAACTTTTTGCAGTACTTTAACGTGATTATCTAAAAACTCTTTACCTCCTTCAGATAGTTTATAATATTTTTTACCATCTTTCTCATATATTTCTAGGATATCCGAATTAACCATTCTTTTTAGGGTAATATAAACTAAACCGTGAGGTAATTTTTTACCGTGAATCTCCTCAAGTTTTCTTTTAATCTCGTAACCGTACATATCTCCATATCGATATATGATATAAGCAATTATAACTTGTAGTAAACCCCTAAATACCATCATCTTCGGTTTTTCCTTATACTTCATTAAGTAGAAAGTATTATACTGAACTATAAAATTTTCATTACTTTAAAATCATCCTGACGTGCAATCATCATTATTCAGCAAAGGCCAATTTAATCATCTTTTTATAGCTCTTTATATTCCAGCTATTATTGTTATCTGAGGGTCAGTAACTTCGAACTTCTTCCACGAGTATGCTGTAACTACATCTAAGATTTTAAAACCGGCTTTCTTAACTAAATTGACTATTTCGTGTAAACTATAGAATCTTTGTGTATATTCTATTGAGCCTATTATTTCCCCTTTTTGGTTCATATAAGTCCTCCTTATTTTTAGTCTAGAAGTGTATGGATCAAAATAATTGTGATCTTCTACCAAGTAAGGATGAACATACGTATAGTAAACTTCTGGTTTATTATAAATTATATAATCTCTATTATCCAAGTTTATTACGGCTATTTTATTCGTAGCTTCTTTTATGGATTTAAGTATCTCTAGATCATCTTCCTCTGAGTAATATCCTAGGCTATTAAATATATTTATTACTAAATCAAATTTTTCTCCATTAAGTACATCCTTCAAATATCTCATGTCTGCTCTGTAAAATCTGCCGTTTGGAACGTTATTCTTTGCCATTTTTATCATTTTTTCTGAAATATCCACTCCAACAATTTCGTATCCTAATTTATTAAGAAAATATGAAACTCGGCCTATTCCGCATGGAACGTCAAGTACTTTTCTTTCAAGATTATATTTCTTAGCTAGCTCATCAAGCCATTTAGCCCATTTCTCTCCTTCGTCCCACAATTTTATCATTTCATTTATATAAAAATCGGATTCGAATATTCCTGGAAATATTTCGCTCATTCTTATAAACCTCAATGATAATTTAGTTGATATGATTCCTATATTATTACCGTTAATAGTAGCTTCCTTAGTTCCTCATTCTTCTTTAATATATGCAGTTCAGGTTAACGTTAATAATACTATATATTCATTTACATATAATTTTACAGTTATATGTATTAAAAACAATACTATAGAATTTAATTTAACGATTGTTGGTAATAACTATTACAATGTAATGGAGTATAATGTTAATGAGGATAATCCTTATCCTTTGCCTATAAACTGTATGGCATTTAACACTACTAACTTAGAATTTATACGAAACGCCACGTTAAATGGAAATTTAACTAAGGAATTTTCGGGGATTTTTGACGCTTTAGGAAAATATAAAGTTCCAGTTACAGTATATTTCCATGATGGGATATTACAACAATTAAATGGAACATATAATGGAGTTTCTGTATACGTTAGTAGGGAATATCCAACTATAATTAGCACTACTCCTTCAAGTGAATCTTTATCAAATTATTTAACTTTAATAATATTTATAGTGGTTCTAATTATAGCGATATTTGTATTAATTAAAATAGGTAAAATATAATAAAATATATTATTTATCTGTTAACTTTAATATTTTTATATTATTATTTGCTCTATAAAGATACCTATTCCTTTTATCTTTTTTAACAGTTATTAATCCTACTCTTTCTAATAATTCTAGATGGTATTTTACTGTAGAATAATTTAATTCTAATATTTTGGAAATTTCATATGCAGTCATTTCTCTCGATTGTAAAAGCTCTAGTATTTTTTTCCTAGTATCCCAACCTTTGTTTTCTATTACCTCATCTAATTTGTATAACATGTGTTTACTCTAGTAATGTATTTCTATTAAGGCTAAGCATTTGAAAACGCGTTAAGTTACATTTAAATGCTTTTTAAATTATGCGAAATCCATTAATTTCTTATAAATCGATAAAAATATTCTATATTTTATACGTAATATCTGTATATATCTTTTATTATATTAAAAGCAATAAATGCTAACGCCAATAGTATTCCTATCATATATAAATATCCATGTAAGCCTATTAATAATAAAAGTAAAATTGAAAAAGGTATAAATGTTTTGTTTCCAAATATTTTAAACATTCCTATTCCTATTGCTCCAAGTAAAAATACTGGACTAATTATCGAAAGAATAAGAAATACTATTAGCAATATAAGTAGTATAATATTAAAGTTGAAAGTTTGCCTGAGCATAAATATCTTTCTTAACTTAGAATATTTAAAGATTAGAGAGCAATCTATGAAAGTCTCTATTATGGTCTCTGAAACTGCTAAAGAATCTAGCCTTTCTAACGTCTTCTAAATCTATCTTTGTAAATATTCTGTCTTCTTCAAATTTTCTAGCTCTTACTTTGATTGTACCTTGAGGAGAAGAAACCATTGAACCTCCCCAAAAATATTCTTCTTCTTGACTGCCTACTGCATTAACAAAAGCTGTCCATATTCCATACATTAAAGAATGTGCTTTAATTAGAGATTCCCAATTATTTTCTATTAATAAGTTCTCTTCTAATCTTCTCATAGGTGAGGAAGCAGGAATAAATACTGCATCTGCTCCTTTTAAGGCAAGCGCTTCTATAGGTTCTGGGTGCCAAGCATCTTCACAAATAACTACACCAAAATTAATTCCTTTATATTTAAATATCTTAACGTCTGATAATGGATCTCCAGGCTGGAAATATCTTCTTTCTTCGAATAAGCCATATGTAGGGAGGTAAAACTTGTAAATATAATCATAGTTACCTTCAATTGATATGACCGCTGAATTTCTTAAAATACCCGATCTAACTTCCTTTATTGTTCCAAAAATTACACACTTTGAATTATCAACTATCTTAGTAACAGCTTTTTCAGCTTCTTTAAATACTTCATAAACGAGGTCTCTAAGTACATATCCAGTTAACGATAACTCGGGAAATATGATGCAGTCGGCAGAGGATGTTTGTATAATTTCTAAGTGTTTTTCTAAATTATATTCAACATCCCCTAACTTAGGTCTTATTTGTGCAAGTTCTATATCCATTCTCTGGGATACCTCCAGTCTGAGTTAATAGCTCTTCCACTTAATCTAAATATTTCTGGTGGCAATCTTTTATGTTGTGAAGTTTTCACCATCCTATCTATTTTACGAACTATATCTACATTAATTTGAAGTTCTTTAGCTATTGAGTCTATATCCATCATTTTCTCTACTCTAAGGTATAATACTGCATCTATTATATCATAAGAAACTCCAAGTTCACCTTCAGCAGTTTGACCTTCCCAAAGTGCTGGAGAACTCGGTTTAGTTACTATATCTTCTGGCAAACCTAAATATCTACCAAGTTCCCTTACTTGAGTTTTATACAGATCGCCTATAGGCAAAATATCAACCCCACCGTCTCCGTATTTAGTAAAATAGCCTAATAGTAATTCACTTTTATCCCCAGTACCAATTACTAGGTAATTCATAATCTGTGAGTATGCATAAAGAAGTATCATTCTAATTCTAGCTTTAATATTACCCAAAACTAACTTGTCATTTGTTTTTATTTCATTTTTAAAAGATTCTAGTATTGTATCTATATTTATAATTTTATATTTGTTATTTGCTCCTATCATATTTATTATTTTCTTTGCATCTTCCATATCCTTTTGAGGTGTGGAAGAAGACGGCATAAGTAAAATGAAGTAATTTTGTGTAGCCTTACTTAGAAGAACGGTAGTTACAGAAGAATCTATTCCTCCACTTAAGCCTATAATTCCTCCATTTTTACCACTTTCAGTTATATATTCTGAAATTCTTCTAATTATATATTCTGAAATTACACTATAATTAACGTTCTTAAGTTCCTGAAGCACTGATTGAATACTCATGAGTTAAAGTAGTATTATACTCGGTAAAATTCCTTATAACCTTATAAGAACTTATGTAACAATTTGAATAAACTTGCACTGTAAAAGATGTGGAATTTATATATAATGCAGGATTTTGAGTATATGCAAATACCACTCCAGTAGAATTTGGTGGTATTTCTACTTTAGTGAAATTCCAAACCATATTTAAACAGTTTGGAATCGAAACTCTAACTAGGGTAATATTTATAGTTTCGTTTTTAATATTCTTGACCACGATATAAAGTTGATTTATATAAGTAGAATTATGTTCACTTTCAGGAATTATAACATTAATTATCTGTATAGGATCCTGGTCCACATATTGTATGTGAGAAAATTCCCCTGCAGAAACTAGTGAAATTAATAATACGAATAATACGGATAAAATCTCCTTTCTATTTATACTCAAATGAATTTTTGGAATTTCCATATTATAAGAATTAATGTTAAAAATGGATAAAAACATTAATTGAGGCCACATTATAAAGTAACTAGTTAAGGTTCTCCAACTAAACCACATTATTATTAATGGAAATATCCATAAGGACTCTTTTAATCTATCGAAAAATCTATAATAAATATATATTAGAAATGCTCCAGACAACGCCATAGCGTATGTAAAGAACCAAGGTTCTACACTAAATAATGTAGTAAAATTAAGTATTGTAAATCCAGTAAACGCTACTGGAATAGTTTTTTCGTCTAATGTGATAATATGTAAGAATGCATATGGATTCCATATCAGAAATGGTACATTTATAAGTAAAATAGATGTTAAAAATCCTTTAAGAACATTCAAAAGATCTTTTTTCTTGTAAATTAGAAGAAAAGGCGTTATGACCCAAGGTATTTGATTAAATGAGTCAGCTAAAGCTAAAAAAATTCCAGATTTTTTGCCATTATACACATAACTTAAGGCAATGAATACTGCCCAAACTGAACTATTAACTCCTGCAAATGATGGTGCTAGTAAGCCTGAAGTTATGAAAATGAATATAATTGGCAACGTGGCTATTGGATCTTTTCTCTTTCTTCCTTGTAAATATATAATTATAGCAAGAAGATCTTCGAAAATTATGTTTAAAATATTAATATAATATAATTTTATTTTAAGCAAATCTAAAATCAAATATAATGGCGTATAAAGTAAGAATGATAAAGGCGGATAAATATAACTACTAGCAATATTACCATTAAGAAGATATGTAGGTTCTACATTATGAGGATGATAAGACTGTAAATAAGGATTTATACCATGAATTAGATAATTTATTGCGGTAGCTATATATTCCATATCATCAGTTCCATAACCGTTAATTAGAAATACCGAAATTAATGTATAAGTTAATATACTTATGATTACTATAATATCATCGATCATATTTATTTTCCTATTAGGATTTAAAATATAGGGGTCTAAAGCTATTACAAAGATTGCTATTGCAGAAAAGAAACTTAAAGCTAAGACTGCAGCTATGACTGGATTATTCAGAATATTAATTCTAAACGATATTATAAAGATTGCAGATAATATAGTAGAACCTATTATTATATAAGTCACAAGCCTCCTTAAATCCATAATCTAGTATTTATCATATAGTTTTTTGATATAAGATTTTTCCGTATTTTTATAACGCTTTTCATAGAACTGCCTATGAGCTCTTTAATATAGTGATAAGGTTTTTGTATTATTCTAGATAACTTACTATTCAAGGTAGAGTAAATTGAGTATACTAGAAGTATATTCATTGCAGAATAAGCCAATCATTTCATGCTCTCTTATAGACGATAACGGTAATGAAAAGGAAATCTTGATAATATCTTTAGAAGATAATGGGATTCATGTGTATAAAAATATAGAGGAGAAAGATAACCACTATATATTGCCTCCTATACCTCAAATAGATTTACTTATAAAAGAGGTAATCGACGAAGTTGCAGAAGAATTAAATGTAAAATCTATAGTGTTTAAATTTGGAAATAACGAGGAAGATGAAGAACAGACAGACAAGCTTGTTCTAAGTGAAGAATGGTATGATGCAGAAAAGCTAGCTTTAGCTGCGTCCAAACATACGGCGCTTTTAAGTGACATAGATAGTAAAATTATTATAGGTATAGTTAAATTTTCAAGTTTTCTCTATGCAGCAACCATACTTAGAAAGGAAGACACTTTCCCCTTAATGCAAATAGTTCTGAAAACGGATAGTGAAATTCCTTTACTAAAAATATACAATGAGATGGGTCAGCTTGTAGAGGAGAGAAGGGAAAAAATAGATAATTTTGAGAATTATGTAAGGTCCTTAATAAATTCTGATGAAGTAGCTATAGTATATAAAGAGTCATTAGAAGAAATTCCTTCTCCTATAGAAGTAACTACTAATAAAGGCGACAAATTGTATGTAGGCGTTATCTTTAAATATTTTATAGGATTTTTACCATCATCTACAATTAAAGATAGAGAAATTTCAATTCATAATAGGAAGAAATTAGCAAAAATGTTGAGAGCCTTGCTCTATCTGGATAAGATGGGTAAAAATGGTGGTACTGAAATAATAATTGGAAGAAAAGGCGTTCCTTTAACTAAATTGAAGGAACAGATTAACTTAATTAAAAATAGAGTAGAGAATATATTACATAAATTATATAATTTAAATGAAATAAACTATTATGGCATTAATGAAAGCGTTATAGATGAGCTCATAAAATATGATGAAGAGTTAAGCGATGGTGATCTCTCATTAGGAATTAGAGTTTTGCCAGTAGCTTTTATAGTTACAGCATCAAATAAGCAGGAATTTGATAATCAAATGAATAGAATATTAAACGGTCCTACGTCTGACGGATATGACATTTTGGATGAGTATGTTAGAAGAAACGTTTCCTCTTATTTTATAGGTTATTTAATGAGTTTAGAAGAAGCATTAATAATCTACGGCGATATAATTAATGAGATGAATAACAATGGTTAACGAAGTTTATATGATGGTGTATTCAATTAAATTTGATAAAGATTGGTGGAGGCTTAATCATGAGGCTAGAAAATCGATATTAAGTAAGGCAGAGGAAGTTGCTAACGAATTTAAGAAGGATGTAATATCTATTAAGAAATTCTCTTCTCTATCTCAAGAGTCTAACATAATCTATTGGCTATCTTCTTTTAGTACTTCTCCATTTTTGGAGTTTAGATCGGCTATATTATCAGCATTTGAAGGATATGCTTTAGAGTCCAACTTATTTCTTTCAGTCTTTAAACCTTCTCCTTATATGAAATCAAATTTCGATCCTAAAGTAGTTTTAGGAAGAGAGCAATTAAAGTATTTTGTTGCATATCCTATGAAAAAATCTCCTGAATGGTATTTATTGCCTTTTGAAGAGAGAGAAAAAATAATGAAGGAGCACATAGATATGGCAATTAATAATCCAAAAAATAACGGTATTAAATCGTATACTACATACTCATTTGGAATAGGAGATTACGAATTTGTAGTAATTTACGAGATTCCAGACTTATTTAACTGGGTAGATGTTGTAGAAAAATTAAGAGAAGCTAAGGCTAGAAAATGGATCGTAAAAGAAGAACCATTAATAGTAGGAGAGACTAAGTCGTTCGATTTCTTAGCATAAATTGATAGTAAAGTATTCCTATTATAGTTTTAGCGTCTTCAATCTCGTGATTTTTTATCATTTCCAGAATTTCGTCGATATTTTTCTTTTCTATTTCTATAACTTCGTATTCCTCTGGTTTACTTCCTACAAATTTTAATCCTTTAGCTAAAAAGAGGTGCATTAATTCAGTACTTACACCTGGTGAAGGATAAAAGTCTATAAGGTGAATTAGAGTCTCAGCCTCATATCCTGTCTCTTCAATCAATTCTCTCTTGGCAGTAGTTTCAGGAGCTTCACCTTCTTCCATAGTACCAGCAGGTAATTCGTATATCCACTTACCTATAATTGGTCTGAATTGTTTTTCTAAAATTATTGTATTTTCATCAATAAGCGGTATTATTACTGCAGATCCTCTATGTTTTATATATTCAGTTTCTCTAATTTTACCATTAGGTAGATCGAATTTATCTAAGTAAACTTCGAATTTTTTACCACTAAACAATTTCATGGTAATCTGAAGTACTTGTTATTTGTAAGATATTTTTCTATCTTTCTATAGATACTCTCCCAATCTATTTTAAATAATATTATTGCTAAAATGGTCATTATAACTGTAGATATTACTCCAGTTTCGAAAGGGCTTATCCCTATTGCCTCGCTTATTTGCAATATTCCAAAGGCCTCTATAGGTATCTCTATTGAGCTTTTGATAATTTTGGCTAATAATGAAATTTTTAGCATTGATATTAAGGAAGTTTTTGTAGTTCCGCCTATAAGGTAAACTAAATCGTCAAGAGGCAAGAATGGAAATATAGAAGTAAGAAATAATATAATATAAAATGATTTTTTACTAGTAAATCTAGAAAAGAAAATTACATTTTTATTACGCTTTAAGCCTTTACGTGCTCCTAATCCTATAAAATACATGAAGCTTTTTGCAACTGCAGCACCAACGCCAGTTAGTATGATAGCTTCTGCTAGATTAATTGGTGTTATTCCACATTTTAAAAGTAAAGTTGTTGTAACTAAAGTATATGGAGTTCCAAAGAATGGAGTAGCATTTGTAACAATAGATATTACAAGAATTATAATTAAGTAAAATACTCTCATTGATGTCACTCTTTACCTTTATTAAATTAATTTTTAATCCGCATAATGACCGATATAAACTTAAGTAAGAAAGTAGTTGTAAGTAATATGTGCTTATTCTGTAAAATTGTTAAAAAGGAAGAATCTGCATATATTGTTTATGAGGATGAGTATACTGTAGCTTTTTTAGATAAATTTCCGTTAGCGCCCGGCCACACATTAGTAGTTACAAAAGAGCATTTTGATGATTTTCTAAATACTAAAAAAGAATATTTGGAAAAACTAGCATTTTCTTCAAATATAGTTAGCAGGGCAGTAAAAGAGTCAGTAAAATCTTCTGGAATAAGACTTCTAACTAATGTAGGAAAAAGTGCGGGTCAAGTTATATTTCATGTTCATATTCATATAATACCTACCTGGGACGGATCTTATCCCGAGGAATTTTCTTATTTCGAGCCTAGAAAAGAGCAACGTAAAGAATATTATGAATTCTTACAAAGAGTTATTAGTCAGAATGTTAAAAATATTTTAAGCTTATAGGTGAGAAACCGTTGGGCATAAGGGAAGAGTTGGAATCTCGCTTTGGCGATAACTTTTCTGATAGTTTAGTTGAAAGACTGTCACATACAGTGGATATGGGATTTGTTCCTGAACTTGTATGGTCAGGAATTAAAATAAATATTATTCCAGACTATGTAGTTTATCCTAAATCTACTGAAGATGTAATAGATTTAGTAAAAATAGCATTAAAATATGACGTGCCAATAACTCCTTACGGTAGAGGTACAAATAGGTATGGAAATGCAATTCCTGCAGATGGTGGTATCCTAGTAGATTTCTCTAAGATGGATAAAGTTGAAATAGATGAAGCAAATAAAATAGCTATAGTAGAGCCTGGGGCTACTTGGAAGCTTATAGATATAGCAGCGCAACAAAAAGGTCTTCAGTTAAGAACTTTTCCATCTTCATACGACTCAACAGCTGGAGGAGGCATAGCCGGAGATGCTTTAGGAATAGGCTCTTACGAGTATGGGTTCATTTGTGATAATATTAGCTTTATTGATATGGTAAATCCAAAGGGTGAATTAGTTCATTTGGAAGGAAAAGATCTGGCAATAGCTTGTGGAGCTGAAGGAACTACAGGAATAATTGTTAAAGCAGGAATTAAATTAAGGCAATTTAGTAATACTGAAGCAATGGTAATCTCTTTTGACGACTTTGATAAGACTTACAACGCAATAGGAGAATTTTATAGAGAAGTAATTCCAGCTTGGCATATACAAGTTAGAGGTCCTGCAATATCTAGTTATATTGCAGAGAAATTTAAGGCATCTTTAGATCCAGGAAAGTGGAACATGGTAATATTATATCCTTCATCTAGGTCTTCGATTGTAGAACCTAAATTATATAGAATAGCACAGACCTATGGAGGAAGGATGTTTGAAGGAGAATGGACAGGATGGTGGTCATTCAATCACGGTGTTAATGCAGCTCTAAGAACTAAGGGTTTACTAATTCATCAGCATGGTTTAATACATTATACTAAAATAAAGGAACTAATAGAAGGCCTTGAAAAGAATATAGGTAAGTTAGGTACTCTAACTATAGATAATGGTTTTGATCTGGATATAGATTTAGAGAGAAGAGAAGTTCTTCTAGTAAATGCTTTTACTCAAGCATCACTATCTCCAGTTGATAAGAAAATTATCTATGACTTGGCTAAAAATACTTTGATGATGGACGAATACATAAAAGTAGGAGGATCTATGCTATCTATAGGAATATTTGTTCATAAGTACGCTAAGAATAGGCTAAGTGCCATGGGAAGAACTTTTCAAGAACTAGGCGTTGATAGGTACGAGGAAATAAAGAAGTATAAAGAAGAAATGGATCCTAATGAAATATTTAACCCTGGAAAAGTATTCGATCCTAAGCGTAGGGCTAAAGCAGTTCTAGAGATAGTAGGAAAGCAGCAAGAAGCCTTAAGGTTTAGGTTTGGAATAGGCTTAGCTAAAGCGTTAACGCCAGGTGGCGAAATAGAAGGTTATAAGGTTGCTAAGCGTTATCTCGATATTTTCGTAGATTATGCGCTGACTTGTATAGACTGTGCTATGTGCGTAACAGTATGCCCTCAGTTTAAACTAGTTCCTCAATGGCCTTATGCTCCTAAAGGAATGTTTGACTTTACTAGAGGAGTAATAAGCTATTATGAGTTACATAATTCAGTTGACATTCCGGATAGTGCAATAGCGGAAATATCTGGATGCCATAAGTGCGGATTATGTGATGGCGTTTGCCCCGCTAAAATACCAATCTCTACTCTTTTAATTAAGCTGAATAGTCTTGTAGCAAAGAAGATTCCAGAAGAAAAAGTTCCTGATACTCCTATTCCAGCTAAATATAATGATATTATTGATGAAAATAGTGAAATAGGATTATGGTTAGGTAAATATGTAATTGAAAATCCTACAGTTCTATTCTCGTCTTTAGAATTGCTCAAAAAGCTCGGAATAAGAATAAAGTTATTTAATACTTCTAATGATAGCGGATTTTTGCAATATATAAGCGGTAATGGAAAAGATCTTACAGAAATAATGAAAAATAATTTAGAGAAAATGAAGAATGTATCTGAGCTAATTACTTTAACGCCGGAGGACTATAAAGCGTTCTCCGAGGCTTATAGAGAGTACGCAAAATTCGCAGGAGTAAATATTGAAGCAGAGGTTACTCCTTTAGAACTAAGGCTATTAAAATCTATACAGTTTGAGGGTAATGAAGAAATAAATCTCCACGTAGCATGTTTTTCATCAACTTACGCAGATGATATAATAAAAAGACTTAGAGATAGAGGATTTAAAGTAAGGAAAGTTGAAGGGTGCTCAGGGGCTATATTAGAGAAAAACATAGGTAAAAGAGCAGATATGATGGCTAAAGCTTTAGGTGAGAAGTATCAAAATCTTATAACTTTATGTCCATTAGCGGCTGTGAAATTCAGAAGTGTGGGTATAAATGCCAAGACTTTAATAGAATTTATTGCTGAAAAAGCTGGTGTTAATATAGCAGTAGAGGCTACAGAGTATAAGATACCTCAATCTATAAAAGATAAAATAAGTGAAATAATAAATAATGAAATTGTGAATTCTTTAAACAAGAGAATTCAAATTCTTGTTGATACAGTATCTTTTGTATCTTCAGGAGAAGTAGAATACAAGAAAATAATAGAACCAGTAATTACAGAGGCTATAGATGAAGCTAGTAATAATATTCTTAAAAAAATTAGAGAAATTATAGATAACGAAACTTCTGGTAAGTCCGAAGCTGAGAAAATCGTTATAAGATCAGCGTTCATAAAAGAATTGTCTGCGATTATAATGTCTCTTACGCTTCAGCCTATAGTTGAGTTAATAATTAAGCAAGTAAAATCCAATACTTCGGAGGATTTTGATCAAAGAATTATGGCAAACGCTATTCTAGAATTATTAAGAGAGAAAGAAGACTCACTAAATAAATCTATAGTAAACTTGTGAGACTTTAGCTTAAAATTTTTGTACATAAAACATTCTTTTATGCCAAAGATTTACTTGGGTACGGCCGGCATTCCTTTATCTGCCAAAGGTAAAAGTACTGTTGAAGGTGTAAAGAAAGTAAAAGAATTGGGTCTCAATGCTATGGAAGTAGAATTTGTACAAGGAGTAAAGATGAGTATTGAAAAGGCGAAAGAATTAGGTGAAGTTGCAAAAACTATAGGAGTAAGATTATCAGTACATGCCCCGTATTATATAAATTTGTGCTCAGAGGAAAAAGAAAAAATAGAAGCGTCTAAAAATAGAATATTGGAAACTGCAACTAGAGCCGAAGCTATGGGAGCGGATGCTATAGCAATACATGTAGCATTTTATGGGAAAAAATCTAAGAGAGAGGAATGCTTAGATGAAGTTAAATCTGGTCTAGGAGAGATTTTAGATAAATCTAAGGAACTAGGTATAATGAATGTGAAGTTTGGAATAGAAACAATGGCTAAAGAAACTGCAATAGGAACGTTAGATGAAGTTATTTTACTATCAAAGGAACTTGATAGGCAAGTAATTCCATATATAGATTGGGCTCATACTTTTGCCAGGCAAGGAGGACAGATAGATTATGGAGAAATTTTAGATAGACTAACTAAGGAACTAGGGTTAACTCATATAAATTCTCATTTTGAAGGACTAGAAATAAGAAATGGCAAATATGTAGATATACATAGGTCTATAGTTTACAATACTCCGCCTTTTGAGCCTTTAGCAAGGGAAATTCTGAAAAGAGATATTTCAATAACATTAATTTGCGAAAGTCCAGAGCTCGAAAACGATGCGTTAAGAATGAAAAAGATATTAGAAGATCTTGGATATAATTTTGGTGAATAAAAATTGTTTTTAGTTGCTTCAGATTACGATAGAACGTTAGCTAGCGAAAAGAACGGTTTTACAATTTCAGACGAAGTTAAAGAGAAGGTTAATGAATTTTCAAAGAAATATCCATTCGTAGTAGTAACTGGCAGAGAAAGGAAATTCATTGATGTTTTAGCCAAAGGATTAAATCCTACAGCATGGGTTTTAGAGAATGGCCCTCTTTTGCTTATAGGAGAAAAAGAGATACACTTAGTAGATAAAGATTGGTTTGAAATAAGACAGAGTATAATTGAAAAATTGGAAAAATTAGGCTTAAGATATTCCGTCGGCAAGATAATTATTTATCTTGATAATGTAGGAAACTTTAGCAATAAATTAAGATTTGATTGTGCTAGAGTGGAATGGAATAGAAACGATGCCATGATAATGCCTAAAAATATGGATAAAGGGAAAGGCTTACTAGAACTTGTAAAAATTCTAAATTTTAAGGGTAAAATTATAGCTATTGGAGACAGTCAGAACGATATTCCATTATTTAACGTAGCAGATTATAAGGTAGCTGTAGCTAATGCTCTAGATGAAGTAAAAAAGATTGCTGATTTAGTTCTAGATGAGGAGAATGGTAAAGGAGTAATCTCATTACTTGAAATGATAGAATCAGGTAATCTTTTTAAAAAGATAGATATCAACTAAAAATTTATGAATTTCGTTTCTATGCCATGGATAGTAATATCCTATTTCAAAATTAGTAGTTATTACTTCACTTGAAAATCCTTTTTTTCTGGCAATATTTTTGATTATTTTCTCAGATTTCTCATTACTTTTATGAATGGAATATACAACGTCATTTGATAAATCTAACGCTGAGTTTAGGAAAATTAGATCATAACCTTTTCTCTTAACTCCAAAGGGTGGATTTTCAATTACGGTATCAAATTTTGACTGAGAGTAAAAATACTCAACATCGGCATTAATGAAGTCTGCATCTATTCCTAGATCTTTGAAGACTTTTTTAGCTAACGTAATGCTATCATTATCGATCTCTATACAAGCACAATAAGCTCCTAGAAAACTTGCAGCAGCACAAAATCTTCCTGTGCCACAACCTAGGTCTGCAACTCTTTTTCCTTTAATTTCTCCTCTGAGAAACGCTAACCATACGATGTCAGCAACGACCTCTGGCGGAGTTAAATACTGCTCTAAGAAAATTTTGGGATTGGGATGTGGAGGAATTTTACTTACTAATAGTTCAACATCTCTTTTATTAATTTTGCTGCTTGTAATAGATTATTCACCTTATTTTCCTTAATTTCTGGATAATAATTAAATCTGTCTAATAGTATTGCTTTAAGAAATGCCCTTCTAGCACCTACTACATCTATTTCATAAACGTCTCCTATATGGATCCCATCTCCTCCGGCAATTCTTTTTGCATAGTAGAAAATTTTTGGGTGAGGTTTCATTACTCCTAAGTCACAAGATGCTACTACTCCATCAAGGTATTTTATTAAATTGAGCTCTCTAATTATTTTATGTATGCTTGACGTGGCGTTACTTACTAATATCACTTTTAATCTCATTTTTTTAACTTCCTCCAAAAATGGTATTGCATCATCAAATAATTCATATTTATTTGAAAGGTATGATCGACTTTCTAAATCTTTAATAACTTTATCGTTTGCTACTAATCCTAATCTATAGAATAAATCTCTAAAGTCAATATTTGATAGCCCTCCTACTTCGGGATGCGGAAAATGATGATTACCTAATTGTTGCATTAGCGCCCTAAACACTTCTCTCTCATCTACATCGAAACCTTTTTCTCTAATGGCGTTAGTTACAGCTTCATAATATCTGGGTGTAAATTTTACTAGTGTTTCGCCCATATCAACAAAAATAGCCTTCATTCATTATTTTTTCCTTTCTTTCTTATTAAAAAGCTTGGAGGCTTTATTCTCTCCGATTTACAAACTGGACATTTACTAGGTTTTTTAGGAATTTCTAATTTAAATACATACCCACAGTCCTCACATTCAGGAGGAAACATAATTATAATGTAATCCTTTCTTTTAGACGATTTAGCTAAATGATATATATGTGAGTAAACTTCTTTTTCCTTTTTTACCCCTAGAATCTTCATTATCTGCTTAGCAGAAAGAGGCTCGTCCGCGTACATTAAAAGGTAAAAAATCTTCTCTCTAGTAGTTAAAAAATCGTACTCCATTAAGTTATCTTCTTAATTCTTGCTTATAAGCAATTCTGAATACATATCGTCCACTTTTCTAACTATGTCTTCATTATTAGCACCATTAATCATTGCAAGTATTGAAGCTCCTCCCGCTCCTACACCTTCTTTTACGTATCCTTCTTCATAGACTCTTATTCCTTTATGTTTAGATATAGAGAAATCTAAATCTGCATAAATTAAACTTACGCCGACTTGCTTAGCTAGTGAAATTATGTCTGAGCATTTATCCTTAACTATCCATTTAGTAGTTCCTATTGCAATGTCTTTTAATTTTTCTTTATTAAATTCCTTTATTATTGCAGCGGCTGCGGTCATCTGAGTACCTCCTGCTAATAAGATCTTTCCTTTGAATCCTAGTGAAATTCCTGCCACTGAAATTAGCATTGGATCTGCTAATTTAGCAATCTTCCCTAGTGTATTACTAGGGAGATTCTTAAGAGCGTCTAAAACTACTTTCCTCTTTAATTCTTTAGGATTAGTAGGCGATGCAGAACTTACTTTATCTATTGCATTATATCCTAAACCTTGTAGTACAGCCATAGCAGTAGTAGTCCCAGCAGGAATTGATTCGCCTATGACTAAG